>NZ_CP026419.1:0-41447 GCF_002934965.1 Acinetobacter sp. ACNIH2
GGTCTTTTTTTTGCATGTAATTTGGCGCAATTGGTGCATTTGTTGCTCTTTTTGGTAAAAATACGCCATAATTTACGCCAAGATTACGCCAAGACCTGTACGATGAAATTACCCAAAGCCAGAAAAAGAGGTGATGCCTATCGAATTGAATTAATGTTCGATGGAAAGCGTTACTCAGCAACCCGCGATACAGAAAAAGAATGTGAGCAGTGGGCAGCAATAAAAATACTTGAGTTGAAAGCAGGTGCCAAAGAAGATGCTCCAATAAATGAAAAACCTGTTTTCACCTATAAGCAGTTATTTGATGTTTATTGGGACAAAGTAGGCAAGCATACAAAGTCTAAAGATTGGATTTTGACGCAGTACAAAACCTTTGAAAAAAAGATGGGTGAGTTGGCCCATAAAAATATTCATGACATTACACCACTCGATTTAACTAATTGGCGAAATAAGCGTTGTACTGAAGTAAAAGAAAATACTGTGCTTAAAGAGATTTCACTCTATTCAGCAATGTACACATATGCTCAAAAAGAAATGTTCTTGTTGGATTCAAATGTTTGGATGCAAATATCGAAGCCAGTCAAACCTGAATCACGGTACCGTCGAATTTCTCAGACTGAAATTGATACGATGTTGAAGCTCTTGGAATATGAAATAGGGCAGGTACCGACATTGCCACAGCATTATGTTGCTTGGGGTTTTCTTTTTGCTATCGAAACAGCGATGCGCAAGGGTGAGATTCTGAACATGAAGCGTTCAGAAATTTATGACGGCTATGTACACCTTCCAAAAACTAAAAATGGCTCTAAACGTAATGTGCCATTATCTAAGTTTGCCAAAGAGCTGATTGCTCTGATTCCGCATGAGGATGAGCAAATCATTCCACAAAGCCCTGATGCATTCAGAAAGTTATGGGAGCGAAGAAAGGCAGAATCAGGAATTGAAGATTTTCATTTTCATGACACACGCCATGAAGCAATTTCCAGAATGGTTAAAATTAGAAAGTTACCAGTAGAGGTATTAGCCAAAATTACTGGCCATAAAAAAATTGAAGTTCTAGTGAATGTCTATTACAACCCAGATGCAGATGAACTGGTTGAAATGTTTAATTCATAAAAAGAAGAGAGCTAACAAGCTCTCTTTCTTCCACGTTTAGATGTGCTGTCTTTTAATAACTGGGATGCTTTAACTGGGTCATAGAGAAATTTACCCTCAGTTCCTTGGTTGATAGCACTTAGACGTCTGCGCACGGTTGCAACTGAAATGCCATGTCGCTGTGCAATATCCGCAGCGGATACCAATTCAACCTTTTCCTGTTGCATCCCGACCACCGTTGCACCACCGATATCAGATCCTAAGAAAATCTTTGGAGGTACATCAGATTCAACTGTAATTGTATATTTTAAAGCTCCCATCAAGTCACCTCCTTCAAACTTTCCACACTTTCAACAAGGGTGATGGCTTCACTTATATGCGAGCCGTTCTCATTATTTTGAATACAACTAAAGTATTCATCTTTAGCTTCTTCCAGCCCGCCAAACTTCTGCACCAACTCATAAGCATCTATATATTTTTTTAAATCGTCTCTAAACTGGGTATTTATAAATTTTTCCTCAACCTCATTAACAGCATTAAACCTACCAGTCCAGTATTGAGATGCACCCCAGCCAAACTTTTGAACAAATTCAATTGCTGTCATGACTTTGCTCCTGTGCATTTGGGATTGCTTTTAATATTCTTCTCTCAGCCTCAACATGATGATCGAACCAAGTGGAGGGTTCGCCTGTTTCATCAAAGACAGAGGATGTTGATTCATTCTCCATAGCATCAGAGCAGTTGCATAAAATTGTCATCAGATCGTCCTTCGGTACCAAAACAAACCCGTCAGGCACCGCTTGGGATTTGGCTTGCCAACCTTTTTTAAAAAGGTTGAATGCAAGGGCAGTATCGCTATTCTCATAAGGATTTTCATAGTCACCCCATTTTTGATCTAAGCAAAACCCCATTTCATCAGCTTCGACCTCAAAGGCTTCTTGAATTAAATCATTTTCTTTCTGAATACCCATCACTTCACCTATCTCTTATGAGCAAATATCTGCGCAAAACCTTTAATTTTTAAGAGAATTGCGCATAATTTTGCTCAATATCGCCATAATTCAAAATTAATAATTAGTGTTCCGTTTATTGCCAACATCACTTCAAGCCACCAGATAACCCATTCCATGTGATTCACCTTTAACAATATGCAGAATTTCTTTTTCTGCTTTCGGTGTGCAAGTTTGATCAGGTGCCGCAAGGTGTCTTTCAAACTCAGTCCCAAGCTCATGTGCTGCGGTGTTACCCGATAAGTCGGCACCTACACGCATATAATGATGTGACTTTTTATAAGCCTTTTGCGCTTCACGGCTTTTAGCTCTTGCTGCAAAACCACCGTTTAATGCATTTACGTCATAACCTAGTTTTTCTAACCAAATTTTGAATCCTAAGAGGTTCTTTGGTTTGACTACTGCGCGCATAATTCTCGTCCTTCAGGTTGAGTTTGAGTGCTGTAGCCAATCGCCTTGAACAGTGGATTTAAAGCCGAAATATCCAATTCTTTTTTGGCACGTGTAGCAGCAACATATAGAAGTCGGGCTTCATCTTCAGATAGAACTTTTTCACCAGGTGCAGCCGCTTCCTTATAAAAGAAGTCACCACCAAGTTTGACCTTGTTAAATTCCAGACCTTTCGATTTATGGGCCGTAGTCACAACACAATCAAAATCACTTGAATTGCTTTTCATCAATCCTTCAATCAAAGCAGATTCACCAACTGTATTAATTAGACTAACCAGTGGTTTTAGGTCATTTCCTGAAACTTCTTCGGTATATTCAATAACTTCTTCCCAATTGCTAAAGCCTTCAAATACGCTTCCATCGTGAACCTTGATGCCTGATTTAACCTTCTGAGCATCTTGAATGTTTTTCAACAAGGAGGCTGTATCAACCTCTAAACGTGGTTCGCGTCCAATTTTTACCAACTCAACCATGTTCGATAGGGCAGCAGCATTGGTACGGTAGATGAATGCATCTGCAATCACGTCACTGACATCACCAACACTAGAATTGATCTGTTCAAAGCCACGTAATGGAATAGTTTCATCCAAGACATTGAATAAAATCTTATTGGCAAGGTCAGCAATATTTTCACCAAAACGGAATGACTGGCTTAAACGTGTCTCGGCAATTTCTAGAGATTGCATGGCATTGACCGCGCCTCTGAAAGCATAAATTTGTTGGTGGCGATCACCCACATAAATGACTTGCGCTTGTTGCTTACTCAACACATTCAGCATGATCGGATCGGCATCTTGAGCTTCATCGAACAGGATAAAATCAGAATTAATCACTGGATTACTTAAAGCCCAATACTTCAAGTAATGATCATGCTCTAATTTGTTCACCCCTGTAGGATTGAGTACATCGCCCCAATAGTCATATGCCTTAGGTAAAAGGACATTAGCCAACTCTGCACGATAGGTGTCATCCATCCAGTCAGGTAGGGCAGCATATACATGCGCCAGTTGGATCTCGTTGTAATTTGAACGGCAGAAATATCCAACTGCATTCAACATGGCATTAGCCATATGCTTAGAATTGAATAAGCGTTTTTTATCATCTTCACCGCGTTGTTTTACCAATGCGACAGGCACATGATAATTTTCAAGGTTATGGCGGTATGCCAACTGGTTAGACATAAGGCGACGATTCTTCAATTTGTTCGTCAACCAACGTGGCACAGAGTTATATGCAAGACTGTGAAAGGTTTTGCACTTCACATTGTGATTGAATTTAGACTGTGCCTCAGTTGCAATTGCCTTGTTAAATGCTAGGTACATGCCGTGTTGGTTGTACTTTGCATTGCCAATTAATTTTAGTGTTGATGTCTTACCAGCACCTGCATAGGCAGTTACTTTGCAAGATTGTCCTTGAATCGCCATATCAATGGCATGTCGTTGTTCAATAGTTGGATTCATCTTTGATCTCACTATTGGCACCCTCATCGATGAGGGCACCACATGCCAGAGTTATGCTGTTAATTCAGCTGCTTTGCGTTCGTAAATCGAATTGATCTTGTCGATCTGTTCGTCAGTTAGATATGAAGTGTTAGGTTCAAATCGTTCACCCATAATTGAATTGATAACTTCAACATCTGCTGCATCTTCAAGATCAACAACCAACTGAAGGTAGAATTTCTTTGCAGCATAGGCATTTTTAATATCTGTTTGAGCCGGTTCACCTAAATCATCTGGCACAGTGGAACCAACTTGTTTTAATTGATCCAGTGACTCTGCTGCAGCAATTTCTGCAATTAGAGCTGCTGTGTCGAACTCAGGTGCCATATCAACAACCTTGTCCTGTTGTTCACGATGTTCTAACTGTGCTTTTAGACCAGATGCACCTTGATGCTTCTTGATATTTGATGGCTCAGGAGTCACATCAATTTCTTTATCACGCTCTTCTTCAGCAACCCCAAAACCTTTAAGAATATCCGTGAACTCATCGCGTAATGCATAGCCACGTGCACGCATTTGCATCATGCGTCGTGGATATTGAGACCAAGGACCTTGTTTAGTTAATAACCCAGCGCGTTTAGCATCTTCCTTGCTGAATGTTTTGGTAACAGCTTTATGGCCTTTACGTTTAACGATACAAGTTGCAACGTCGTCGGTTTGAGTCTCTTCAAATTGCTCAAGCAACCCTGAACTACGAACCAAGGCAAGAACAGCATCACCCCAAAGAGAAGGACGACCATTAATTACTGCAATGTTTTGCATGGCCTGAAGTGGTTGTAAGCCAATTTCAGCACCCCATTGCATAGCAACTAAAATGTTGCCAGGCTTTTTCTGATAGTCCTTTGGGACAATTTCAGAGTTCGCCAATAAATCAGCAATTTGCATCGCTTCTTGAAGGTTAGTAGGAGTTAAAAAGCCAGTGTTTTGAACTAATGCATTCATGATAAATATTCCTTAAATTGCTTCTTTAAATTTGTTTGAGGTACGGAAAACACGCGTACTGGATGTTTTGCTGTATTTCGCAAATAAATCAGGTTCTTCTTTTTTCAACAGCGTGCTGTCGATACGAGTAGAGGATTGTTCTTTGTAGGTACAGATAGTCATGCCTTGGCTAATCAGCATTTCTGCATCTTGCATGGTGGTAACGATCTGTAGCTTGATCTCATCTTCACGCGCCTTGTCAGCCTTTTGGCGATTCTGAACAGTGATGAGCTCTTCAGCTAATTTGATGTGCTTTAAGTCAGCTTCGACTTGTTTACCAACAACTTGCTTAGACCAGCGATGCAATACATCATCAAAACAAGTTGGATCGGGTGGGACATCAGCAACCACATGGTTGAACCAGAACGCTTTAACTTGACGAAAAATTGAATCAATCAAATCTTCATCACGTTCAATGCGATACATGCGGAACTTGTTGCCACCGATCAGTACTGCTAAATCAATAAATTCACAGCCTGAAAGTAGTAGGTACCAAAGGCACTGTGTTAGGTAATAGTCTGGTACTTGGTCTGAGCCTTCTTCACCAAATAACTTTGCTAGATACTCAGAAGCCGTTTTGCATTCAAGCAGTCTGTCAGTTGTGAGCTTTCCATCTTTGAATCGCACGTTGCCTGAAATTTCAGGATTGATAATTGCGCGGTCAATGTTGCCAATTGCCCAAGGATGATCAGGCAAACTTAATTGTTGTGTTACACGCTGAACCTTTACACCGGCACGACGTGAATATTCTTTTGCAACCAAATCTTCAAGAAGATGACCAAAGTGTGCTGATTCGCTTTGAGACTCAGAGCGTTCACTACGGCCAGTTTTGTCTAACCACAATTGGTATGGTGACTTGTATGGGCTGAAACCAAGGATTGCAGCAACATCTGAACCACCGATTCCTTTTTTACGACCTGCAAGAAACTGGTCGCGATTGACTTGGGTATTCATATCAAACCACCTGATTTTCAGAATATTTAGGTGCCAAAGGGCGGTAGCTTTCATCAGCAGTACGCTGGCAGTTCGCGCAAATCATTGCTGGTATTACGCAACGATGGAAAAATTCATCATCGTAACCATCACGTGTTTCAGTATTTCCGCAGTGTTCACATTCATAAATTGCTGTGAAATCTCGACGGGTTTGAGAGGTGATTTTCTTAATTTTCATAAGAAAAATCCTCCACGTTTCCCCATGATTTCCAAACTAATTGAGCCGATACCTACATCAATGATCAATTCACGAAAATCTTGATTAGAGGTAATGCCAAACTTAAATGCCCAACCACCACCGAAACGACCTGAACCCTTCACTTTGAGTGGGTTCCAACCCCATTTCTCACCATTGAGGTAACTGTTTATAGGATCGCGTGACTTGATGGTTTGCCATGGGAAGCCTTCTAACGACACGTAAATAGTCGATTTGCCAATGTTGATTTCGCTATAGTCTTTAGGAACAACATGGCATAGCATTCTATAAACTAGTGCTTGCAGCTCATTTCGCTGACCTTTAGAACCATGCTTAATCACGATAAGTTCACCCATGAGAACCTCCCAACTTTTGAAGTTTCACAGCAATAGATTCTTCAAGCGCCTCATTGATTTTGGTGAGCTCATAACGGTCAAGGTATGCATTAATTTCTTCACCTGATTCATCACCAACGAACTCAGGTTCAAGACGATCTATCTGAATACCAGTAGAGCGATTGAAGCCGTTGCCATTATCAAAACCTGAATAATCGAAGTTCACTTCAATCAAAAAACTGTCATTAGCTGCAAGGAGCGTTGCATGGCAATCACGACGGCAGTCGTTATATGGCCCAAGATCAAGTGCATCCACTGTGTAGCTGTCAGAAGAAACAGTAATTTGTTGCTGCTCTTCAATTGGTAGCTTTGCTGGTTGATACATTTGTACTGAAGCAAACACTGCTGTCATAACCACTGCACTACCTAAACCACACAAAACCGATTTGAAATTAAAAGAAACCATGTTCATAATCCCTCCTATAGCTTTCGCTATACCCCCTAAAGAAGCCCCGTCCTCGATCAAAAATTCGGGGCTTTTTTTCGTTTAAAATTTAAGTAAATTAGACAGAACCTTCCAAGATGGTTACGTATTCAGGAACACCTGGTAATACGGCCTGTTCTTCTTGATTGGTGACGATTTTCCCGCTGCGGATGTAATCAACGGTATCTTCCATTGATTTTTCGATTGCCTTTTCAAGCTGATCAAGGTCATACCAGAAGGTGATATTTCCATCTTTGATGCGGTAGCGGAAACGAGCAGGAAGGGCATAGTGCTCACCGCCACGGTGAACTTGAATACCAAATACGATTTGTTCAGGAATGGTCAAATTACCAGACACACCTGCACGCGCTTCAATCGTTTCGTTGTATTGAAGTTGAACTTGACCGTTGTCAGTGCGAATACCTGATTTGAAATCAACATTCGTTTTTGCATTCAATGTTTGAACGATTTCATATAGTTCAGCTGCTGCCGGTTGATTGATGTAAGGCATTACATCTTCAAGGAACAAAGCAAACTGAGTTTGAGTGAATTTTTCACCTGAGCTGGCTTCAATTTTTTTAAACTCAGTGGTTTTTTCAACTGTTAAATTTGCGACATGCTTGGCGTGACGTGGAGCAGCTACCACACCATCGTCCGATTTTTCTTTAACTTCGTGGTAATCAAGAACAGCTTTAAAACGACCACTAAGTACATTCACAAAGATAATTGAGTTTTGATCTGCAAAACGCTCTACATATTTAATGAAGTCTTTAGCAGTATCTAGTTTTACAGCTTGCTCAAGATGTAAAGGGCGCTCAAGTGTGTTTTCAAATGTATGAACACGGCCATTGTCTGGAATTACAACAAATGGCAATCCACGTGTTTGTTGCAGTGAAGTTTGACCAAGTGTGAAAGCATTTTGGCATTCGCTTGAATTTTTAGCTTCGCTCATTTTTTAATAAACCTATTTAAAATTGTTGATATTTAAGAAAATATTCCAAAGTTAATTAATTAACTTAATGGCTTGATTACAGGTTTTTCATTTCCAATTGGAATTTGTTTGAGCTCAACTGGCGCTGAATCGATATGCTCCAACTGCAATTTTTGTTGGCGTGGATCTTCACGAACAAGCTGTTGATCACGATCTGTAAATAGAACAGTCGGCTCTTTATCGAATTTAGGAAGCGTAGACTTCACATCATCAATGATTTTGTACACACCATTACCGTTAGGTTTAATAGTGAGTTTCACAGTGATAGTGCTTTGCTTACCTGTGTCTTGAGTTGCTTGAAGCGCTTCAGTTAAAAGCTCATCTAATTCTTCAATTGTGCTGCCACGTTGAAGGTTAGAAAGCGTTTGGCTGAATGAAGTGTTTTTAGCTGACATAGCATTCACCTAACATTTCAGATTTGTTGTTGGTGAGATAAATATAAGAAAACTTAGTTTTTCAATCAAGAGGAATTATAAGAAATCTTAGATATTTTACTTAGAAAACTTATTTCAAAAAATTTAGGCAATAAAAAAGCCCGCGTTAAAATGGGCTTTAGGTTTGATCGAGTAGGGTTTTCTGTATCTAATTAGTATGCTGAATATTCTGAGTTATTTTCAATTTCGCTGTTCAAATCTTCTAAGCTACTTTCAGCATCAGGAACAACATCACGCCAATTTTCACTTTGAAATCTTTCAAATTGAGCATTAACTTCATCAGCCTTACTTTCAAGGTTTGCAACATGTTCTTGCAAGCTCTGAACTTGACCTTCTAGTTCCTCAATTCTTGCGTCTTTTTCACTAACCATCTCATCATACTCATCTTGAGTGATCTGAGGTTCACCACATCCAACGAGAGCCAAACCTAAAACAAGAGGTGCGAACCTTATGATTTTCATTAAAAATAACTCGTATTGTTTTGTTTGTTAAATTTTAATTTTTCGCTTTGCTTTATAAATATAGCGAACAGAATCAATAACCTCACCCACAAAAACACATTCTTCATCGAGATGTATGATGTTTGGCTTAAAGTCAGGATTAAGGGCTTGTAAGTATCTTGAGCCATCAGGTTCAATCACCAGTTTTTTAAATGTCGCACCATCCAATTTGCGAACAACAATTAAATCACCAGATTGAATATCGCTGTATTGAACGTGAGGATCTACCAGGATGTAGTCACCTTCGATAAACATGGGTGCGTTACTTGAGCCTTGTACTTTCAAATAAAAGCAGTCTTCACAATCTTCTGGAAGAGGGAGCCATTCCTCAACTTGAGTCATGTCAATTGCTTCAACATTGGTGAATACACCTGCCTGAACCCATGACAGTACTGGAGCCATTTTAGGTGAGATAGGAGTCACATTAGATGAACTGCTACTACTTTCACCTTTACCAGTCAGGATATATTCAGTCGTGACTCCGAACTCATTTGCCATTGCCTCTAATGAGGCCGCTTTTGGCAAATAGCTATCCTTTTCCCATTCCGTGACAGCAGGCGAACTTACGCCTGCAATCTTAGCTAGCTGCACTTGAGTAAGTTTTTTCGAGCGTCTAAGCGCACGTATGCGCTGACCAGTAGTTTGCTTTTCCATATAAGTTATCTTACATATTGCTTTTATAAGTTTTCTTTGATTAAATAATAAGAAATCTTATTTTTTAGGATGTTGGAAATGACCAAGCAAGAAGCTTATGAGCTGCTTAAGGTAAATGGGGTTGAGTTGGCTGGACTTCTTGGAATCGAGCCGTCAGCCGTTTATCAATGGCCTGAAAATAAAATCCCATTAGCAAGGGAATACCAAATCCGTGATTTAGCGGAAGGTAAGGAACCAATTAAGCACCAACCACATATGGTGAAAGTATGAGTCTTGAAAAGAAATCTACGCATGTTCGCTTGTCTCCAGAGATCCATGAACGAGCAAAAACTCTCGCTGAAATTAAGGGTAAAGACCTTGCTCAATACCTCGCTTTCTTACTTGAAAAAGAAATCGTGGGTGAGTGGCATGTTCTTAATTTACAAGCAAAATCTTTTGAGCGCTTGGGATTAGGAGCTTTAGTGCGGGACTTGTCTACTGAGGTGAGCTTTTCAGAGGGATTGGAAGGGATTCACGGGAATTTAAGCAAAGAAAAAGCCTGATATCTGACATCAGGCTTAGTTGTTCATCAACCAGAGAGATTAAAGAACATGACTAATTTAACAGAACATAAGTGTGCTGGCAAATGTCCAGAGTTTAACGGGGAACAGTGCAATCACTGTTTGATTATTGAAGGTGAAACGGCTCCAGTGGCTTTGTTTGTTTCTGGGTTGGATGACGGGGAAGAAGCATGACGAATACAGCATTGAATCCTTCAGAACAGGACTTAGTTGTCTTGAATCGAAATGATGTAAGTGATGCGAATTACTCGATCACTGTCGCAAGTGATAGACCTGATTATCCTGTTTTTAAATCAAGTACAGGCATTTTTCACACCTATTCAGAAAACAACAGTAAATGGGTCGAATGTAAATCTATCAACGATAAAACATCAGGTTTGAAAGCTGTTGCAGTGGAAACTATCAAGGTTAAAGGATTTGAGGATCTAATTGATGGTAAGGCTGCATTAGCTGCTGCTTTGGCTGGTGAAAAGGTTCAGATTTCTTTAGAACCTTGGGATGAAATTCGTTGGACTGATTTCATTCCAGACACAGACGACACTTCTACGAAATTATTTTTCACTGGATTTTATGATGAACGGAAGGTCTTTTTCCGTATTAAGCCAAAAACTATCACTATCAACGGCATCGAAGTGCCTGCGCCTTTTTCACATCGTCCCGAAGTTGGTCAAGTAATCCTTTATTTAGATGATTCTGAGCCTCAAGGTTTCACTGGTGAAAAATACAGTGGTTTACATGATGCTGACTTTAACTATGGCTGGTGGGGTTCGGAAGAAAAAATAAAAATGGTGGTTGATGCGCTTCGTAAAGTATTCGAGGTGCAGTCATGAGAAATCGCTTTAGTGGTTATTGCTATTACTGCACGCACTTCGTTGCAAAAGGTGCAGGGCATTTTGAAAAGCGCCAAGACGCTAAAGGTTTTCGTGTCATCCATGCTGAGTGTGTGTTCAAGCAGCGCGAAGAAAAGCAAAAAGCGAATGGGGTTACAGCATGAACCTACGTCGCCCTAAAACCCGTTCTCGTTTCAAGCCTGGTCAAGTTGTTCGTTTGGATGGCTGGGCTTATCGCGTGGCTGCAACTATGCGCATTGATAACTGCGAAATTGTGCATGTCTATGCCAAGTTCCGTTGGTCATTTGGTCCTGATATTTCAGCACGTACCGTCACTGCAAAACAATTGGTTTTGATGCGAGGTGCTGCATGATCGACAACACTTCAATTCTCGCTCTAACAGACATTATCCAATTGTCTGAGGATGAACGCTTACAGGCGATTAAAAACAGCTTTGGTGATAAGTCTCATGATGAACTGTTGGGCTTGCTTGGTAATGTTCTGAATATAGCTGTGAATTACGCTCAATCATGTGATGAGACTCTTTATCTGCACATGGTAACGAATGGCGGTATGCATCCATATGCGATTGAAAAGCTAATCTCACCTAGTTTCCATGGTGCTTTGAATGGGCTGATCTTGGCTCAGAAAGCACCTAATCAAGATGTGCTATGCGAATCATGTGCATATCGCTGCGGAACTCTCGCAAATCACTGTCTTACGACTCAATCTGACTTGGCTCATGCTTTGGAATCGGATGCGGTGTTTTATTGCCATAAAGATATTGAGAATCTGGACTGCCCGACCAGTGAAGACAAGAAGCGTATGAAGCCATGCAAAGGTTGGGCACAGCATGTGAAAAACAGGTGGCAACATGAAGGACCTTAATAAAGCACTGCTGTTCATTTTTATGGTGATCGGTGCTGCCGCAATTCGATTAGGGGGTGTGGCTTGAGTGATTCAAAAATTCCACTAACACCAAAAGAGTGTGATGTATCAAATTTTCCATACATGCCGATTGAAATTGATCGTCTTTTGAATTCTGAAACATGGATTCTTGGAGATGATTCAGAAAAAGTTGCAAGTATGACGCTTTGGTTGAAATCGTGGTCGCAAATCCCTGCGGCAAGTATTCCCAACAATGACAAGATGCTTGCGCATCTATCGGGTATGGGTACCAAGTGGAAAAAAGTAAAAGAACATGTTTTACGTGGTTGGATTGATGGTGGCGATGGACGTTTATATCACCACGTTGTTGCAGAGAAAGCATTAGAGGCTTGGATTGAAAAGCTTGCCAATGCTGTATCTGGAGCACATGGCAACGCAAAACGATGGAGTATTGATATTGATACTTCTGAGTTGGAAGGTCAGCTATGCGATGCAGTTTACCGACTAAAAAGTATCGCACCGCAATCCAAAGCGTTAACTAAAAAGATTGCCAAAATGGTCGAGTCACGATCGCAACCCGTATCGGGGGGCGATACCGACCCGAATAGTCAGGGGATCGCAATAGAGAGTAAAGAGAACGTAAATAGAATAGATATTAATAAACACACACAAGACGCGAACCAAAAATCTGAACAAGACGACTCTTGGAAACCCGATTCAAATTTCTTGCTGAACGTCATTCGTGAAAGCGTAGGTGCTCAGGCTGAATCCGTTTTAAACATGCCTGATTACCAATTTCACCTTGGTAACTTCAACGCCCATTGGGAAAACAGACCAGACCTCACTGAAAACCAGCGAACCCGAAAGTTTGCTGTATGGCTCATTGATAAATTCAAGCAGCGAAAACCTGGTACTGATTCCAAAAGCAAGGCCAAGCACGACAACAAGAACGTCAACGACGATTGGGACAACCAACCCAAAAACGATCAACCGTTTCACGGCACAGTCCAACTACCTGAGGGCATGACATGAACGCACATTTTCAATTCAGTAATCATGCAGTCTCACAGGTTGTTTGTGAGCTGCACCAAGTTCAAAAACTTGTGGCAGGTGGGAATTTGATTTGCCCTATGTGTGCGAGTGAATACGTGAATGCTGATCGATCTAAACACCAATCAGAAACAAATCGAGCAGTGTTTGAAAAGCACATTGCAGGGGCAATGCTTCCAGATCGACATGCACATTCGTCATTCTCGAATTACAACACCACCACCCAAGGTCAAGCGAATGCATTGAGCCAATGTGCAAACTTTGCAAAACGGATTGCTGAAAAACAAAACTCAAATTTCATCATGGTTGGATCGACAGGGACAGGTAAAACACACCTTGCTTGTGCAACGGCTAAGAATCTTCTGAAAAGTGGGCTTAAAGCGCGTTGCATCACCAGTGAAGAAATTGCACAGCGGATCATGAACGCATGGGACAAGGACACGAAAGATCAATCCGAGGAAGCTGTGATTTATGAGTTTTCTCAATACGATTTGTTGATCGTGGATGAATACGGATTGCATGACCGTGATAAGCGCATTGAGCTTGTTCACAAAGTTTTAACCAAGCGATACGACTGCAAAAAACCGACCATGTTGATTTCAAACTTCACCTTGAAAAAATTACGTGATGACCTAGGGGACCGATTGTGGTCACGCTTCCAGCACGATGGTTTAACCGTAGTGGAGTGTAATTGGGCTGATGCACGTGTTGGGGGTGCTCATGTCTAAAATCATCATCGGTATCGATCCTGATTTAGAAAAATCGGGTGTGGCAGTTTTGGGGAAATCGCATTTTGAGCTGAAGAATCTCAAGTTTGCAGATGTGGTTGAACTCTTTCACGACCAACAAGACATGATCAAGAAAGTTGTGATTGAAGCTGGTTGGTTAAACAAGAAAGCAAATTTCAGAAGCGGTGCGAAGAAATCACTTGCGGTCAATGAGCAGATTTCAAAACGTGTTGGTGAAAACCATGCAACAGGCAAGTTACTTGTGCAGATGGCACAGCACTTAGGTTTGCCAGTTGTCGAAGTGAAGCCAACAAAATCTAAAACCAATTCAGAAGATTTTAATCGTCTCACTGGTTGGGTAGGTCGAACAAATCAGGAGCAGCGTGATGCTGGCATGTTGATTTGGGGCATGAGCGTTTAGGAGGGATTAAAAATATGCCAGTACTTGCGTTCCTGACTCAGTTCCATGTCAAAGACAAGGTGAAGCGTAGTTCAACGCCTAAGGTGTCTGAGAGCGATATTAAGAATATCCGTCAGCTTCATGCTTCAGGGCTGTCCTATCGTCAATTGGCGCACAAATACGACATATCCCATGAGATGTGCCGAAGAATCTGCAACAGGTATTGCTACAAGGAGGTGATTTGATGTCTCTACGTGGGAAACAGCAACGATTTGTTGAAGAGTATTTGAAGGATCGTAACGCCACTCAAGCGGCAATTCGTGCTGGATATTCAGCAAAGACTGCAAACGAGATTGGAGCACAGAACTTAGCAAAACTTAGTGTGAAGGAAGCGATTGCAAAGGGCGAGGCTGAACTTGCTGAACGCAACAAGATTACCCAAGACAAGGTTTTAAATCGATTGTGGGAAATGGCTACGGCTGATCCCAATGAGTTACAGCGTTTTGTACGTGTGAATTGCCGTTATTGCTGGGGTGAAGATCATTATTACCAGTGGACCAATGGCGAGTATCACAATGCAATTTATCAAGCCAAAGCACGACAACTGCCACCGCCTGATTGTGATGGTGGCTTTGGTTTTGACCGAACCAAAGAGCCAAACCCTAAATGCCCTGAATGCAGAGGGCAAGGACACGGCTTCACCTATATCGAAGATACAACTCGCGTGAGTGATCAAGCAAAGCTCTTGTATGCAGGTGTCAAAGAGACGCAGCACGGCATTGAAATTAAATTTCATGACCAAGTAGCAGCATTGATCAAAGCAGGTCAGCACATCGGAATGTTCAAGGATCAGTTGGTTCATAGCAACGATCCAGAAAATCCATTAACCGAAACCACATCCAACAGCAAAAAACTATCTGCGATTGCCAAGCTTAAAAAGGCGAAGGATAAAGCGAAATGACAAGTGAACAAGAATTTGAAGTCAACCATTTGGCAGAAGCAAACACACAGTGGAGAAAATACTCTAACCGACAAAAACAACGCATTAAATTTTTAGAGATGACTTTGAGATTTGTTAAAGATCATTTTGAAATGAATGATTTAGATAAAGTTATGCCACGTGTCTATGAAGAAATTGTTGAATGTTTAGAAGATCAACAAAGCAAAGTACACAATACTTCATGCACATACAAATTTGAGCTTGCATTTCACCACCTGCAAGACACACCTGAATTGCGCAAGTTGTACTGGTCTGCAATGGGTGTGATTCAATTTGATGACAAGGATCAGGTTGTTATTCCTGAACTAGTTGAATGCCCTGTGTGCAAAGAGGGTGAGCATGTCTAAAAACCCTGACGATGAAATCCTTTCCTTACTTGCTGATATGACAGAAAAGGAAATTGAGCAGTACTTGCTGTCACTGGATGAAGACGAGCACAGAGAAGTACTTAAGCTGCTTGCAAATGCTCCAATTTGGTTTCCGCTTGAAGGCCCTCAAATGGCTGCATATTTATCCACGGCTGATGTGATTGGCTACGGTGGCGCAGCAGGTGGTGGTAAGACGGATTTACTCGCAGGGCTTGCACTGAATATCCATAAGCGTGTGTTGATTGTACGTCGTGAGAAAGCGCAGACGGACGGTATTGTTCAGCGCATTGAAGAGATTGTTGGGCATAAGAACGGATTCAACTCTCAAAAATCTGCATGGCGTTTGGATAATGGCCGTCTTTTAGAGTTTGGTGGTCTGGATAACATCGGTGATGAAAAGCGTTGGCAAGGTCGTGCACATGATCTCAAGGCACTGGATGAGGCTACAGAGATTCGTGAATCACAAGCACGCTTCATCATGGGGTGGAATCGTACCAGTGACCCAAACATCAAGCCTAAATGCCTTCTGACCTTCAACCCACCAACAACCGCAGAGGGACGTTGGGTATTGGATTATTTCGCACCATGGTTGCAGAAGGGTTATCCAAACCCTGCACAACCTGGTGAGCTTCGTTATTTCGCAATGATCGGTGGCAAGGAACAGGAAGTTGCGCGACCTGAGCAGTTTGTTTTGGTTGATGGTGAGCCTTGCTATGAGTTCGATCCAGAGCAATTTAAGCCTGAATTTATCATCAAGCCTAAATCACGGACGTTTATCCCTGCGCGTGTCACAGACAATAAGTACTACATGGAAACAGGCTACATGAATACTTTGCAATCCCTGCCTGAACCTTTGAGGTCTCAAATGCTCTACGGTGATTTCAGTGCTGGTATTGAAGATGATCCATGGCAAATCATTCCGACTGCATGGGTAGAAGCTGCACAGGCACGTTGGAAGCCATACGAAGAAATGCGCATGTTGAATCGTGGTGTCTTTGAAATGGATTCATACGGCTTGGACGTTGCACGCGGTGGACGTGATGAAACGATTGGATATGCACGTTATCAATACTGGTATGCAGATGCAGATTTATTGGCTGGTGCAGATTCACTTGATGGCCCATGTGTAGCTTCGTTTGCCGTTGGTAATACCCGTGACCATGCGCCAATTCATATTGATGTGATTGGGGTAGGTGCCAGTCCTTATGACTTCCTTAATCAATCAGGCATGCATGTAGTACCAGTTGATGTGCGCCAAGCTGCTACATCATTCGACCGTTCAGGCCAGTTGAGTTTTTTCAATCTACGTTCACAGCTTTGGTGGCAGTTCCGCGAAGCATTAGACCCTGCATACGGCAGCATTGTTGCACTTCCTGATGATCCTAAATTACTTGCCGACCTGACTGCACCGCGTTGGTCATTACAGGGCAAGAACATCAAGGCTGAATCACGTGAGGACATTGTGAAGCGTATAGGGCGAAGTCCTGACCGTGGCTCTGCAATCATCATGGCACAGATAGATACACCTAAGCGTCACATCATGCAGATGGTTCATGGATCAAGAGCACGTCGTGAATATGATCCGTATGAGTAGTGTCAACAGCAAAGGGGGAATCTATGAAGTGCCAATGTCAGAATGTGAAAACACAAACGAGGAGATATGACCATGTGTAGCAGCAATATTGGTGATTTATTGATTGGTGGTAATAGCGTTCTTGATGGAACTGCAAAACTATTTGGTATGGAGCCCAAGAAAGCACAGGTTGTGGCTCCACCTGCACAGCCAACAAAACAGGAAAGTAAAGCAGCAGATTCTTCGGCTGTAATTGATCGAGCACAACAAGCACAAAATTCTATGTCTGGCGGCATCGCTAATACTTTGTATACCGACACAACAGGCGTAAATGATGAAGAACTACGTTTGGGCAAAAAAACTCTTTTAGGGCGCTAATATGAACGCAGATGCAATCAAGAAGCTTAAAAAGCGTTTCGATACAGTATGGCAAAACCGCGTCAATGATTATGACGATCATTGTGCTGAGATTGCATTGCATGTTTTACCTGTTGCGATTAAGTCAATCAAGAATCAGGAAAAGCATGATCGTTCAGCATGGCGCAAGATTGTAGATAACACAGGCAAGGATGCTTTGAAGGTTCTTGCAGCAGGTATGTTGTCTGGAACTATGTCACCAAGCCGACCTTGGTTTGTAATTGAAGCGTCTGATCCAATGTTGAAAAAAGACATTCAGGTCAAGCAATGGCTCAAGGACTTGCAAGACGTATGTTATGCAACATTTGCCAAAAGCAATGTTTATCGCACCATGCACAACAACTACCTGCAAGAAGGTGCTTTTGGTACATGTGCTGCCTTGGCACCACGTTCACCAGATGCTGAGCTCATGGATATGATTCCTATGTCCTTTGGTGAATTTGCTATCACCGTGGATCAGTTCAATAAACCCAATGGTGTATTCCGCAAGTTCAAACTAACCGTTGCCAACATTGTTAAACAATTGGGATAGAGAATGTTTCAGATCAAATCAAATCAGCATTTGAAAATGACAACACCGAACAGGAATACACGATTCATCATGCGATTTATCACGTGAGACGCAAAAGGCTATGGCGCTAAAATATGCCTTTGCTTCGGTTTACTTTGAGGAAAAAGAGCAAGAGAAATTATTGCGTGAAATGGTTTAGAGAGTTTTGAGGTCATTGTAGGTCGTTGGACGGTATCAAGCAGTGATGTTTATGGTGAATCACCTGCAAGCGATTGTTTAGGTGATTTACGCGCATTGCAGAAAGGACATCAACAAATTGCTAAGGGGTAGATTATCAAGTTAGCCCACCAATGTTGATCCCGTCATACCTGAAAGGCCAAGAGAAAGAAACTCTGCCAAATGGTATTGCTTACTACAATCCAACTCCGACAAGCCAAGTCGCACAAGTTCAGCCTATGTTGAACGTGCAATTTGATTTAGGTGGTGTGAATACCATTATTCTGCAAAACCAAGATCGTATTAATCGTGCAATGTACAAAGATTTTTCTTAATGCTGGATCAGTACGACAAAGGGCAGATGACAGCTACTGAGGTATATGAGCGCAAATCTGAAAAGATGCTGATGCTTGGACCAGTGGTGGAACGTCAAATTGATGAACTATTACGTCCACTGGTTGAAATTTGTGTAAGTCGTGTTTTAGAGACCACTCAGTTTTTACGTGATTCAGCACCACCACAAATCCAAGGTACGGACCTAAAAATTGATTTTGTGTCTATTTTGGCAATGGCGCAGCGTGCTACTGGTGCATCCAATCTTGAACGTATGCCTGCAAATGATTTCTACCGTTGCACAAATCAATCCAGATGTATTGGATAAGTTTGATTCGGATAAGTATATCGACGAGTACGCAGACACTATTGGTGCATCTCCTACGATTTTCCGCAACCAAAAACAAATTGACCAACGTCGCGCTCAACGTGCGCAGCAACAGCAAATTGCACAGCAACAAGCTTTGGCACAGGCACAAGCTGAAACTCAGCAACAGCAAGCCAACACAATGAAAACAGTTGGTGAAACGGATGCAGAGGCATTAGGCAATCTGCGATTGAAAGGAGGTATTGTCTAATGAATCGTGATAACGCCAAAGAAATTGAGAACGAGCGCGAGAATGAGCTTAACGATCTGCGTTCAGTGCTTAAGACTGATAGCGGAAAACGCTTCTTACAACGCTTAATTAATCGTGCAGCAATTTTTCAACCAACTTACGCCAGTGGAGCCAATCCTAGTGATTTCGCTTTTATGGAAGGCCGTCGAGAGATGGGGCTTTTCATCATTGGTGAAATCACCCAAGCAAATTCTGACGCATGGATTGCCATGCAAAGTGAACATTTCAAAAAACTTAATGCATTAAATGAGAAGGTGAGCCATGAGCGAAACAACCAACCAAACAACGACTGATACTTCGACCACAACAACAGCTTCTGCACCTGGTGAAACAACCACTCCAGCAACCACAACTGTAGAAACGCAGGCTACAACTACACCTGCTGTTGAAACTACAGCAACGACAACAACTGAGCAGCAACAGCAACAAACATTGTTAGGTCAAGATCACCAGCCGAACAGCCTATCGTTTATGCAGACTTCACTATGCCTGAAGGTTTGAGCTGAATGGTGATGATTCAAAGGTTCTTCAGGAGCTGGTCAACAGTTCAAAATGCCGCAAGAAGCTGTTCAAAAGCTTGTTGATTTAGGTGTTCAAATGCAACAGCGCCAAGTTCAAGAGCAGCAAAAAAGCAATTGCATCTTGGGTGGATGCGGCTAAAGCAGATGCTGAATACGGTGGGGATAAATTAGAGGCTAACCTGTTGACAGCGCAACGTGCCTTCAGCTTACCCCGTGGCGACAAATCTCTAAGATTCTATACATGAGTGGACTTGGTATCACCCTGATGTAATTGGCTTTATGACTGAAGTAGGCAAACTGTTGCAACCAGACAGCATAACTACAGGTCAAGGATCAAATACAACAACGCCAAGTCTTGGACAACTTTGGTATGGCGATAAATAACTAACAGAGGGCTTAATATGTCTGTAATCGCACAATTACAACCAACCTTGATGGATCTAGCTGCACGTTACGGACAAACGCCCGAAAGTGCGGTTATTGAAATCTTAAGCGCAAGCAATGAGATGCTTGACGATATGGTATGGATTGAAGCAAACGATGGCACAGGACACAAGACAACTATTCGTACAGGCTTACCTAAGGGTGCTTGGCGTTTATTGAACTACGGTGTCCCTGCTGAGAAAGCAGCAACTGCTGCAATTCGTGACACTTGTGGTCTTTTAGAAACTTACTCAGAAGTTGATAAAAGCTTTATGAAATGGAAAGCAACCCTCAAGAATGGCGTGCAAGTGAAGATGCGGCATTCGTTGAAGGTATGGGTCAAACTATGGGTGAAACATTACTCTATGGTAACTCGCGTGATACACCTGCTGCATTTACAGGTTTTTCCCCTCGTTTAATGACATTGCACAAACCAACCCTGCAAATAAGCGCAACATTTTAGATGCTGGTGGTACTGGTAATAACAACACTTCAATTTGGTTTGTGGTTTGGCACAAAGATACTGTTCACGGTATTTACCCACGTGGCACCAAAGCAGGTTTGCAAATCCGTAACTTAGGTGAAGCGACCAAAGAAGAAGCTGGTGGAATGATGCATCAGGTATTACGAACTCACTTTGAATGGAATGCTGGTGTAACTGTTCGTGACTGGCGTGCGATTGTTCGTATTGCCAACATCGATGTTACAGCACTAACCAAAGATGCAAGCGCAGGTGCTGATCTATTCGACTTGCTTGCACAAGCCGCTGAGTTATTGCACGTAAAACTTCTGGTCGTGTTGCTATTTATGCAAACCGTACAATTTCTTCATTCTTACGTCGCCAAAGCGTTAAAGGGTCGAATGTACGCATTACCACTGATGAACAAGGTGGCCGCACAGTGACTAAATTTGATGGTATTCCAATTCGTCGTGTTGATGCATTGCTAAACACTGAATCTCGTGTGGTTTAAGGAGCTGCCATGTTTATCGATAAATTATTAGTGATGTCGCTTGATCAGGCTATTACAGTCACAGCGGTATCAACAGATACGCTAGATTTGCAGAAAGCTTCAACTAGCGTGAATCGCCTTCCAGTGTTGGTGCGAGGTAAAAACCTTTCACCAACTACGGCAACCATCACTGTGCAGCTTCAACAGTCCAATGACAATAGCACTTGGGAAACAGTTGAAACTTCGCGTGCTTACACTGGTGCAGAGCTTATTGCTGGCACAGTGGCAGAAGTTATGCTTCCAGTTAAAACGAAACGCTATGTACGTTTGAACTATGTTGTGGCGAGTGGTCCATTCACAGCAGGCACCGTGTTTGCTCACATTTCTGACCATCGTGATGTGAATGCTGCTTATCCAGTTATGCAGGGGCTTAATAAATGACTCAGAAGGAAGTACGTGCGAATCAAAAGGGTTTTTATAAAGACCGCTTAATCCAAGAAAATGAAGTGTTTTTGGTACCTGAAGGTGAAACTGCGCTTTGGTTTGATGATGTGAATCCTAAGCCTGTAACTGCTTCAACCCCAACTGGTGGAACACAAGGTTCAGGTGAATCTGATTCGGAAGATAAACCACCTGCATATTCACGCATGAACAAGGCAGAACTCACTTTAGAAGCTGCAAAGGCTGGTATTGAGCTGACTGGTGAAGAAACCAATCCTCAAATCGTCGAGCTTTTGACTGCTAAAAATTCACAAAAATAAGCCAATCAAAGCCCGTATCAGTACGGGCTTTTACCTAATGAATCCATAGCGAAAGGTATTAGAAAATGAACAAGAAATTATTAGCGCATGCTTTGTGTGCATATGTTGGCACCAAATCAGTTTTAGCAACAACAATGACTCGCGGTGAATATAACGATTATCGCGGTTGGCAGATTCCTGAAAATGAAGATCCAACTGAACAAGGTTACTTAGTCGAATATGTGGATGGCGGCAAGCCAAACGACGAACGTCATGCTGGTTATATTTCATGGTCTCCTAAAGATGTGTTTGAACAATCCTATAAGTCCAGTGGCTCTTTAAGTTTGGTGATGCGCTTATTGCATTGAAACAAGGTAAAAAAGTTGCTCGTAGTGGTTGGAATGGCAAAGACCAATACGTAGTTGCCCAAGGGGAATCCAAACAAGTTGAATCCACCTATATTTGGAATCCCCATAACAAAGCCCATGCTGAGAAGATTGGTGGTTATATAGATGTTGCACCTTACTGTACGCTTAAAACAGCGCAAGACACCTTAGCTATGGGGTGGGTTCCATCAACTGGTGATCTATTTGCAGAAGATTGGGTTGTTGTTGCCTAACCAATACTATCAGGGTAAATCCTTATGAGATCAATTGTTGATCTTTGCAATCTAGCCCTGTCGCATCTTGCACAGGGCTATGTTGTTAATGATCTAAATGAAAGAACACAACATGCAAACTTGTGTAATACCTATTACCCAATTTGTAGACAAGAATTATTAGATGATCCGCACCAATGGACTTTTGCTGTTAATCGTATGGCATTGAACGTTGATGCTGGATATACCGCACAAACTGCATTTGTTTTGCCGAGCGATATGGTTCGACCATTTCAACTTGAATCAGGCTCACGCTTTTACATTGAAGGTGATCATCTATTTACTGATGATTCAGCACCAGTACTGCGTTATGTACGTGATGTGAAAGATTTAGCAGTATTACCAATGAAGTTCAAATTGGCTTTGTCTTATTTACTTGCTGCACGGATTGCAGGCCCATTGACGCAGAATGAGCAAAAGCAAATGTCGATGATGCAGTTATATCAATTAGCTCATGGTGAAGCTGTTACGAACGACCTACAACAACACCGGATTGAAAACCGTCCTGATTTTACAGGCTCAATGATTGAGGCAAGATAAATGCAATTTTCATTTAATGGCGGTATTGTTTCCCCTGAGATGTTTGGACGTTTTGATCAAGCTAAATATCAAACAGGGGTAGCCAAGTGTAAAATTTCTATGTTGAACTGTATGGTGGGCTGACTTATCGCGCAGGCTTCCGTTATGTTCATCACTATGATTATTCACTTGGTACCATGCGTTTAATCCCATTCGTATTCAGTGAAGAACAAGCTGTTGTACTGGTGATCCGCGAAGGCGTGGTGAACTTCTTTGCTGAAGGTGGAATGCTGTTAAATGATCTTGGCACGCCATTAGAAATTGTATTGCCATATGCTGCTGAACACTTAATGCAGCTTCGCTATGCGCAATCAGCAGATGTGATTACGATCACGCACCCTAATTACCCACCACGAAAATCATTCGTCGTGGAGCAACCAACTGGACAACAGAGCTTGTGACTGTCGGGTATGGGCTTGATGCACCGTTAAATGCAGCAGCTACAGCTCATATTGAAGACAAATATGCCACAGGTGGGGCACAACATGATGCATTTGTTGAGCGTGAATATATTTATCAAGTTACAGCAGTGAATGAGGAAAATGAATCTGCTGCATCTACGCGCACAGCAGTGGTGCTGAATGATTTAACTTTATCTGGAAACTACAACACAATCACATGGGATGCGGTAACTGGTGCAACGCGCTATAACGTATTTAAACTACGTTCAGGCCTTGCAAGCTATATTGGTGAAACAACAGAATTAAGTTTTACTGATGACTATATTGAAACTAATGGGGAACTCACACCACCATTAATTAGAGACCCATTCGAGTATTATCCAACAGCAGTTGCATACCATGGCCAACGCAAAGTCTATGGCGGTGGTTTTCAATCTCCACAATGGCTGCGCATGTCGCGTACTGCAACAGATGATAATTTTGGCTATCACATTCCACTACAGGATACAGATTCAATTCAAATCCGTTTTGCAGCTCGAGACGGCAATGGGGTAAAGCACCTGGTACCAATCAGCGATTTAATGATTCTTACCAGTGGTGCAGTCTGGAAGTTATCTGCTGATGGTGCTGTTACAGCATCAAGTGTTAGCGTAAACCCTCAATCTTATGTCGGTGCAAATGATGTAACGCCTGTTCAGATTGGTGGTGCTGCTGTCTTTTCATCGGATCAGACAGGCCATGTCCATGAAATCTCAATGTCACAAGGCTATAACGCAAATTATCAAGTGATGGATTTATCAATCATGTGTCCTCACTTATTTGATGGTTATAAGATTGTTGACTGTGCTTTAGTGCGCAATCCATTAAGTATGGTTTTCTTTGTTCGTGATGATGGCAAATTGCTTTCGCTTACTTATGAACCACAGCAACAAGTATGGGCTTGGGCTGAACATGAGACGCAAGGCAAGTTCTTATCGGTGGCGGCTATTCCCGAAGCTGATCAGACGGTGCTGTATGCGCTTGTTGAACGTAATGGTTTTCGTATGATTGAGCGACTTTTACTTAGACAACCATTAGAGCTTAATGATCATTGTTGCTTGATAGCTCATATCAATATACTGGTCTGGAAGTTGATACTCTAACAGGCCTTGATTGGTTGGAAGGTCAAACTGTCTCTGTATTTGCTGATGGTGGTGATAAACCTGACGTAGTTGTTACAGGTGGTGAAATCAAGCTTAGCCGTAAGTTCACAAATGTATGGATTGGTTTAAATTATGAAGGGGAAGTTGGGTCTTTACCTTTGTATGCGCAATATGCAAATCCAGTAAAACCTAAAATAGCCTCACAAGTTTATCTTCGTGTACTTGGCACACAGAATATTTCTGTAGGTGTGAATCAGGACACACCAACCCCTATGCCTATCACCGAACATAAACCACGTAGCCTTGAGCGTTATGGACAACCATTAAGTCTTATATCAGGCATTGTTCAAATCCCTGTTGCCAGTCCTTACAGTCGTGATCTACAAATTACTGTAAAACATGATAAACCTTTACCAATGAAACTTTTGGCGATGGAGGTCGAGTTCAAATGACACGCATAAATATTGAAATTCGCAAACCAACTGAACGTGATATGCGT
Source organism: Acinetobacter sp. ACNIH2 (assembly GCF_002934965.1). NCBI lineage: Bacteria > Pseudomonadati > Pseudomonadota > Gammaproteobacteria > Moraxellales > Moraxellaceae > Acinetobacter > Acinetobacter sp. ACNIH2. Next base: position 25,027 of record NZ_CP026419.1, read on the forward strand.
ATGCTGGTTGCAAATTTACGTCCAGCCGATCAAGAAGAGTTAAAAGCATATTTTAGTGATGACTTTGATTTTATTGTGAAAACCAGTGTGAAGTATTCGCGTGATGCTTGGTCAGTCATCGTGAATGGAAAGTTACTTTTCATCTGTGGCGTTGGCCGTACCAGCTTACTTGGAGACGTTGGCTGTCCTTGGCTTTTAGGAACTACGCATATCTCGCAATTTCCAAAAGAGTTCTATAAGCAATCTTTGCAAATCGTGAATGAAATACGTCAAAACTATAAGTTATTGATAAATCACGTTTATACTAAAAATACGGTCGCGATTCGCTATCTAAAACGAATTGGTTTTGAGCTTAAAGATCCTGTGCCGCATGGGGTAAATGGTGAATTATTTCATCCATTTGGCATGGTGACTCCATGATGGGAGGCGGTGGTGGAGGTGGTGGCATGGGTGGTGGCAACCTCTATGCTGCAATTGCTCAAGCAGCTGTTAAAGGTGCTACAACTTATTTAAAGCTTAAAGCCAAAAAACAAGCACTTGAACAGCAAGCAAAAATGGCACAAGCCAATGCGACCCTTGCTGATCAGCAAGCACGTGGTGCAATTGAATCTGGTCGGAATAATGTTGAGGATTACCAACGAAATATTGGTGCCTTTAAATCAAGCCAGATTAATGCTATGGCTGAAAATGGCTTGGATGTCACTCAAGGTTCAGCCATCGATATTTTGGCAAGCACAGACATGATGGCCCAAAGTGATCTTGAGAATATGAAATATAACGCTGCAATGAAGTCGTGGGGATTCCGTGTCGAGGAAACCAACTTCATCAACCAGCGAAATTCACTCACAGCGCAAGCCAAATCTGTTCGTCCACGTCTAAATGCAGAACTTGCAGCAATGGATCAATTCGGTTCATCTTTGATGGGTGGTGGCGGAGGCAGTCCAATGCAGGGTGGTGAATCTTTAACTGGCGGCAATGTTTCGTCTGTGGGTATGAATGATTCAAATGGCTATAAAACTTGGTCAGGTGCTGAGGGGTATCAAAGTACATCAACACCTTCATGGCAGAACTATAACTGGAACTGGATGTCGTAAATATGCGTGTACCTCAATTCAACCAACAAGTCGGACAAGATCAAGCGCCAAACGTTCGTGTGCAAGGTGGATTATCACCAGGTGAAGCTGTTGGTATGGTTGGAAGCCAAATTGACGGAATTGCTAATTTGGTGAGTACTGGTGCGAGTATTTATCAGAAACAGCAGGATGAAGCTGACCGTGTTCGTGTCATGGATGCGCAAAACCAGTTAGCAGAATTAAAGCTACGTCTGCAAAACGATGGTAATGATGGATATATCAATAAAAAGGGTGTTGATGTAGTTAGTTTTGATTCAGGTGATGGGGAAGGTTTTGTTGATTACTATCAACGTTCTTATATGGATGGTGTTGGAGAGATTTCCAGTAATTTAAGTAACAATCGCCAACGCAATATGTTTAATCAAATTGCATCAGAAGATCAGTTACGTTTTAAAGGTATGTTGCAAAGCTATTTTGTACGTGAAAACGATGTATATCAGCAAAGTGTTTACTCAGCTTCAGCTAAACGTTTTGTGATGAATATTAATGAAAACCCTGCAAATTTTGTAATCATTGATGATAATCGTGAGAATTTAAAAGTAGCTATCGCAAAGTCAGCACAGTTGCAAGGGAAGTCTGCACTTGAGGCAGAAAATTCTTATTTAGATATTATTTCTCAAACGCATGTGGCAAACATCAATGCATTTATCGAGAGCAATGATCTGCGTGGCGCTGTTCAATATCGTCAAAAATATAGTGACGAAATTTCGCTAAATGATTCATTTAAATCAAATAGGCTGATTCATCAAAAATTAGAGGATCAGCAAGTTGAAGCTCTGGTTGATAGTGCTTCAGAAGGTGTTGAATATGGTAGCAACTATGCGCTGAACATTCCGCCACAAGCCACACAGCAAGCCGTGAGTGAGTTGAAAAGCTTAACGCCTGATCAGATGAAGAACATCAAATACAATGATCAGCGTTTGGATATCTACACAATACATGCTGCCAAGGAAAAGGGCATGGAGTGGGCGGCTCCGTTGCTTCTAGGTATTCGCTTGAGTGGTGAGAAATCACACAACAACCAAGTCAGTCCTAAGGGTGCTCAATCTGTCATGCAGTTTATGCCTGCGACTTGGGGGGATTTTAATAAAGGTGGTAAGCGAGATATTAATAATCCAATGGATACGATTGATGCTTCATTGGAGTTTGTGGACTGGGTAAGTAAAAAATATAACACCAAGGATCCAATGGTGATTGCCGCATACTACAACGGTGGTGGCAAAGCCGCAGAAGCAGTTTTGAAGGGCAAGCAACCGCCTACATCTGAAACTCAGAATTACTTGCAACGGGTTGATAAGTGGCTGACTGATGATTTTGGCAAGTATGCAGATGAGCCTACCAAGTCACGTCAGCAGGCTTATGATGCTATTTGGAATAGCGATGCATCATCTGAAGTTAAAACCAAAGCGCAATCACGATTGAATCAGAAGTTTGCTGCTATGGATAAGATCAAGAGCGATCAACAGGATCAGGTCTATAACGATCTTTATAAGGGCATCAGTACTGGTGAATTTACTTATGAGCAAATTCCAGTGAATGCTTTTGATGTGTTAAAGCCAAATCAAATTGCAAGCCTGAAAGCCATGAGCAAGGCAACTTTTGAGAAGAATATAAAAACTGATCCAGTCGTATTTTCAATGATTGCACTCAACAAAGAGGAGCTTTTCAAGGGTAAGCCTCAATCAGTATTGCACCAGTATGCAGATAAGCTTTCACCTGCTGACTATAAAGAAGCAACAAAAATGTATGTGGAAGTAAACAAGCTGGATAAATCAAAGGAACCAAAAGAGAAAGTTTTCCTTGTTAATGACTCCACTGTTGCAGCTGCTATAAAACCTTATTTGAATACGATTGGAATTACTGATACCAAAAATAAAGATCAGTTGTTGCACTACAATGCTGTGAAATCAGATTTAATGCAGACAATGCGTGAAGCTGAAGCAAAGAATGGCGGTTATTTGTCATGGCCTCAGATTGATCGACTGGTTTTAAAAAATCTGAATACCAATGTGAGAATCACAACCACTGGCATATTTGGTGGAAGTGAGACTGAGCTTAATCGCATGTATTCTCAGGTTAAGAAAAAATCTGACATTACGCCTAAAATGCTGGATAAAATATCCGATACATTTAAAAAGCAGGGGCGTAACCCCGATAAAGTAACTGATTCAGAATACTTAAACGCATATTATTCAATGATGCGAAGAGGGTTCTGACCTGTCAACAGCAAATAGCTATTTACAATCTAAGAGCATTTAAGATTACAGAAGTCCGTAATTTTAAGTGCTTTTATTATGTCTGATCCAAACCAAACGAATCTTACAATTGGTCAATTATTAGAATTAAATCAAGGTAAAAATCCTACACAAATTGCGGATACAGAAGCACGTGCACGTAAAGCTGCAAAGTCTTTAGGCTTGGATTATTCCAAGATGACACAAACGCCTGAAGAGATTTCTTCTGTAGCAGATGAAGTAAATACGCAAAAGCATATCAATGACGTGGTTGCCAGTGATCCAGTGTTAGGGAAATATGCATTGGACCCAAATCAAGCTGCAATTTCACTTGATGATTTTGGTGGTCTAAAGCGTGTCAGCGATTCAGTTTTACTTTTAAAGCCATCCATCGCAGAACCACGGCAAACAGTGGACTACGCTGATATTCAGGAAATGTTTAAGAAAGGAACAACACCTGAGCAAAAGAAAACACTGCAAAAGCTTGGAGTGTTTGAAGATCCAAGAAAACAGATTCAACCCAAGGTTCCCAATCAGCACATTATTGAATTGAATAAGCCGTTATTCCCACAATCAATAGAGCAGACCATTGAACAGCAGTTCAACGAAATTAAAGGCCAGTATGGGGTTTATGCTGCAGCAAGATTCAAGCAGTACATGAGCAATCAATTGTATTGGGCGAACAATACAGCGAGTGCCGAACCAGTCAATGCTGAAGATCAAGGCAATCGTTATCTGAATGCAACTAAGCGTGGTTATGCCTCAATCTGGCAAACAATGGGTGCTGCTAAATTTGCAGTAACTGGTGATGCTTCAATGCTTGACCGCTTCACGCTGTATAAAAATAAGATTCCACAATCAAATGAAATGTCACAAGCATTATCGGATATGCAACTTGCAGCACAAACAAACGATGCAGGCGTATTGGGTGCTGCACAAGAATTTTGAAAAATGCTGATCTTGGATTATTAGCTGAATTTACCGCTGAACAATTGCCGCCAAGCATTGCGGGCTTTGCGCTTGGTGCTGGCACAGGGAATGTTTTATCTCAAACTCTTACACGTAGCACCGCAAAGTACGCACCAATTTTAGTGAACATGGAAAAGGCAGCAGCTCTTACACGTGGTGCAGCAGTGGTCGGCAGTGCTACAGAAGGCGCATTGGGTGCAGGTGCGGCTGATTATGTGGCTTCCTATGGTCAAAATATGGCAGAGGCACGTGAGAAGTTTTTAACACGTGAAGAGCAGATTGATTATGCCTCCGCAAAGACTTGGGGTTCTGCCAAGTATTCAGCCTTAGGCGGTTTATTGTTGCCTGTTGGGTTTGGTGGTCCACTACGTACGGTAGGTGGACAAGCTGTAATTCAATCAGCTGCAGGTGTGTATTCAGTTAAAGGTGCGGCTGATGCAGTGGGCGAAAAGGCTGATCCTGTAGAAATGGCACTGGAAGGTGTATTGGGCTTGGCAATGTCTGCCCCTGAAGTTGCCATTGTTTCGGCTGGCAAAGTTAAAAATCAGTACACAGCACAATTAGCAATTGATCAGATGTACCAGGAGCAGCAGTCAAATGCTGTTAAGTCCACAACCTTTGCTTCTGTGCTTTCCAACCTGATTAATCAGAACAAGGAAACCAAGACAGCACAGCGTGATGAAGAGACAAGCCAGTCCTTTATTCGACAAGCTGTAGCGGAGCATGGTGCTGTTGGTGAAGTCTATATTGATGGTCAGACTTTCAACCAGTTATTGCGAGATCGAGACCTTGATCCTGAGGATCTATTTGCGCGTGCACCTAGCCTGCAAAATCAGTTAGGTGATGCACAAGAGTTCAATAGCACAGTGAAAATTCCAATAGATGAGTTTGTGTCAGCAATGTCTTCAATAGAAGATCCGTCGGGCTTTGTTGAAAATATTCGTTCTAATCCTGATATGCCAACATACCTTGAGGCACAGGATATTTTTAATAAAACCACAGAGCAGATGCAGACCGATGCAGATGTATTCCTGAATGAGCAAGCTGCTTTTGAAGTGGCAGAAGATGCTCGAGAGCAAGTTGCAACGGAAGTGCAAAGCCAATTGGCTGACGTTGGCACATTCAATGCAAAATATAATCGTGCTGCAGGTGAGCTGACTTCAGCATTCTATTCAACCTTAGGCGATAAGCTTGGTATCACAGCGAAAGATGCTTTCGACCGTTATCCAATTCGTATTACCAATGAGATAACAAACAAATCTTCCGAACAGACTGCAACATTTAACCAGTCTGAGATGTCGCAACTGGTAGTTTCTTTAGATGACTTTGCAACTGGATTGAAAGAAAAATACGGTATTGATCTTGGCTTAAAAGGTAACCCGAAAAGAAATTTTATTACTTTACATAAAATCATTGTTCCAGAAACTGCACGTAGCCAAGGTGTTGGCTCTAAAGCCATGAAGGAAATCATTGATTATGCTGATTCAACAAATAAGACTTTAGCTTTGACACCAAGTTCAGATTTTGGGGGAAACAAAAAGCGCTTAGTTGAATTTTATAAAAGACACGGCTTTGTTGAGAACAAGGGTAGAAATAAAGATTATGAGATCAGCGAGGCAATGTACCGTTCCCCATTTGGGAAAAAATACAATCAAGCCAATGGCGGTACACGCGGCTCAATCACATTCAATATCGGGCAAGATGGATCAACAATTGTTTTAAGCAAAAATGCCGACTTCTCAACATTCGTGCATGAGTTGGGGCACCATTTCCTTGAAATGAATATGCAGTTGGCTTTAAGTCCTGATGCACCAGTGCAAATCCGTGAAGATATGGAGACAGTTCTTAAGTGGGCTAAGGCTGATTTTGAAAGCTTGAATGAATGGGATTTCTTCACAGACGCGGAAAAGACAGAAGTGCATGAAAAGTTTGCAGAGACATTTGAGCAGTATGTGTATACAGGCAAAGCACCAAGTGCAGACCTTAAGCAAGTATTTAACCGGTTCCGTCAATTCATGATTGCGGTATATCGCAACATTGAGAAATTCTTAGGCATCAATGACCGTGCTGAATTAAGCAGTGATATCACTGGCGTTATGGATCGTATGCTTGCTTCAGAGAGTTCAATCAAAGAAGCCGAAGCTGCTTATAACCTTGAGATGCTGATTAAACAAGATGATTCAATGCGCTTGGGTATTTCACCAAAAGATTATGATGAAATGCGTCAGGATCATGAAGCTGCAACTGAACTGGCTATTAATACCTTAGAACAGAAATCTATCCAAAATTTATCCTGGTATCAGAAGCAAAAAACCAAGTACATGCGCACACTGCAACGTGAAGCTAATAAGAAGCGCGAAGCGGTACGAGAGGAAATTGCAAAGGATGTTGCGCAAGAGCCTGTTTATCAAGCCATGACTTTTCTACGTCAACCATCTGATCCAAAGCCTAAGACCAACCTGAAAAAAGTTGAGCCTGAGCGTGATAATCTTTTTGAAGCTATTGCCAAAATTGGTGGTTTGGATGCCAACGAAGTTGAAAGTACTTGGGGGATTGATCAACCAGCCACAATTAAATCAGGTGTTGCAAATCAGCCAGTGGTACGTTCAAGCAAGTCTAAAGTTAAAGGCTTATCGATTGAGGCAATGTCTGAACGTCTTGTTGAAGAAGGCTATTTAACGAAAGATGCTAACGGCAAATTTGATACACGTGAGCTTGAGGACAAGTTTTCTGAGCAGCTTATTGGTAACAAGCAATATTCAAATCAAGTTGAGCCTGATCTGTTAGATTATTCACAAGACATGGATATCTTGCAGCGTTATTCAGAAGGCTTGGTGACCAAGGCAAAATTATCTTTGGATTGGATTGAAGCCAAGTATGGTCCAGATAGTGAAATTTTCAATCGTATCTCTAAAGGTGCTTATGGTTTTGCACAGCGCGGTGGTGAGAATCCTGATTTAGTCGCTGAGATGTTTGGCTATGAAAGTGGTGACGCATTAGTGCGAGACTTAATCAGTGCACCAACACCTAAGCAGCGTATTGAGCAATTAACCGATGAACGCATGGCCGTGCAATATTCAGAGTTCTACGATCAGCAAAGTATCGTTGAAGCGGTTGAGTCTGCCTTACATAATGAAATCCGTGCACGTGTTTTATCGGCTGAAATGGCGGCTTTGAATGGTCTGTTAGGCAGAAAATCAGCTTTAAATGAAGCCGCAAAATCTGTGGCACGTGACATGATTCAGCGCCAAAAATTAAAAGATATTCGACCACATCTACGTGCTCAGGATGATGCACGTTTAGGAAAGATGGCAAGTGATGCATTCCGCAAAGGTCAATCTGTGGAAGCGGCAAGACATAAGCGAAATCAGTTGGTTCAGTTCTTTGCAACCAAATACAGCTACGATGCAAAGGACCAAGTGCAAAGCCACTTAAGCCTAGTAAAAAAGATCTTTGGCAATAATGAAAAATTAGCCAAAAACCGTGACTTTGATATGGTCACAGCGGCACGCGCAATTTTAGGTAAATATGATTTAGGGAGAGAATCTACCAACTATGAACATCAATTGGATCTGATCCGTAAATATGATCCGACCACCTATGCAGAGATTCAGAATATTGGTGCTTTGCCTGAAAACCAAAGTTATAAAGAACTCACATTAGAGCAGTTCAGTGCTGTTATGGCGGCAGTCGAAACGCTTTGGCACCGTTCACGTGAAAACAAGGTCTGGCACACCACCAATGAAGCGATTGAGCGCGAACAGGTGCGTGATGAGTTGATTCAACAGTCTAGCGGTAAAAAGAGCGTTGAGAAGATTCAGCAAGACATGCTCGGCAAAGACAAGACAGCAGAACTTAAAGTTAAGTTTATGGAGCTTGGTGCTTCAGCTAAACGTGTGGATCAGGTGGTAACGTGGCTAGATGGCGGTGTCACTGGTAAGTACCGCGAGTATTTAATCAATCCGATGCAAGATGCCTTGAGCAAGTACCGCATTGAAAAAACTAAGATGCTGGATGATGTGGTTAAGATTTTTGAGGGTTTTGGAAAGCTAGACAATTCCAAGATTGCTGCCCCTGAGTTGAACAACTATACCTTTGTAGGCAAGCAAGCCTTAATTCATGCCATTTTGCACACTGGTAATATGAGCAACAAAGAGCGTTTAGTGATTGGGTATGGCTGGGGTAGTCGCCTTGAAGATGGCTCTGTGGATTTTAGTCAATGGGATCAGTTCTTCAATCGTATGATTGCTGAAGGCACGATCACCAAAAATGATATGGACACAGCTCAAAAGCTTTGGGACCTATTTGATCGATACAAAGGACAAGCTCAATTAACCCATAAAAAAATCAATGGTCGTTATTTTGATGAGTTACCGACCTCACCAATCAGTACGCCTTTTGGTGAATACAAAGGTGGTTATGTACCTGCATCTTATGACCGCATTCGCTCTAATGAGCAAGACCGTATCCAGGATAAAAACCTTGCTGAAAATAACTTGCAGGCGTTGGATATTGCGACCACTGGTGCCAACTTCACCAAGTCACGTGCGGACAGATACAGCGATATGCTTGAGTTGGATTTATCGCGCCTACCTAGTCACTTAGATAAAGAGCTACGCTATATCCACCTTGAACTACAGATTCGTCAAATTGGACGCTTATTATTAAACAAGGACTTCCGTAATGAGCTTGAGCGAGTATTGCCGTTTGCTACAAAGCAAATCTTTAATCCTTGGCTAAAAGCGATTGCAGACCAGTCAGTTGATCAAAGCACTGATTCACATCTACTGGATAATGTCTTTAAAGCTTTGCGTCGAAATACAGGCATTGCAATCATGGCTGGTAACCTGAAAAACGCCATTGAGCAGTTCACAGGTTTTGCACAAGTTGCCGTTGCGGTACCGCCAAAACTTTTGATTAAAGCTCAAGGCGAGTACTTCAAGTCTGTGGTGACTCGTCAGCACATGGCAGAGCAAATCATGGAAATGTCGGATTTCATGAAAACCCGATGGGATCAGGCGGCAGATGAATATCGCTATGCAGTGGATGACATGGTTTTTCAGAAGAATGCGATTCAATCCGTTAAAGATTTTACGATGAAGCATGCGTATGTATTGCAGACCACCATTCAGCGACCAATGGAGGTTGTGTCATGGCAAGCTGCTTTCAATCACTATACTGAGATAGGTTTAAATCAATATGATGCTGTACACGCAGCAGATGCAGTTATTCGCCAATACATGACAGATATGTCACCAGAAGGGGTTTCAAACCTTGAGCGCGGCTCACCAGCCAAGCGCATGTTCCTCATGTTCTATAACTGGTTCAATATGGTTTGGAATACATCGAATACTGAAGTAAAGCTTGCGCTGGAAGCTACAAATGGTAGTTGGGTGAAGGCTTCACCACGATTGGCTTATGTTGCACTGATGATGATTTCAATTCCTTCTATGTTATCTGAGTTGCTTGGGATTATCTTTGCAGGCGGCTTAGAAGATAGTGATGATGATGGGGAAAAATGGGATGACTTGTCTGCCAAGTTAGCAATGTCGCAATTCAAGATGTTATCAGCTTTTGTGCCGTACGCAGGTAATGTGGTGAATGCTGCAATCAGTAACACAGATGATAATGTCATGAATGACCGTTATACCGCATCACCAGTGTTTAGCATGGGTGAGAGTGGCTTAGGCCTAATCAAACATGCAAAGACTGCTTTAGATGAAGAAAAGGAAGTCAATCAAGGTAAAGCAGCAAAAGATTTTCTTAATACCGCAACACTGACCACTGGTATTCCATTTGCGGTGCTTGGCAAACCTTCGGGTTACTGGCTTTCTATCTCGCAAGGTAAGAAAGAAGCGCCTGAAAGTATTTATGATGCTACTCGCGGAACCATTACTGGTAAGCATGCACCAGAGGAATAGGGCTGTTGACAGTCCATTGCTTTGAGCAGTCCTATTATTTATGAGCTTACATAGAATTGGTTGTAGAAATTACAACCTTTTTTATTGGTGAGCACATGACAGTTCAAGTTACCGATCGACTTAGCCCGCTCTATGTCGGTAATGGGGTAAATACCCGATTCGATTTTACATTTCGAGTCTTCAATCAGGAGGATGAGACAGGTGTAGCTGTACGTATAAAAGTTGGTGATGATTTTGAGTTTATGGACGAGGCTTTATATGCTGTCACTGTGAATGAAGGAAATCTGGGTGGATATATTACATTTGTTGAAGCACCAGATTCTTCAACATTTTTCTATGTGGGTGGTAAAACTCCTGTAGACCAACTGTTAGATATAACAAACTACGATAACTTCTACCCAGATGCACTAGAGCGTGCCTTAGATAAACTCACAGCAATTTTACAAGAATGGAAGCACCTTGTTGATTTCGAGACACAGGCACGTATTTTGGCTGATATTTCTTATGATGAATTAGCTCAAACAAGAGAAGCGGATTTAAAGGCGTACATTGATGGTATTGCAAGTGCGATTACTGGACAGCCTGTTTTAGGTTTGCCATCTGAATATGTTCAAGACGGCACTCAAACCCAAAAACAGATTAATGATTTGACTATTCAAAAAATAGAATCATTGAGCCTTTTAAGAACGTTAGTTCCACGTATAGAAGGGCAATTGGTGCAAGTTCTTCAGCATACAAGTGATTCTGTAGGTGGTGGATTATTTAAATATAACTCTGTACGTGCACTTGAAGATGATAATGCAACAGTTGTCATGGGGTGGGAGCGTGTAGATACTAAAAATCTGAGTGTATTTGATTTTGGTGCGTTGACAGGTATTAATGCCACAGTAGCGATAACAGCCGCAGATACATACGCAAAAGCCAAAAGTTTTAAAATTTTAATTCCCGATAGCCAGACATTTTCTTTAGACAATTCGAATGTTAATACTGCAAATTTTAATGGCAATGGGGATTTAAGATTTATTAACCATGATCGGGTGATGAAATCTGAATATCGCAAGGGATCCAATAGAAATGGAATTATTACATTAGAAGATGAGTTCGGTCAGCACGTCGATTCAAGTAACCGTTACAGTGGATTTGGCTGTTCTGCATTAGCAAATGGTAAAGAATATGTAGCTGTTCGATGCGGTCAAAACCACTATTACAATGCTTCTGTACCTTCTCATCTTGTTATGTATATCATTGATCGAAACAAGAATAACGCGATAACCAAGCAAGTTCTTCTTACAAGTGTAGTTGGTCAAGATATTCGAGATATTAATATCTCAATCATGCCTCAGTATGCTAATCGCTTACTGGTAAAATTTGCCATGCAGACTGGTGCAAGCACATACGATACCTATTTACTGGTATATAACTGCACAAACAACACAGTGGAAAACACTCGCAAGATTTCATTACCAACCAACCATTTTACATGGGGTAATACGCTAATTACTCCATCTGGTTATCTACTTGTTCCTAGTTACGGTTTAGACGGCTCATGCCGTATTTATCGTTCAACCGCAGTTTATGACTACACTTTGACAACTGATATTGCTGTGTCTCAAGCAGCTCAGTTTGAATCAGCTGGCTCGGCAGAGCCGACTATCTGTTATTACGACGATCAACTAATTTGCTTTTGGCGAATGGGTACTGGTGTAAATGGGAAATACAATAAGACTTTCAATCTGGAGGGTAATTCTGGCTGGGGTTCAAACATAAGTATGGCACGCGAAGTTCACGCTCCATATGTCGATCCATATAATTTTGGAAAAAATGAGTTATTGATGATGTGTTCTCTAGGGAATGCACGTTCATTACTAGCCACATTTGCTACACAGAATCTTGAAAATTGGTACACAACTGCCCAGTTATACATTGCTGGCGATACCACACTTGCAAGCGGACAAAGTGGCGGTTATCCATCTTTTGTCGATTATGGTGAGAACTTAAGCGTTCAAAGCTACGCTGATTTCCGAAGTTCAGACATGACATTAATGTCTCGTTTAGATGTCCGATTGACTAAAAAGAATATGTATTCAGCTTTGAATAGCTATGAAGCGCAAAGAGTTACATATGAGAATTCTAGTTTATCTTGGGGAGAATACTCACTAGGAACAAGTGCAGCTACAATTGATATAGCAATTGGTTTAAAACGAAGTCTAAGTGTGACGAAAGCTCGTATTCGAATGACAGGCGTAAGTGCGAATACTTTTGCAGAGATTCTTAATAGCTCTGGGGCTGTTGTAGCAACAAGTGCTGTTGCAAGCATTAACACAACGACTTATCAGGATGTCGAGTTTACTTTCACATCAACCGCATTAACTGCGGGCAACTATACTCTTCGCATTCAGCGCCGAGATACTGCAAACCCGTTAGTGTTCAACTGGAATACTAGCTCCATAGTTAAAAAGCGTGTTATTAAAAATCGTGTTTTAGATATTCTTGGACTAGTGAGTGCTAGCAGCGCTACGCTGTGGAACAATGCAGGAATTCATGTTGATTTGAGTTAGTGACTAAGAAACAACTGCTTATCGCAGTTGTTTCTTTTTTGAACCATGAATGATGAATAATAGTAAAAACAGCACAGTATCGAACGGAGTGAATAAACCTAGCTGATCTACAAAGAAACGGCTCAAAATTACTAAACCAAATAAAATTAATGTAATGTTTTTAGATAGTAAAATGTATAAAACAATACCTATGGAAAGTAATGTATGAGCTACACCATAGCGCATATGTCCCATAATAAATGAGTTATGTGGATTCCCTTGGAAAGTTTGAATCCAGCTACAGCATTCTGCGATTCTTCTGCCAAAGAAGAAATCGGAATTGCTATTTGTAATACCTGTTAAGTATTCATTAATAAAGATGGATCTCTCAGAACTTAAGCCATTCGTAAAGTTTGTACTGTTTTCAGCGAACAAAATAATAGACTGCAAATTGACTAAAATGAAAGCTATAGTGCCTACTGCGAATACGCCAATTAACCTGTAGTTTTTCTGTTTTGCCATTAGAAAAATGAGCATTGCTAATGAAAATACAATACCACTTCGCCCAAACAATCCTACACAGCTAACAAAAGTGATGAGTGGGTAAATTAATGGTGTTGGTTTTTTTATTTTCTCATAGGTTAGTGCTAGCAAAATTAGTAATAGAACAAAGATTCCGCTGAGATAATTTCGACTAGAGCCTTTTAAAATATCATTGTAGAGCTCAGGACTTTTAAATCCAAGTGTATAAAAATGGTAGAAGATGAAGGCTGTATAGGACCAAAATAAAACTTTAACAAATACTTCACTTTTGTCTGTTTTATACAATGCATAGGATGCTATCAGTGCCGAAAAACCATAAAGCATGTTGTAGTAAGTTACTACCACTGGAAACTCTTTAGAATAAATCCCAAAAAACCCAAATATTAATGTTATAACACCAAGTAAAATAAGCATTTTTTGATTGAGTTTTTGATGGATAATTACAGTTGCAATAGGTATTGAAAGTAGAAAATACGAAGCTAAAAATGTATAACTTTCTGTTTTTAGATAGAAAAAATACAGATAAAACTGTATGACAATAAGAGCACCAAATAAATAACTTCTCTTAAGTGTAAAATTTTGGTTTTGATTCATGAAATGAGTTTTAATAGCATGCAAACTGCAAAAGAGTTTAGCTCTTAAGTTGTAAATATCAATCTAATTTAATAAATTAAAGCAATTTTACTGCTATTGAAAATGATAAGGTTAAAGGTTTGATTAAATTACATACAATTCTGAAACTTTCAGCCCTGATTTTTTTACTTTCAGCTTGCTCTAAAGCTGATCACATTATGAAATCATCACAAGCTATATGTGACACGAAACAATGCCCGACAATTGCATTCAAAATCAATGAAAAAACTAAAGCTTTATCTTTGTTCATTGATGTCGAAAACGATGACTCTGAAATAGAACAGGTGGATCTAGTTCTTAATGGTCAGCAAAATGTCTTTAAATTGTCTGATGAGAATGTTGAAAACTCAAATACAGGTAAGAGCACTTATCTGGTACTGAATGTGAAAAAAGACCTTGTTGATAGTCTTGTTTCTGCAGATAACTCTTCCATAAGCATCAAAACCAAGAATGGCACATTTACTGGAGTTATTCGTAATGGTCAGCAAGATAGTGAGTTATATAAGGCTGCTAAGGAATTCAAAAGCAACCTAAATTAATCACCCAACAAACCCCTATAAACCCTGATCTTTAACTAGATCAGGGTTTTTACTGTCAACAGAAATCGATACTTAGAAAGCCCTAACCAATAAAATTTGGTAGGGCTTTTTTATTACCAAAAATAAGGGGGATGTATGGCAGAACCAGTGAGCACAACGGGTGCAACGGTTTTTTTCAAGGTTTATGGGGTGTGGATTGCAGCTGTGTTATGTGCGGCATTAATCGCATTGGTAGTCATGTTGATACGCATGCCGAAAAGTCCACATGAATGGGCGGTCGGTCTGATCTGCACAGTCGTATCAAGTTTTACAGGTGGTTCATTTCTAATTGTCTATTTCGGTTTGCATGCATGGGCTGCCGACATATTTGGAGTTGTTGCACTTGGTGGATTGTTCTTTGCTTGCGGCCTGCCGGGCTGGGCGATTGTTCGATGGACCACAACATTCATTGCACAGCGTGACGGAAAAACAATTATCGAAGTGGTACGTGAACTAAAAGAGGAGTGGAAGAAGTGAGTAAAAAACTAACTACTGAACAAATCAAACAGCAGGCAGCATCTCTAGGAATTGAAGTCGCAGCATTGCGTGCCGTAATTGAAATTGAATGCAAGGGATCTGGTTTTAATGATGATGGCACACCAGTAATTTTGTTTGAACGTCATGTCATGCGACAACGCTTATTGCTTCACAAGAAGAAAGCGATTGCCGATGTAATGGAAGTAAAGCGACCAGACTTATGCAGTAAAACATCAGGTGGCTATGGCTTATATTCTGTGCAACATCAAAAATTAGCTGATGCTGCAAAATTTGATCGCTTCTCTGCACTTGAATCCTGTTCATGGGGTATTGGTCAGGTGATGGGGTATCACTGGTTCAATCTCGAATATCCATCCTTACAGGCATTTATTAATGCCATGTATAAGGACGAAGCCTCACAGCTTGAAGCTATGTGCCGATATATCAAAGTGAACAACTTGATTAGTGCCTTAAAGAACAAGGATTGGAAGGCTTTTGCATCGGGCTATAACGGCAAAAATTATTCTAAAAATAGCTATGACACTAAGCTAGCCAATGCTTACAAGAAGTGGAGTGCATAGATGCCGATTCTCTATCTAATTTTGAATAACAAACGCTGGACCTTGATTGTCATCCTTTTGCTGTTCTCGCTCTGGAAAACTTGGCAGACCAATGACTATGCAGGGGAGATTATGAAAGCCGACCTTGCATGCAAAGCCAAAGTTGAGCAGGAAGTAGCGAAAGCAGTCAAACCATACAAAGAAGCAGAAGAAGCCGCTAAAGATAAAGCACAGAAGGCAAGTGAAGATTATGAACAAACCAAAGAAGCTGAGCGCGTCAAAACAGAAACGATTACACGTACAGTGCAAAAGATCGTGGATCGTCCTATTTATATCAACACTAATTGTTTTGATGACGACGGGGTGTCAGCAGTCAACGCCGCTGGTAATACCAGCAAACCTGAAAACTCCATGCCCTGATCTTTTGACACTGGAATCAGGGCAGGCAAAAGAAGTGCTTCAGGTGATGATTGATGATCGTCGCAAATACATTGATTGTCAGCAACGACATGCAGCAGTGATTTCGATTGTAGAAAAACCATTAAAGTGAGAGCGTGTTTGCAATAACGTAGCGCTCTCAAATCTTCATTGTTACGATTATCAAAATCAGCTATATTGAGATCAGTTATAACCGATTTAGCACCTAAAACTAAGTCGGTTTTTTCATTAAAAACCTGTGGATAACTCGGTGTTTACGCCATTCTTACGCCAAATTAAATTAAGTAATTGTTTTAGTTTGTTTTTCCGCACCTTGACATCGTAGAGGTCTCCAGTTCGAGTCTGGATATGCCTACCAAATAAAATCAAAGACTTACAGTTAAAATCAATAACTTGTA
>NZ_CP026417.1:0-12933 GCF_002934965.1 Acinetobacter sp. ACNIH2
CAATGATAGAATTAATATTCTCTCACACACTCCCTATCAGTGATAGATTTATGAGTAAAAAAGATATTGCACCTCAACGTCTGACACGTGAAATAGTCCTGCGTACCGCATTGGATATGTTGAATGAAGAAGGCATAGATTCAATAACCACACGCAAGCTAGCTCAACGATTGGGTATTAAATCTCCAACTCTATATTGGCATTTCAAGAATAAATCCTTGTTAATGGAAGCAATGGCGGAAACCATTATAAATGAACACCATTTAGTTTCTTTACCCATCGATGGGATGACATGGCAAGATTGGTTGCTCGCTAATTCTGTAAGCTTTCGTCGAGCACTACTAGCTTACCGTGATGGTGCTCGTCTACATGCAAGAACTAGCCCCAGTCAAGGACATTTCAACACGATTGAGGCCCAAGTTGCGCTGTTATCTCATGCTGGGTTTTCTCCTGTTGAAGCAGTTGCATTACTTATGACATTAGGAAGGTTTATTGTTGGGTGGGTCCTTGAGGAGCAGCAAGAAGAAATAAGATCAGACCCACCATTCGAAGCCGATCCAACTATATATCCACTCATGCTCCAAGGAGTGAATACCTTACAAAATATGAATGCGGATGACATTTTTGAAAATGGGATTCGTATGGTGATTATCGGTGCTGAAAGACAACTTGATATTAAAATGCAAACTTAACTCTATACTGCTTTAAGCAACTGTTCTATTTAGTAATAAAGCTTTTATCCTTAATTATTTAACATAATAGAGCTTATACGAAACGCACTTTTAAATATCATTGTTTTTCAGTAGGTTAAAATTTTTTGACTGACCTGAAAAGCGTCAAAAAGCCGACTTAGACACAAGTCGGCTTTTTTATGAGCAGTTTTGATACTTCTTGCCAATAAGATCGATCAATATTTGATCTAAACGACGTATTGTTGTGGTTTATCAAGCCATCCACAGCCTAAACAATCCCCAATTTCTGCGGACAACTCTTGGGATAAAAAGTCAGATTAAATACGTTCAACTTGTACCATATCAACCAAGTCATGACCTGTCATCGATTCAGTGTGAACATTCAAAATGCTAAGTAAACCCTCTGACTCCAACTCACATAAAAAACGATAAACCCCCAACATATCTTCTAGAGCTATGCCACTTCCATAAAACTTAACCTGACCTAATTGCATATTTCTAACTTCATTATCAATTAATGTAAAAATATTACTCATAAAAAACTCCTATAAAATTAATATATATAAGTATTTAGTAAATTTCTTATTTTTCACTTTTGATTTTAACAACTAGCAAAAAATGGCTGAATCTGTGGACGTTGTTTTTGTGATTCAATCCAAAGAGAATGCTTAGATTGAACACGCATTAACAAATCTGCACTAATCCCCAAAGCATCATGTAAACGCAAAGCTATATCTGCCGTTACTGGTGCCTTACCATTAATAATTCGAGAAAGTAATGGACGTGTCACTTTAATACGTTCCGCAAGCTCTGTAATGGTGATCGCTTGTCCTTCATCTTTTAAGCCATCGAGCCATTCCGAAACTAATTCTCCTGCATGTGCTGGATTATGCATCATCATTATGTTCACCCTACTTAATGATAGTCTTGATAATCTACGATATGAGCATTACCGTCTTTAAATATAAAAGTCATCCGCCAATTGGCATTCACTGTAATCGACCAATGATCTTTTAATTTACCTTTCAAAGGATGAAGCTTCCATCCAGGGAACTGCATGTCATCAATGCTTTGGGCTTCATTCAGAGCAGTTAACTGTCTTTTTAACTTCATGGAATGAGCAGGTTGAATACCTGCTGTAGAGCCTGATTCAAAAAACTTTTCTAGCCCTTTATGCTTAAAATTTACAATCACGCAAAGATCATCCTTTGTATAGTTTTACTATACATTAAATTGTATAGTAAAACTATACAAACTGTGAAATCCAATAACTAATCATTTAACATTTAACATTTAACATTTAACATAAGTTTTCTTATAAATCGCACATAAAGTAAGGCTTCTTGGTTCAATTATTAATCCTAAGTTAATCTACGATATCAACAACTTAATTTTGAGATATAAGCCTTAATAAGTATAATCTTCATAAATTTTATAAAGTTTATTATTTAGGGTATTTTTCATACCTTTGGGGAGAAATTTTGTCTAAGGTAAAAACGCATTATGATAATTTAAAAGTATCAAGAAATGCTCCTCAAGAAGTGATTAGAGCGGCATATAAAGTGCTATCTCAGAAACATCATCCGGATCGAAATCAAGATGATCCAAATGCCTCTCATATCATGAAGATAATAAATCACGCTTACGAAACATTGTCTGACCCAATAAAGCGTAGGGAACATGATTTATGGATTGAAAAGCAGGAAAATGACAGTGCCTTAGAAATTAATAAACATCATGAACAACAACCAACACAAGGCATGCAAGAGGATCTGAAAAAAAAATTCGGTGATGAATGGGTTAAGGCAAATCAAGAATGGGTTAATCGGTATCAGGATCGTAAAAACAATAAAAATCAAAATTCTCCCCCATCTAAGCTAGATAAATTTTTTGAAAAAATCAGAGCGTTTATATCTTTTTGTTGGGGAGTTATTGTCTGGGCGGTAGTATTCGGAATCGCAGGGATATTTATCTATTTTCAGTTCTTTTCAAATGAAAAGACAGGATATAGTGATAAATCTATTACCTCAGAAATACCATTTATAGAAGAAGCAGATACACCTCAAACATTACCACATACTGGATATACCAATAAAACGGGCCTCATTGGTGTTGCACCCTTACAAATTAAGGTCAGTTATGGTGATAACTATTGGGTCAAAATTGTAGATAGTTTTAATGAGACTGAAGTCGCTAGCTATTTCATTAGATCTGGCGAAATATTAAATGTAGACCTACCTCTAGGAAGCTATAAAATTAGATATGCTTATGGTCAAAATTGGTTCGGTGAAAAGAAGCTCTTTGGTAAAAATACGGCTTATGCTCAAGCCGATGAGATAATGCATTTTGGATTTGATGGCTATTCTTATAATGGATATACAATTGAACTGATCAGCCAAGTAAATGGAAATTTACATACTTCCGGCATAAGCCAAGAACAATTTTAATAATTTGATTTAACATAAAATCTCTTATACGCAGCCCAGGTTAATCCTGGGCTTTTTGTTCAATCTGATCATTGGCCTCAAACATGCCAGGATTAGTAATCCGGATATTTTCCTGACAATTCCCACAAAGCATCAGCCCTGAAAAAATCTGTACGTTTTCCCTTGAATCACAGAAAGCACATGGTTTAGAGAGTTGAATAATATTGCTCATGGCTTTTTCCCCGCAAAATAGTTCTTTTGGGCATATGCATTTCCTTTTGTTTGCATTCCTTGGATGTCTCCTCGATCGACTTTTAGATGCATCAGTATCCCAATTTGAAACATATATATATGGCCAAAGTCTTCAAAGAATTTTTCATTTAAATAATTGGCCTCAGTAAACTTATCGAGGGAGTAATTAATTTGCTTCTCAAAATCATTCACCAATGTTTCAATCCGATTGGCCTGCCGTTCAATACTGGCCATCTGTAAATTACTGGTCAGAAGATCCCGCAGATAAGTCCCTAGTTTATCGCCCTTCAACTGAGCCAAACGTTCATATTCTTGTGCAACCTGATTGTCTAATCTGACGGCAACGGTTCGAGTACTGTTCATGAAAAACTCCTACAATTTGTTTTCAATCTAAGCACCTAATTTTTAAAAAGTAACTATCAAATATAAGTAAACACTGTGTTAAGTTTTAATGATTACAGGTTAAATATCTAATATAAAAAGAGAAATTCATATAAAAGCGTAAACAAAGGTGATTACAAGCTATCCTATTGTTTTGTAAGTAAATATTGCACTTTATTTGCAACAAAACGTGTTTACAGCTAAACCTATGAAAAATAATAAAAATCATGCTAAAAGCGTAAACGCTTTCCAGATAGATGAAAAATCGCTGTATCCCTTATAGGATAAGGCTTTGGAGCCTTTATCTTTAGATGCGTGGTGTGTGAACCAAAAATTGCCGGTATGTACCGGCTCCCAATCCATTTAATTGACTTAACTGACAGTAAAGATAGTGCTTGGCCAAAAGAGATCCTGACTATTGTGTGTCTAAGGGAAAAAACCTATAAGCGGAAACTCTAGCCTACAGATCAAAAATAAAACCCAAGTTGAAACGCTCTCAAATTCGATTTCAGCCACATTTTTACTTAAGACATAGATCTCACTATTGAAATGAGTAATCAGGTCAAAAAACGCAAGTGAACGCCAAATAGAGGCTATTTTTATTCTAATCGGGATGAATAGAGCGAGTGTCTACGAGCGAAGCACCAAAATTCGCACCTAGACTCTCTGAAAAACAGCTTTTTAGGCTGTGAAGCCTAAATAAGCGTAAATCACATGCAGAAAATTGAGTCTAGATCGAGCGTAGCGAGTAAAAAAGCTTTATGAGCGAAGCGAATTCCGAGTTGCTTTTGCTCTTGCCTTTGCTTTTTCTCAAAGTCACAACAGAATGATCCAAAAAATTGCCCCACGAATCGAGCGAAAGCGAGATTCAATAGAGTTTGAGCGTAGCGAAAACCAAGGGCAATTTTTCTTTGCCAGGGCTTTTAATTATTTTTAAGTTTTTAAATGCTTTTAGAGATGCTGTAAGCCTTTATTTGCAATAGTTTAAGGGGTGATAAAGATAGGTTTAAGGGGTGATAAAGATAGGTTTAAGGGGTGATAAAGGTAGGTTTAAGGGGTGATAAAGATAGGTTTAAGGGGTATTTGAATAGCTAGATTATTGACTATTTAAAATATATAACATATAACCTAGTTAAATGAATTAATAAGCTTCATATCATGACAAATAACAATAAATTAGTTGTTAAGGATAATGCTCTTATCGATGCCTCTTTCAACTTATCACTCATAGAGCAACGTATTATGCTCTTGGCCATAGTTGGAGCTAGAGAGTCTTCTAATCTCACATCTGATACACCAATAGAAGTATTCGTAAGTGACTACGTTCATCAATTTAAAGTAGATAGTAATAATGCCTATGGCTTGCTTAGAGAAGCAGCGAAAACTCTAAAAAGAAGGGAGTTTAGTTATTTAGATAGATATAAGGGCCAAGAAGCTCTTACTACAGCAAATTGGGTAAACAAAGTGACCTATGTAGATTCTAGTGGCCTTATCGTTTTATACCTTAGTAACGAAGTTATCAGCTTAATAAGCCGATTAAGCGAACAATTCACAAAATACCATATAGAACAAGTGTCTGACTTTAAGAGTAAATATAGCATCAGACTATATGAGCTATTAATTAAATGGTTGAATGTAGCAAAAACTGAGAAATATAGTATTAACGATCTTAGATCAAAATTAGGGCTGGATGCGACTGAATATTCAACTATGTCGAACTTTAAATCTAATGTCTTAGACAGAGCAATAAGTGAAATTAATAAACATACTAATATTACCGTTGACTATGACCAATTCAAGAAAGGGCGAGTTATCACAGATATCCAATTTAGAATTAAATCGAAAGATAAGCCATCTCAACAAGAATTAACAAAGGTATCCCAAACAGCATTCCACCAAATGACAGATGCTCAAATCAATATGTTTGGCAATCAGCTTTCACGATTGCCTGAATTTTCGAACTTAGCAAATGGTAATGAAAGCTATGAGAGCCTAGCAGCAAAAATCAAAGAAATGCTAAGAGATCCAATACAACAAAAGCAGTTTTTACCTCACCTAAAAAACCTTGGCTTTAAAGCTTGAGTGTATTAGAGAATACACATATTGTATTCTCCAATACGTTTTCAAAATACACAGCAATACACTATGAATACAGCTACAAAATACAGTGTTAGTGATGCTGCAACTCTGTATAAAAAATCCCGAGCGACAATCTATAAAGATATAAAAAACGGTGTATTAAGCCGTGACTATGACGGTTTTATAGATTTTTCAGAATTACTTCGCGTCTATGGTGAGCCTTTCGGAGCAAAACAGGCAAAACGTATTGATACGTCTTCAATACAAAATCAAAATACACCTGAATACACTGATAAAACAGTGGTAGAGCTGAAAAACCAAATCGACTTTCTAAAAAAACAGTTAGAAAAAGCCGAAGATCGTGAATCCAAGGCGAATGCTCGTATTGATACGCTTCTAACGCTCATTGAAATGAAGCCTCCCACGGCCAATATGACTACGTTTACCGATCAAGAACCGCTGCAACCAAGCATGGCCAAAACAGCTCCAGAACCGGACACAGCAGAAGCTAAACAGGACGGATTGACTACTCCGGAGCAGACGGAAAATAAGCGTATTCCAGTGCCAGAGCAGGTTGAACCGGAGCAGCCGAAAAGAGGATGGTTAAGCCGGTTTTTCTTGCCGAATGGCTAAGAGGCTTATTTAGGTGTACTAATCAAAGTTGTGAAACATTGATCAAAGAATAAGCGTGGAACATGAAAAATCACAAAAAAAGCCCACCTTGGGGAAGATGGGCTATCAACTAGAAACTACAGCATTGATTTATAAAGAGAATTAGAAAGCATTTCGTATAAGGTGTATTATGTTAATTTTAGAAATTCTTAATTTCCATCTATCCAAACTTGCTTGATCCAATCTGCTAAATCTTCCCACTGCTCATCGCTATATCCATCTGCTGTCCAATATCTAATTTTATGATTAGGAGATAGGCAATAATAACTACCATTATCTTCACAAATAGGTAGCCAATCTTCTGGCAGACCTTGCTCCCTAGCATCATTTAATATCTGAGATAGCCCTCGATAGCATTCTTTCTCATCTGTAAGAGACGCTAATTCAATTGTTCCATAAAAGATATTGCTAATCTCTTTCAAAACTTTTTTATAATCTTTTGGAAAAATAAAACCTATTTTTCGTTCATAAGCAGATATGAAAATATCATCAGGTAGTTCTATGTTTAGACGACTATTCCCAGATAGTTCTTTTAATTCTTGAATAATGTTATCAAGCTTATTTTGCATATACATTCTGCTCTATCGCATTAAAGTTCTTACTACAATTTAACATAATGGCTGTTATGCGAAACGAGATCTACCAGCTCTCGTTTTTTGTTATGGAAACTGCTAAAATTCAAATACGCCATTGACGTATAAAGAGTCCATGTTATTTATTGAAACCAGCATCTTTACCAAGCAAATTAAAGACCTTGTATCTGATGAGGAATATCGTCAACTTCAGCAAGATCTTTTGGTACAGCCTGATAGAGGTGACCTAATCAAGAATGGCGGTGGTATTCGCAAAGTACGTTGTGCTCAAGGTAACAAAGGGAAAAGTGGTGGGATACGGGTGATTTATTATTGGGTCACCGAGGATGATCAGATCTTTTTCTTAGTGGCTTATCCAAAATCAGTAAAAGATAATTTAACAGATAAGGAAACCGCCATTCTGCACCAACTCGTGAAGGAGCAATTTCATGGATAACAACTTATTTGATGACTTGGTTGCTTCAATCAAAGAAGCTGGAGCTATCAAACGTAAAGAAGTTAAAGCAAGCCGAGTTACAGAACTCGAATTGCCTGATATTAAAGAAGTACGTGAAAAAACTGGCTTGAGCCAAAATGAATTTGCTGCACGTCTACATATTAGCCCCCGTACCCTGCAAAATTGGGAACAGGGACGACGCTATCCAACTGGACCAGCAGCTACATTGATTCGAATTTTAGATGCTCACCCAAGCCTTATTTGAAAAAATTACTTAAAAAATGGGAGCTTAAGGCTCCCATTTTTATTTCGTATAAGGTGTATTATGTTAATTTTAGAAAATCTTCACTACTATTATTTTAAAATAAGCCTTATATCCAAGCATAAAACAAGGTTGTCTAGACTTCTTT
The DNA here is from genome assembly GCF_002934965.1 of Acinetobacter sp. ACNIH2. Classification (NCBI taxonomy): domain Bacteria; kingdom Pseudomonadati; phylum Pseudomonadota; class Gammaproteobacteria; order Moraxellales; family Moraxellaceae; genus Acinetobacter; species Acinetobacter sp. ACNIH2. The sequence continues at coordinate 7,942 of NZ_CP026417.1, forward strand.
TAACAGTAAAGTTATCATAAAACTGAATTTTATTTTTTAGGTAAGTTTATGCATTCTATCCGCATTCGTTAAGACACAACTATTTGCATAGTGACACTATTTTATAATGGTGGGCTTTTGTTGTGTCTTTAAGAATATATGCGGATATATAAAGTAAAAGTATGCTTAATTTATAAGTATGCTTTTAGTGCATAGTTTCCAGTTATAACTTAATTGACTAGCTATTTGTCCACCCTGTGGATGAATAGCTTTTTTTTTGGGAGGACACTGTGATGCTAGCTTTTGTTTTCACCTAAATCCTGTTTGCTGCATAAAAAATTTCAAGAGCTAAACAGGAGTAAATAAAAATGAGTTTAATTATTAAAGCGAGAAACATACGCTTGGATTATGCTGGGCGTGATGTTTTGGATATTGATGAATTGGAAATTCACTCTTATGACCGTATTGGTCTTGTGGGTGATAACGGAGCAGGAAAGAGTAGTTTACTCAAAGTACTTAATGGCGAAATTGTTTTAGCCGAAGCGACATTACAGCGTTTTGGTGATTTTGCACATATCAGCCAACTGGGCGGAATCGAAATAGAAACGGTCGAAGACCGGGCAATGTTATCTCGCCTTGGTGTTTCCAATGTACAAAACGACACAATGAGTGGCGGAGAGGAAACTCGTGCAAAAATTGCTGCCGCATTTTCCCAACAAGTACATGGCATTCTAGCGGATGAACCAACCAGCCACCTTGATCTCAATGGAATAGATCTACTTATTGGTCAACTTAAAGCATTTGATGGAGCATTACTTGTTATCAGTCATGACCGATATTTTCTTGATATGGTTGTAGACAAGATATGGGAGTTAAAAGACGGTAAAATTACGGAATATTGGGGTGGTTACTCGGATTACTTGCGTCAAAAAGAAGAAGAGCGACAACACCAAGCCGTAGAATATGAGCTGATGATGAAGGAACGGGAGCGATTAGAATCTGCTGTGCAAGAAAAACGCCAGCAAGCTAATCGATTAGACAATAAGAAAAAAGGAGAAAAATCCAAAAACTCTACCGAAAGTGCTGGACGACTTGGGCATGCAAAAATGACTGGCACCAAGCAAAGAAAACTGTATCAGGCAGCTAAGAGTATGGAAAAGCGTTTGGCTGCATTAGAAGATATTCAAGCACCAGAGCATTTGCGTTCTATTCGTTTTCGTCAAAGTTCAGCCCTAGAACTGCACAATAAGTTCCCGATTACGGCAGATGGTCTGAGCTTAAAATTTGGTAGCCGTACTATCTTTGATGACGCTAACTTTATAATACCGCTTGGCGCTAAAGTCGCTATAACTGGATCGAATGGAACAGGGAAAACGTCCTTGTTAAAAATGATATCAGAACGTGCTGATGGATTAACCATATCTCCAAAAGCTGAAATTGGCTACTTTACACAAACAGGATATAAATTTAACACGCATAAATCTGTGCTCTCCTTTATGCAGGAAGAGTGCGAGTACACAGTTGCGGAAATTCGTGCAGTATTGGCTTCAATGGGGATCGGAGCGAATGATATTCAAAAAAACTTATCCGACTTATCGGGAGGTGAAATCATCAAACTGCTTTTATCCAAAATGCTTTTAGGAAAATATAATATTTTGCTTATGGATGAACCAGGAAACTATCTTGACCTAAAAAGTATTGCCGCATTAGAAACAATGATGAAGTCCTATGCAGGAACTATTATCTTCGTATCTCATGACAAGCAATTGGTCGATAATATTGCTGACATTATCTACGAGATCAAAGACCACAAAATCATCAAGACTTTTGAGAGAGATTGTTAATGATAGCCAATCTAATCCGAACATTAATTATTGAACTCTTTAAAGGAAATTAAAAATGACAATTCAAGATATTCAATCACTTGCTGAAGCACACGGCTTGTTGCTTACGGACAAAATGAATTTCAATGAAATGGGCATTGATTTTAAGGTCGTTTTTGCTCTTGATACAAAGGGGCAACAATGGTTGCTGCGTATTCCTCGTCGTGATGGCATGAGGGAACAAATCAAGAAAGAAAAACGCATTTTAGAATTGGTAAAAAAACATCTTTCTGTAGAGGTTCCTGATTGGAGAATTTCATCTACAGAATTAGTGGCTTATCCCATACTTAAAGATAATCCTGTTTTAAATTTGGATGCTGAAACCTATGAAATAATTTGGAATATGGACAAAGATAGCCCGAAATACATAACATCTTTGGCAAAAACCTTATTTGAAATCCATAGTATTCCTGAAAAAGAAGTTCGGGAAAATGATTTGAAAATTATGAAACCTTCAGATTTAAGACCTGAAATAGCAAACAATTTGCAGTTAGTAAAATCTGAAATTGGTATAAGTGAGCAATTGGAAACCCGCTACAGAAAATGGTTGGATAATGATGTTCTATGGGCAGATTTCACCCAATTTATACATGGCGATTTATATGCTGGGCATGTACTAGCTTCAAAGGATGGAGCTGTTTCAGGCGTTATTGATTGGTCAACAGCCCATATAGATGACCCAGCGATTGATTTTGCTGGGCATGTAACTTTGTTTGGAGAAGAAAGCCTCAAAACTCTAATCATCGAGTATGAAAAACTAGGGGGTAAAGTTTGGAATAAACTATATGAACAGACTTTAGAAAGAGCAGCGGCCTCTCCTTTGATGTATGGTTTATTTGCCTTAGAAACTCAAAATGAAAGCCTTATCGTTGGAGCAAAAGCTCAGTTGGGAGTTATATAATTTAAAAATATGATTGCTGAGAACTGCCTTGTTTTGAAACTTGGTTGGCTTTAATTAGTTTTTAGTATTCTTTATAGAAAATGCCTCGATCAAGGGGCATTTCTAACAATCATTTAACATAAAATTTCTTATGTGAAGTAACCTGAATGCAGCGGTGCCCCATTGGGGGCGCGTTGAGATAAGCCTCTTTTAGATAACTTTAGCAACTCGATAGACAGTTGCAACTCCACAATTCACTGCTTTGGCAATTTCTTCCTTAGTCATATTGCCAACTACTAGCAATTCTTTTATTCGTTTATGTTTAGCCTCATTTGCCTTCTTGCCTGTTGGTTTGTAACCCGAACGTGCCAGGCCCTGCTTAATACGTTCTATACGTTTCTCATTGTCTAGGCGGGCCATTGTTGCCAGAAGATCAATCAACATATTGTTGATGAGTTCCAAGATTGAATGAGTAATGCTGTCACTGGTTTGAATCATTTGGTAGGTAGTAGGAAGATCTGCTACGACTAAACGAAGTCCCTTCTCCTGGATCCTGCGCTTCAGCTCTTGAAAATCTCGTTGGGTTAGGCGTGATAAGCGGTCAATACTTTCAACTAACAATGTGTCACCTTGATTTGCTTCTGACAGTAGCTTATTCAATTCAGGTCGGTCTAACTTCGTACCACTATAGTTTTCCACGTACACAATGGTTTCACCCAAATTCAAGTTTTGGTTTAGATCCTGAAGAATCTGCAAAGCCCTTTCTGCATCTTGATCTTTAGTTGAAGCTCGTAGATAAATACGTGTATTCATTTCTATCATTTAATCTTAATTCTATTAGATTAATGATAATACTATCATTTAATTATTGCATTAAGTCTAATGATAGATATTGTATGCGATTTGGCTCGCTATCATTCAGGTATAGTCTTTTGATAAAAAAAGCATGACTAAAAGCCATGCCTTGGGAATTCGTATAACGTGTATTATGTTAATTTTAGATAAACTATAGAATCCATTAGTTTTTAAACCAATAAATTAAATATTTTATGGAACTCCAGAATATTTATTCAGGCGATACTTAAGCAATAAGGGTAGGGTGATTACATAAAGTATTGCAGCTAATGCCCATACCATTCCAGGAGCTGATGCCTGAGTCATAAAATAGAGGCTAGTAACTAATACAGGACCAATTATAGCCCCCAGACTATTAAAACTGCTTAATAGCCCTTGTAATTCACCTTGTCTTTCATCACTAATACCTCTGGACATCATTGCTTGCAAAGCAGGAACGGCTACTCCACCAAGGGCAAACAATGGTAACAACGCAAAAGGCACCCATTCTTCAACAGCAATAGATAAAAGAAGTAAACCAATTGCATCGCAAGCTATTCCACATAACAACGTATTTTTCTCTCCAAACCTCTTTACCATAGGGGCGATAGCAAAAGCCTGTGCAATAGAATGGCATATTCCATAACTAGCAAGGGAAACACCTGCAATAAATATACTCCAGCCATAACGATCCTGCCCATAGATAACCCATAAAGTTGCGGGGACTTGTGAAACCAATGTGATAATTAAAAAGATACCAAGCAATGGAGCCATATTAGGTTGAGTGATCAAATAGGATAATTTCTTTAATATTGATTGCTCCTGAACCTTCTCAGTCATTTTATTGCTGTGTTTTGATTCTTTTAATAAGACTGCTGTCATTATTAAATTAATCCCATTCATAAAAGCAGCAGCAAAGAACGGTGCATGTAAGTTCCATTCACCCAAAACTCCACCTATTACCGGACCCGCTATAAACCCAATACCAAAGACAGCTCCAAGGAGACCAAACCTTTTTGCACGCTCATGGGCTGGAGTAATATCTGAAACATAAGCTGTTGCAACAGCCATGTTGGCACCTGTAATTCCCGCAAAAATACGACCAATATATAGCCACAATAGAGAAGGAGCAGCAGCCATTAGGAGATAATCAGCCGTTGCACCAGCAATTGAAATAATTAATACAGGTCGACGTCCAAATCGGTCACTCAACGCTCCAAGGATAGGTGCAAAAATGAACTGCATCAGAGCATACACAGCTAATAAAGCACCATAGTGAACACCGCCTGCTTCAGCTCCAGCCAATGACCGTAATAATTCAGGCAAGATCGGCATAATTAAACCAATCCCAACAGCATCCAGAAATATAGTGATTAAAATCACGCTCAATGATTTCTTCACAAATGCCTTCTCTAG
>NZ_CP026418.1:0-43928 GCF_002934965.1 Acinetobacter sp. ACNIH2
CAAGCACCGGAGAAGCCCAGGGCGACCAGTACTAGCGGCCCCAGGCAGCAGGTCGATGCAAGAATGGCGGCCAGCCCGCCGGCGAAGAGCGCACCGCGCCCGTTTTGTGGTTCAGACATACGTTGGCCCTTTTGAATTTGGATTGGATAGCGTAACCTTACTTCCGTACTCATGTACGGAGTCAAGCGATATGGAAAATAATTTGGAAAACCTGACCATTGGCGTTTTTGCCAAGGCGGCCGGGGTCAACGTGGAGACAATCCGCTTCTATCAGCGCAAGGGCCTGTTGCGGGAACCGGACAAGCCTTACGGCAGCATCCGCCGCTATGGGGAGGCGGACGTGGTTCGGGTGAAATTCGTGAAATCGGCACAGCGGCTGGGGTTCAGTCTGGACGAGATTGCCGAGCTGTTGCGGCTCGACGATGGCACCCACTGCGAGGAGGCCAGCAGCCTGGCCGAACACAAGCTCAAGGACGTGCGCGAGAAGATGGCCGACTTGGCGCGCATGGAAACCGTGCTGTCTGAACTCGTGTGCGCCTGCCATGCACGAAAGGGGAATGTTTCCTGCCCGTTGATCGCGTCACTACAGGGCGAAGCAGGCCTGGCAAGGTCAGCTATGCCTTAGCGTGCTTTATTTTCCGTTTTCTGAGGTGCCCCCAACATATACCACATGAGCTGTCAGGGTTTTTAATAAAGGGCTATTTGCAATTTTGTCTACACAAATACGTGCAGTAGGACTTCCATCAAAAGCAATTAAAAATGACTGAGGTGGACTAAACGGTGAGGATGTGATTAACACGGGTTTATGAAGAGCACGAACAACATTTTCAATATGGGTTCCAACTTTACTGGAATTGTGCTCGGTTTCAGTTCCATGCTTACCCATAACAAGAACTCGAATATCCTCTTCCATTCCCATGATTGTTTCTAAAAGACTGCCATGGCGTTGAAAGCTTTGAGCATCAATAGAGAACTTCTCCAATAGATAGTTTTTTGCTTCCCGAAGAAGAATTTGGCCATGCTCTAGCTCAATTTTCCCCTTACGTTCTTCCAGTTCAACCAACTCGTTTAGCAAGGTTTCTCGACTTCCTAGACCAATTGCACCACTTAAATCTTGTGGTGCTTTCGCTTTTGGCTTATCAATGACATGCAATAACTGAAGAGGTGAATTCAATTTATCGCTAAACCAAGCTGCATAATCACAAACGGTATTTGTTGCTAATGATCCATCAATACATGCAATAATTTTTGACATAATTCATCCCTCTTAGTGGCTATTTAAGCGATCTAAAGCATCTGGCTTATCATGGATACCAAACTTATCGACTAACGTTTTACTGGCTTCATTTATTCCAATCAGTTCGACTTCTGTTCCTTCACGTCTAAACTTAATGACCACTTTATCTACGGCAGCGACCGCAGACACATCCCAAAAGTGAGCCTGACTAACATCAATCACAACTTTTGAAAGTGCTTCTTTGAAATCAAATGCAGACGTAAATTTATCTGCCGAGCTGAAGAACACTTGACCCGTCACCGTATAAGTACGGGTACTTTCAGGTTCATTAAATTCGGACTGAATTGCCATGTAGCGTTCAATTTTGTTAGCAAAAAATAATGCAGAAAGAAGAACACCGACTAATACGCCATAAGCCAGGTTATGTGTGGCAACAACCACAACCACTGTCGCTATCATTACGATATTGCTAGAGAAGGGATATTGGCGAATATTGCGCAGTGAATCCCAGTTAAATGTTCCGATTGAAACCATGATCATTACGGCAACCAGTGCAGCCATTGGAATGACTTTGAGCCAGTCACTGATAAACACCACCATAATTAACAGGAAGACCCCCGCACTAAAGGTAGATAAACGGGTACGACCACCAGATTTCACATTAATAATTGATTGACCGATCATGGCACAGCCTGCCATTCCGCCTAAGAAGCCTGAAGCGACATTGGCAACGCCTTGTCCTTTACACTCACGGTTTTTATCACTGGTGGTATCTGTTAAATCGTCGACAATCGTTGCTGTCATCATAGATTCAAGCAAACCGACGGCTGCTAATCCCAGTGAATAAGGCAAAATAATAGCTAAAGTTTCAAGATTTAAAGGAATATCAGGAAGCAAGAAAATTGGAAGAGTATCTGGTAATTGCCCCATATCACCTACGGTTCTTACATCTAAACCAATGAACAAGGCAAAGAGCGTGAGGAGTACAATACAGATGAGGGGAGAGGGTAAAAGCTTGCCTATTACTGGGATATAGGGGAATAGATAAATAATGGCTAAACCACCAATTGTCATCGCATAGACATGCCATGTCACATTGGTGAGTTCAGGCAATTGGGCCATAAAAATTAGAATAGCCAAGGCATTCACAAAGCCAATCACAACCGACTTTGACACAAAGCGCATCAATGCACCTAATTTTAGATAGCCTGCTAGGATTTGAATAAATCCTGTCAAAATTGTGGCTGCTAATAAGTATTGCAGACCATGCTCTTTAACCAGTGTGACCATTAATAAAGCCATAGCACCAGTTGCAGCAGAAATCATCCCTGGACGACCGCCTACGAAAGAAATCACCACGGCAATACAGAATGAAGCATATAACCCTACCTTAGGGTCGACACCTGCAATAATTGAAAAGGCAATTGCTTCAGGAATTAGAGCCAAAGCAACAACAATACCCGCAAGAACATCCCCGCGAATATTGGAGAACCATTGTTCTCGAATAGTGGATAACATGAAAATAGCCTATTTTTTTTAAATTTTAGGAAAGGCTAGTGATGTGATATATGACACACAAGCTACTACACCACATCACTAGACAGTGATGAGTTATTTACTGTTTTAAGAGATAAATAAACTTATGGTGGCGTAAGTGTCATATTAAGAAAGATATCTATTTTGGAGGGTTTCGGGGGCAATGATAGCAGTTAGGCCCTTTTCTATCCACCCTAACCGCAGTACTGAAGTAAAAGTAAGAATGATCATAGATAATTTTAGAATTGATTTATGTCCATTTAACATAATGGGCGTTATACGAAATGCACAAATTGAAAAATATAAAAATCAAAAACTTATGATATAAATTATTTGCTCGATGATGTTCAAAAGCCGACTTGGAAACAAGTCGGCTTTTTTATGAGCAGTTTTGATAGTTCTTGCCAATAAATTTGACTAAAAATTACGCTTCTCAACTTGAGTTATACAATTTTGTGATACATTATTGTATATACAAATTTGAATGTTTTTTATGGAACAGTATTTTGAATGGGATGAGGCTAAGAATCGAAAGAATCAGAAAAAGCATGATATCTCTTTCGAAACTGCAAGCCTTGTTTTTGAAGATCCATTACGGATCTCAATCCAAGACAGACATACCGATGGTGAAGAACGTTGGCAAACCATTGGACGAGTTAAAGGCGTACTAATGTTATTGGTGGCTCACACCATTTTTGATGAAGATGACTGTGAAATCATACGAATCATTAGTGCAAGGCAAGTGACTAAAGCGGAGCGAAACAAATATGAGCATGGTTAGATACTCACGCAAAGAGCTGAATGAGAAATTTGGTGAGAAGCAAGATGCTGAAATTCAACGCTTGCTTGCTAAAGGCACGGTTCCTGATGATCAGCTAGATCTATCAGATATTCCTGAAATTACCGATTGGAGCAGTGCTGTACGCCAAAATCAATTTTACCGCCCAGTGAAGCAACAAACTTCAATTCGGTTAGATGCTGATGTACTTGCTTGGTTCAAAGCACAAGGCAAAGGTTATCAAACACGAATGAATGAAATTTTACGGGATGCTATGCTGAAAGAATTAAAAAATCATCAATAAAAATGGGAGCTTAAGCTCCCATTTTTGACTTCGCATAACGCCCATTATGTTAATTTTAGTTTTCCTTAATACGACAAAAATATCTACTTCATTTCACGAGAATTTCTTTTGCTAAAAGTTCTTCTTTCGTTACACCGAAATATCTTATTTCTAATTTAGGCCTGCCTAACATCTTTAAAAGATTGTTTTCATCATTTATATTTTTTATAGCTTTGCTTACACAATCAATTACGTCATTAGTTTTAGAAATAGCTTCTTTTTCAGATACTTGATCGCTTACTTTTCGAGATATTAAGTCATCAAAATATATCCTATATTCTTCACAAACTAGATAAAAATAAGGGTCTAATCTATCTAAATCATATTCAGATTCAAAGGGTTTACGATCTAATAAATCTTTTTCAGGATAAATAATCAATTGTCCTGCATCGAACCAAAACTCCACAGAAAAATTATCAAACTCAATTCCATTTAAATCATTACTAAAATTTTGAAAATACTGTAATAAAAGATTTTCTATATCCTCTAAAAACTCTTTATTCTTAATATCAAATATTAAAGATTCATTAGAAATAGCTTTGATACAATCTTCTTGAATATCTAACCCCTTTAAAGTCATTTTTACTCCATTTAAATTTTTAGGTTTTGGTGCATTAAGAATTTTGATTAACTTAACATAATGGCGGTTATACGAAATTCACCGTTTCGAGCCCCAAATATCAAGTTTATTTCTTGCATAAATGTATCCTATAGGATACATTCTACTTATGTACTCAATATATACCACTGAAGTCTTTGATGACTGGTTCACCAAGTTAAAAGACCAGCAGGCAAAAAGACGCATACAAGTCCGAATTGATCGGGTTGAAGATGGAAACTTTGGAGATACTGAGCCGGTCGGTGAAGGTGTTTCTGAATTACGTTTCTTCTTTGGGCCAGGCTATAGGATTTATTACTGCAAGCAAGGGCAAAGGGTTGTTATTCTTTTAGCAGGCGGAGATAAGTCTACGCAAAGTAAAGATATAAAACTTGCCCTGCAATTGGCACAAGATTTAGAGGAGGAGCTATAAATGGCTATTAAACTTCGCAAATGGGACAGTGCTGAGCATCTTAAAACAGAGGATGATATGCAGGCTTACTTACAAGCATGTATTGAAGAATCTAATGGCGATGCCGCATTCATTGCAAAGGCTTTAGGTAACATTGCAAAAGCTAAAGGAATGGCTCAATTATCACGAGATACAGGCTTAGGCCGAGAAAGTCTTTATAAAGCACTTTCTGGTGATGTTAACCCTAGTTTTGATACTGTGATTAAAGTTGTAAAAGCACTGAATTTACGCTTAGCAATTTAAAAAAAGTTATTAAAAAATGGAGCTTTAGGCTCCATTTTTTAATTTCGTATAAGGTGTATTATGTTAATTTTAGAAATTCTTAATTTCCATCTATCCAAACTTGCTTGATCCAATCTGCTAAATCTTCCCACTGCTCATCGCTATATCCATCTGCTGTCCAATATCTAATTTTATGATTAGGAGATAGGCAATAATAACTACCATTATCTTCACAAATAGGTAGCCAATCTTCTGGCAGACCTTGCTCCCTAGCATCATTTAATATCTGAGATAGCCCTCGATAGCATTCTTTCTCATCTGTAAGAGACGCTAATTCAATTGTTCCATAAAAGATATTGCTAATCTCTTTCAAAACTTTTTTATAATCTTTTGGAAAAATAAAACCTATTTTTCGTTCATAAGCAGATATGAAAATATCATCAGGTAGTTCTATGTTTAGACGACTATTCCCAGATAGTTCTTTTAATTCTTGAATAATGTTATCAAGCTTATTTTGCATATACATTCTGCTCTATCGCATTAAAGTTCTTACTACAATTTAACATAATGGCTGTTATGCGAAACGAGATCTACCAGCTCTCGTTTTTTGTTATGGAAACTGCTAAAATTCAAATACGCCATTGACGTATAAAGAGTCCATGTTATTTATTGAAACCAGCATCTTTACCAAGCAAATTAAAGACCTTGTATCTGATGAGGAATATCGTCAACTTCAGCAAGATCTTTTGGTACAGCCTGATAGAGGTGACCTAATCAAGAATGGCGGTGGTATTCGCAAAGTACGTTGTGCTCAAGGTAACAAAGGGAAAAGTGGTGGGATACGGGTGATTTATTATTGGGTCACCGAGGATGATCAGATCTTTTTCTTAGTGGCTTATCCAAAATCAGTAAAAGATAATTTAACAGATAAGGAAACCGCCATTCTGCACCAACTCGTGAAGGAGCAATTTCATGGATAACAACTTATTTGATGACTTGGTTGCTTCAATCAAAGAAGCTGGAGCTATCAAACGTAAAGAAGTTAAAGCAAGCCGAGTTACAGAACTCGAATTGCCTGATATTAAAGAAGTACGTGAAAAAACTGGCTTGAGCCAAAATGAATTTGCTGCACGTCTACATATTAGCCCCCGTACCCTGCAAAATTGGGAACAGGGACGACGCTATCCAACTGGACCAGCAGCTACATTGATTCGAATTTTAGATGCTCACCCAAGCCTTATTTGAAAAAATTACTTAAAAAATGGGAGCTTAAGGCTCCCATTTTTATTTCGTATAAGGTGTATTATGTTAATTTTAGAAAATCTTCACTACTATTATTTTAAAATAAGCCTTATATCCAAGCATAAAACAAGGTTGTCTAGACTTCTTTTAACAGTAAAGTTATCATAAAACTGAATTTTATTTTTTAGGTAAGTTTATGCATTCTATCCGCATTCGTTAAGACACAACTATTTGCATAGTGACACTATTTTATAATGGTGGGCTTTTGTTGTGTCTTTAAGAATATATGCGGATATATAAAGTAAAAGTATGCTTAATTTATAAGTATGCTTTTAGTGCATAGTTTCCAGTTATAACTTAATTGACTAGCTATTTGTCCACCCTGTGGATGAATAGCTTTTTTTTTGGGAGGACACTGTGATGCTAGCTTTTGTTTTCACCTAAATCCTGTTTGCTGCATAAAAAATTTCAAGAGCTAAACAGGAGTAAATAAAAATGAGTTTAATTATTAAAGCGAGAAACATACGCTTGGATTATGCTGGGCGTGATGTTTTGGATATTGATGAATTGGAAATTCACTCTTATGACCGTATTGGTCTTGTGGGTGATAACGGAGCAGGAAAGAGTAGTTTACTCAAAGTACTTAATGGCGAAATTGTTTTAGCCGAAGCGACATTACAGCGTTTTGGTGATTTTGCACATATCAGCCAACTGGGCGGAATCGAAATAGAAACGGTCGAAGACCGGGCAATGTTATCTCGCCTTGGTGTTTCCAATGTACAAAACGACACAATGAGTGGCGGAGAGGAAACTCGTGCAAAAATTGCTGCCGCATTTTCCCAACAAGTACATGGCATTCTAGCGGATGAACCAACCAGCCACCTTGATCTCAATGGAATAGATCTACTTATTGGTCAACTTAAAGCATTTGATGGAGCATTACTTGTTATCAGTCATGACCGATATTTTCTTGATATGGTTGTAGACAAGATATGGGAGTTAAAAGACGGTAAAATTACGGAATATTGGGGTGGTTACTCGGATTACTTGCGTCAAAAAGAAGAAGAGCGACAACACCAAGCCGTAGAATATGAGCTGATGATGAAGGAACGGGAGCGATTAGAATCTGCTGTGCAAGAAAAACGCCAGCAAGCTAATCGATTAGACAATAAGAAAAAAGGAGAAAAATCCAAAAACTCTACCGAAAGTGCTGGACGACTTGGGCATGCAAAAATGACTGGCACCAAGCAAAGAAAACTGTATCAGGCAGCTAAGAGTATGGAAAAGCGTTTGGCTGCATTAGAAGATATTCAAGCACCAGAGCATTTGCGTTCTATTCGTTTTCGTCAAAGTTCAGCCCTAGAACTGCACAATAAGTTCCCGATTACGGCAGATGGTCTGAGCTTAAAATTTGGTAGCCGTACTATCTTTGATGACGCTAACTTTATAATACCGCTTGGCGCTAAAGTCGCTATAACTGGATCGAATGGAACAGGGAAAACGTCCTTGTTAAAAATGATATCAGAACGTGCTGATGGATTAACCATATCTCCAAAAGCTGAAATTGGCTACTTTACACAAACAGGATATAAATTTAACACGCATAAATCTGTGCTCTCCTTTATGCAGGAAGAGTGCGAGTACACAGTTGCGGAAATTCGTGCAGTATTGGCTTCAATGGGGATCGGAGCGAATGATATTCAAAAAAACTTATCCGACTTATCGGGAGGTGAAATCATCAAACTGCTTTTATCCAAAATGCTTTTAGGAAAATATAATATTTTGCTTATGGATGAACCAGGAAACTATCTTGACCTAAAAAGTATTGCCGCATTAGAAACAATGATGAAGTCCTATGCAGGAACTATTATCTTCGTATCTCATGACAAGCAATTGGTCGATAATATTGCTGACATTATCTACGAGATCAAAGACCACAAAATCATCAAGACTTTTGAGAGAGATTGTTAATGATAGCCAATCTAATCCGAACATTAATTATTGAACTCTTTAAAGGAAATTAAAAATGACAATTCAAGATATTCAATCACTTGCTGAAGCACACGGCTTGTTGCTTACGGACAAAATGAATGGCTCTAGACTAGCAGATTTATACTTAATTTTATCTAATGATGTTCCACAACTCAGTTGCTAACTCATTAGGTTCTCTCATCCAACGCCATTCAGACTCCTTCAGATGGTAGTCAAAATAATCTTTTGAGATACCATTGAACTTGGATAATCTTCGTTTACAGAAACTCCAAAATGATTCTATTCCATTTATGTGACATTGTCCTCTAGCAAACTCATTTGCTCCGTGATTTACCCTGAAATGCTTTGAATAACCAACATCAACTAGACCATTATAGCCTCGCCATCCATCACTATAAATGACACTTTCTAGTGCCACCTTACCTAAGATAACCTTTTGTAAAGTCTTCATTTTACAGTCAGGAACGATTTCAGTATAAACACGCCCATCCCGTTCAAATATTCCAAATACGGGTTGTTTTAAAGTGCCACGACCACGTTTTAACTTCCCATGAAAACCACGTTGTCGTTTAGCGCCAAAATAGCTTTCATCCACTTCAATAGAACCTACAAATTTAGTTCTTAAATCTGTTTGATGATCATAAATAGCTTCCCTAAAAAGCATGTACCAATAGTTGATCGTATTACGATTTAAATTGAGTAATAATGCAGTTTTAGAAGCGGGTATATCAATGCAAAAGCATTGAATGATTTTTTTAATCTTGTAGTGGCTTAATTTACTGTTTTTAATCATGATTACAGACCAACATAACTAGTCTGCTAGTCTAGAGCCAATGAATTTCAATGAAATGGGCATTGATTTTAAGGTCGTTTTTGCTCTTGATACAAAGGGGCAACAATGGTTGCTGCGTATTCCTCGTCGTGATGGCATGAGGGAACAAATCAAGAAAGAAAAACGCATTTTAGAATTGGTAAAAAAACATCTTTCTGTAGAGGTTCCTGATTGGAGAATTTCATCTACAGAATTAGTGGCTTATCCCATACTTAAAGATAATCCTGTTTTAAATTTGGATGCTGAAACCTATGAAATAATTTGGAATATGGACAAAGATAGCCCGAAATACATAACATCTTTGGCAAAAACCTTATTTGAAATCCATAGTATTCCTGAAAAAGAAGTTCGGGAAAATGATTTGAAAATTATGAAACCTTCAGATTTAAGACCTGAAATAGCAAACAATTTGCAGTTAGTAAAATCTGAAATTGGTATAAGTGAGCAATTGGAAACCCGCTACAGAAAATGGTTGGATAATGATGTTCTATGGGCAGATTTCACCCAATTTATACATGGCGATTTATATGCTGGGCATGTACTAGCTTCAAAGGATGGAGCTGTTTCAGGCGTTATTGATTGGTCAACAGCCCATATAGATGACCCAGCGATTGATTTTGCTGGGCATGTAACTTTGTTTGGAGAAGAAAGCCTCAAAACTCTAATCATCGAGTATGAAAAACTAGGGGGTAAAGTTTGGAATAAACTATATGAACAGACTTTAGAAAGAGCAGCGGCCTCTCCTTTGATGTATGGTTTATTTGCCTTAGAAACTCAAAATGAAAGCCTTATCGTTGGAGCAAAAGCTCAGTTGGGAGTTATATAATTTAAAAATATGATTGCTGAGAACTGCCTTGTTTTGAAACTTGGTTGGCTTTAATTAGTTTTTAGTATTCTTTATAGAAAATGCCTCGATCAAGGGGCATTTCTAACAATCATTTAACATAAAATTTCTTATGTGAAGTAACCTGAATGCAGCGGTGCCCCATTGGGGGCGCGTTGAGATAAGCCTCTTTTAGATAACTTTAGCAACTCGATAGACAGTTGCAACTCCACAATTCACTGCTTTGGCAATTTCTTCCTTAGTCATATTGCCAACTACTAGCAATTCTTTTATTCGTTTATGTTTAGCCTCATTTGCCTTCTTGCCTGTTGGTTTGTAACCCGAACGTGCCAGGCCCTGCTTAATACGTTCTATACGTTTCTCATTGTCTAGGCGGGCCATTGTTGCCAGAAGATCAATCAACATATTGTTGATGAGTTCCAAGATTGAATGAGTAATGCTGTCACTGGTTTGAATCATTTGGTAGGTAGTAGGAAGATCTGCTACGACTAAACGAAGTCCCTTCTCCTGGATCCTGCGCTTCAGCTCTTGAAAATCTCGTTGGGTTAGGCGTGATAAGCGGTCAATACTTTCAACTAACAATGTGTCACCTTGATTTGCTTCTGACAGTAGCTTATTCAATTCAGGTCGGTCTAACTTCGTACCACTATAGTTTTCCACGTACACAATGGTTTCACCCAAATTCAAGTTTTGGTTTAGATCCTGAAGAATCTGCAAAGCCCTTTCTGCATCTTGATCTTTAGTTGAAGCTCGTAGATAAATACGTGTATTCATTTCTATCATTTAATCTTAATTCTATTAGATTAATGATAATACTATCATTTAATTATTGCATTAAGTCTAATGATAGATATTGTATGCGATTTGGCTCGCTATCATTCAGGTATAGTCTTTTGATAAAAAAAGCATGACTAAAAGCCATGCCTTGGGAATTCGTATAACGTGTATTATGTTAATTTTAGATAAACTATAGAATCCATTAGTTTTTAAACCAATAAATTAAATATTTTATGGAACTCCAGAATATTTATTCAGGCGATACTTAAGCAATAAGGGTAGGGTGATTACATAAAGTATTGCAGCTAATGCCCATACCATTCCAGGAGCTGATGCCTGAGTCATAAAATAGAGGCTAGTAACTAATACAGGACCAATTATAGCCCCCAGACTATTAAAACTGCTTAATAGCCCTTGTAATTCACCTTGTCTTTCATCACTAATACCTCTGGACATCATTGCTTGCAAAGCAGGAACGGCTACTCCACCAAGGGCAAACAATGGTAACAACGCAAAAGGCACCCATTCTTCAACAGCAATAGATAAAAGAAGTAAACCAATTGCATCGCAAGCTATTCCACATAACAACGTATTTTTCTCTCCAAACCTCTTTACCATAGGGGCGATAGCAAAAGCCTGTGCAATAGAATGGCATATTCCATAACTAGCAAGGGAAACACCTGCAATAAATATACTCCAGCCATAACGATCCTGCCCATAGATAACCCATAAAGTTGCGGGGACTTGTGAAACCAATGTGATAATTAAAAAGATACCAAGCAATGGAGCCATATTAGGTTGAGTGATCAAATAGGATAATTTCTTTAATATTGATTGCTCCTGAACCTTCTCAGTCATTTTATTGCTGTGTTTTGATTCTTTTAATAAGACTGCTGTCATTATTAAATTAATCCCATTCATAAAAGCAGCAGCAAAGAACGGTGCATGTAAGTTCCATTCACCCAAAACTCCACCTATTACCGGACCCGCTATAAACCCAATACCAAAGACAGCTCCAAGGAGACCAAACCTTTTTGCACGCTCATGGGCTGGAGTAATATCTGAAACATAAGCTGTTGCAACAGCCATGTTGGCACCTGTAATTCCCGCAAAAATACGACCAATATATAGCCACAATAGAGAAGGAGCAGCAGCCATTAGGAGATAATCAGCCGTTGCACCAGCAATTGAAATAATTAATACAGGTCGACGTCCAAATCGGTCACTCAACGCTCCAAGGATAGGTGCAAAAATGAACTGCATCAGAGCATACACAGCTAATAAAGCACCATAGTGAACACCGCCTGCTTCAGCTCCAGCCAATGACCGTAATAATTCAGGCAAGATCGGCATAATTAAACCAATCCCAACAGCATCCAGAAATATAGTGATTAAAATCACGCTCAATGATTTCTTCACAAATGCCTTCTCTAGCAATGATAGAATTAATATTCTCTCACACACTCCCTATCAGTGATAGATTTATGAGTAAAAAAGATATTGCACCTCAACGTCTGACACGTGAAATAGTCCTGCGTACCGCATTGGATATGTTGAATGAAGAAGGCATAGATTCAATAACCACACGCAAGCTAGCTCAACGATTGGGTATTAAATCTCCAACTCTATATTGGCATTTCAAGAATAAATCCTTGTTAATGGAAGCAATGGCGGAAACCATTATAAATGAACACCATTTAGTTTCTTTACCCATCGATGGGATGACATGGCAAGATTGGTTGCTCGCTAATTCTGTAAGCTTTCGTCGAGCACTACTAGCTTACCGTGATGGTGCTCGTCTACATGCAAGAACTAGCCCCAGTCAAGGACATTTCAACACGATTGAGGCCCAAGTTGCGCTGTTATCTCATGCTGGGTTTTCTCCTGTTGAAGCAGTTGCATTACTTATGACATTAGGAAGGTTTATTGTTGGGTGGGTCCTTGAGGAGCAGCAAGAAGAAATAAGATCAGACCCACCATTCGAAGCCGATCCAACTATATATCCACTCATGCTCCAAGGAGTGAATACCTTACAAAATATGAATGCGGATGACATTTTTGAAAATGGGATTCGTATGGTGATTATCGGTGCTGAAAGACAACTTGATATTAAAATGCAAACTTAACTCTATACTGCTTTAAGCAACTGTTCTATTTAGTAATAAAGCTTTTATCCTTAATTATTTAACATAATAGAGCTTATACGAAATGCATATAAAAATAGTTTTATATTTCAAAAAGTTATGCTATAAAAAATTGGGACGCAAAACCTAAAAAACCGACTTGGAAACAAGTCGGCTTTTTTATGAACAGTTTTGATAGTTCTTGCCAATAAATCTGACTAAAAATTACGCTTTTCAGCTTGAGTGATACAATTTTGTGATACATTATTGTATATACAAATTTGAATGTTTTTTATGGAACAGTATTTCGAATGGGATGAGGCAAAGAATCGAAAGAATCAGAAAAAGCACGATGTCTCTTTCGAAACAGCAAGCCTTGTTTTTGAAGATCCATTACGGATCTCAATCCAAGACAGACATACCGATGGTGAAGAACGTTGGCAAACCATCGGAAAAGTAAAAGGCGTACTAATGTTATTGGTGGCTCACACCATTTTTGATGAAGATGACTGTGAAATCATACGAATCATTAGTGCAAGGCAAGTCACCAAAGCGGAGCGAAACAAATATGAGCATGGTTAGATACTCACGCAAAGAGCTGAATGAGAAATTTGGTGAGAAGCAAGATGCTGAAATTCAACGCTTGCTTGCTAAAGGTACTGTTCCTGATGATCAGCTAGATCTATCAGATATTCCTGAAATTACAGACTGGAACAATGCTGTACGCCATAATCAGTTCTACCGTCCAGTGAAGCAACAGACTTCCATTCGTTTAGATGCTGATGTGCTTGCTTGGTTCAAAGCACAAGGGAAAGGTTATCAAACACGTATGAATGAAATCTTACGGGATGCTATGCTAAAAGAATTAAAAAATCATCAATAAAAATGGGAGCTTAGGCTCCCATTTTTAGATTCGTATAACGCGTATTATGTTAATTTTAGGAAAATTTAATATTCCTTATTCCTGTGAAATACCTAATTCTTCATGGTAGTTAATTAACGTAGTTTCTATATATTCAGCTGATCTTAAGATGTTTTGATCTTTCTTTTTCACTGCATTAATGTATTTTTCTACATAACCAGTAAACATTTTGGTTATATGTGCTTCCTTATCAACTAATTTTTTACCAGCTTCTTTTGTTCTAAGCACAAATACTTCATCTGAAATATATGATTCATCTTTAATTAATAATGCTTTTGAATAATCTAGACCCATTCCTTTGATATGTTTAACTTTTCTATTTACTTCAAGAATTAATGAAGCATTGTGAGTGACATGTGACCTAACAGGAATTGCAAAAGTAAGATCATTTATAGTGATTTTTACTACCCCATGTCCCCTTTCTTTGGTTGTATCCCATTTACTGTCCAAAGCATAGTAATCCAATGCATTCTTAACGATCGGATTGCCTCTGTAGAAAGAGGTATTTAACTTCTTTAATTGCATATATATTTCCATTTAAATGCAAAAAACCTCGACATTTGTCGAGGCTTTTCTAGATAGCAACAAGGAATTTGAGAGTTTAACGTGAGGATCTTCCTACCCCACATGATATACAAGGAATTTGAGAGTTTAACGTGAGGATCTTCCTACCCCACAAGCTATCTAATTACTAATATATATTAATATGCATATTAGTCAACACTGAACTAGCTAAAACATTAAAGATATACAATCAGTCAAAATAAATAATCATATTTAAATCATCTACTTACAAGAAGTGTATGCATTCTTTTTAAAATCATAAGTATATTAAGAAGCAAGTTTATAAGAATAAAAGCTATTAATGGTTTTAAAATATAACCATGAAAAACAGCTATGTATTTGATTGATGTATAGATTAGGCATAAAGATACCAGAACAATAGAACATAGAATTGAGTAGCTAATATTGTAATAAAGTTCTTCTAGTACCGATTTTTTAACATCAAAAAGTGGATCAATCGCTTTGCCTTTTTCCTCAGCTAGCTCCCGTCTTTCTTCCAATTTTTGTTCTTGATCAAAGACTAAAACTAGCACGGATAAAAGCAAGGCAGAAAAAATCGAACCTAAATTAACCAATAAGGAAATTATTTCTTTACTGTTCAATGGTATGAAAGTAATACTAATTGATAAAATTATTGGAAGGACAATGAATACAAGAAACTCTACTATTCCTATTTTATTGTTACGAGTTTGACGTAATGTTCTGAAGTGGCCTATCACTATGTCACAGATATTAATACGATTACTCATAGTCTATATCCTTAAGGCTTATATAAGCTTCTAGTGAATTCTTGATCAATTTCTTCAAACCATCTATTCAAAGATTCAGGTGTTGGTAAACCTCCCTGTATTCAATATAGTCTGGAGCTTCTATCTCGCATAGTGCTGTTGTTTGATTTCTACCAACAGTAAAAGTTCTATTTTTACCATTTAAACTAACAACAGTTTTCACTTGCTGACATTCCTCTTCCCATACTTCTACAGCTTTAAATTGATCTGTATCTTGTGTTAAAAAATTTTTTAACAATCCAAAGTTACCTTTTTTAGGTTTCACGATTAACACTGTCTCAATGTTTTCTCGATGACCTAAATTTGAAATTCTCTGAGCTTTATCATCAATACCTGTGAACTTAGTCAGTTTAATTTCTTTAACCTGCGCTTTCTTTTTCCACTCATCAAAAGATTTATCATCTGTTAACGGCTTAAATTGTAAAACCAATCCACTTTTTTCTTTGTAATATTTATTTAGGATATTAAAAATTATAGTTTTAGCACTCACACTTTTATATGACTGAAAAAATGCAAAACCTTCATTATAGGTAAGAGGAAGTTTTAGATAGAAATAATAATTAATTAACTCAGCATTCTTTTCCGTTTTTGCATAATCTATATTCCCCGTATCAATATTTATAATATCCGACTTAAGACCATAACTTCCTTGTTGTAAAAAACCCTTAATAATTCTTGTCTTATCATCAACTTGAAGACTTACTATTCTATAAATTTTCTTTTCGTCTTCAACTATATGGAAATCTATACCTTGCTCAGTAAAACAATCTTTAAAAATTTCATATAGATCTAATCTACCTAAAATTTTATCTAAAGGAGGATAAGTATTGTGTAGTCTAAAATATTGCTGGTCATAAGTTCTTATGGTGTAAGGAGCTAAGGAATGCATATTTAATATTTTTAAAAACAAAAAAACATTTTTTCATAATTTTTAGCCAGTTAAAAGATTTTATTTAACATAAAACCTCTTATACGCAGCCCAGGTTAATCCTGGGCTTTTTGTTCAATCTGATCATTGGCCTCAAACATGCCAGGATTAGTGATCCGGATGTTTTCCTGACAACTTCCACAAAGCATCAGCCCTGCAAAAAGCTGTACGTTTTCCCTTGAATCACAGAAAGTACATGGTTTAGAGAGTTGAATAATATTGCTCATGGCTTTTTCCACTCAAAATAATTCTTTTGGGCATATGCATTTCCTTTTGTTTGCATTCCTTGGATGTCTCCTCGATCGACTTTTAGATGCATCAGCATCCCAATTTGAAACATATATATATGGCCAAAGTCTTCAAAGAATTTTTCATTTAAATAATTGGCTTCAGTAAACTTATCGAGGGAATAGTTAATCTGCTTTTCAAAATCATTCACCAATGTTTCAATCCGACTGGCCTGCCGTTCAATACTGGCCATCTGTAAATTACTGGTCAGCAGATCCCGCAAATAAGTCCCTAATTTATCGCCCTTCAACTGAGCCAAACGCTCATATTCTTGTGCGACTTGATTGTCTAATCTGACGGCAACAGTTCGAGTACTGTTCATGAAAAACTCCTACAATTTGTTTTCAATCTAAGCACCTAATTTCTAAAAAGTAACTATCAAATATAAGTAAACACTGTGTTAAGTTTTAATGATTACAGGTTAAATATCTAATATAAAAAGAGAAATTCACATAAAAACGTAAACAAAGATGATTACAAGTTATCTCATTGTTTTGTAAGTAAATATTGCATTTTATCTGCAACAAAAAGTGTTTACAGTTAAGCCTATGAAATACAATAAAAATCATGCTAAAAGCGTAAACGCTTTCCAGACAGATGAAAAATCGCTGTATCCCTTATGGCATAAGGCTTTGAAGCCTTTATCTTTAGATGCGTGGTGTGTGAACCAAAAATTGCCGGTATGTACCGGCTCCCAATTCATTTAATTGACTGAATTGACAGTAAAGATAGTGCTTGGCCAAAAGAGATCCTGGCTATTGTGTTTCTAAGAGAAAAATCTATAAGAGGAAACTCTAGCCTACAGATCGAAAATAAAACCCAAGTTAAAACACTCTCACATGCGATTTCAGCCACATTTTTACTTAAGACATAGAATCCACTGTTGGGATGAGTAATCAGGTCAAAAAACGCAAATGAGCGCAAAATAGAGGCTATTTTTATTCTAATCGGTATGAATAGAGCGAGTGTCTACGAGCGAAGTACCAAAATTCGCACCTCGACTCTCTGAAAAACAGCTTTTTAGGCTGTGAAGCCTAAATAAGCGTAAATCACATGCAGAAAATTGAGTCTAGATCGAGCGTAGCGAGTAAAAAAGCTTTATGAGCGGAGCGAATTCCGAGCTGCTTTTGCTCTTGCCTTTGTTTTTTCTCAAAGTCACAACCGGATGATCCAAAAAATTGCCCCACGAATCGAGCGAAAGCGAGATTCAATAGAGTTTGAGCGTAGCGAAAACCAAGGGCAATTTTTCATTCCCAGGGCTTTTAATAATTTTTAAAATTTTAAATGCTTTTAGACCTGCTGTAAGCCTTTATACAAAAGAGTTTCCTCGGTTATATAGCAACGTTTCCTCGGTTATATAGCAACGTTTCCTCGGTTATATAGCAACGTTTCCTCGGTTATATAGCAACGTTTCCTCGGTATTTGACAACGCATTTTGATTATGTTGTTATAGCAACACAATAAAACCGTTGCTAAATAAAACAACATGACAGACTTAGTCGTAAAATCAAATAAACTTGTTCAGGCCTTACAGACTCTAACCTTAAGCGAAACTCGTCTTTTACAGCTCGCTATTGTAGATGCTCGGGAAACAGGACAAGGGTTATCCACTGATGAACCATTAGAACTAAGTGCCATTAGATATGCGAAAGCCTTTAATGTTTCGCCAGATGCCGCTTATTTAGCTTTGATTGAAGCAGAAGATTCGCTATTTAAGCGACAATTTACCATTACAAATGAAGATGGAAGTCTAACGAAAAGTCGTTGGATTCAAGATGCAAACTATCGAAAAGGTGAAGGTCGAATTCTCGTTACATTAACTCGTGTAGTTATCGAACATGTAACTAAAATAGATGGGTTTGAACAATATTTCACAAGCTATCATCTACGAAAAACATCTGAATTTAAAAGCGTCTATGCAGTTCGTCTGTACGAATTATTAATGCAGTGGAAATCTATAGGGAAGACCCCTCTTTTTGAATTAAATAAATTCCGTAGCCAATTGGGTATTGGTGTAAACGAATACACCAGAATGGAAGCATTTAAGAGACGTGTACTTGATATTGCTATAGACCAAATTAACGAGTTTTCAGATATCAATCTGAAGTATGAACAGCATAAAAAAGGTCGCTCAATTTCAGGTTTTTCATTCAGTTTTAAACAAAAGAAATCAACTCATGAGCATATCGAAAGTAAGAGAGATCCTAATACCTTAGATGCTTTCTCAAAAATGACAGATGCTCAACGTCACTTATTTTCTAATAAACTTTCGGAATTACCTGAAATGAGTAAATACTCTCAGGGAACCGAAAGCTATCAGCAGTTTGCCATACGCATTGCTGAAATGCTTCAAGACCCTACTAGATTTGAAGAATTACATCCTTATCTTCAAAAAGTTGGGTTTAAAGCTGCCTAAATTATAGACTTGATCATTTGTCTATTAGACAGTCTAATAGACATCAACTTTTGACAAGATTAGGCATAGTTTTACACCATGAAAAGTCTTTCAGTTCTTGAATTATCTAAGCTTTACAGCATAAATAGACAAACAATTTACAACCAAATAAATAAAGGAATTTTAAGTAAAAATTCTGATAATAAGATTGATTTGGCTGAAGCTATTCGAGTATTTGGTGAACCTATTAGAAAACAGGATGTAAAAGAACCTGTAAAAGTGGACAGTCCAAATTCGGCAGAAGTTTTACTGCTTAGACAGCAGATAGACATACTAAAAAATCAGCTAGATGATGCAAAAGATAGAGAATCGTTCTATCAGAATCAGATTGAAACAATGCAACGTCTTTTAGAGGCCCCAAAACCTCATATCCCTACGTCTATCGATCCAGAGCCTACTCAGGCTGAGCCGATGACAGAGGAAAAAGAAGAAGTTATTGCCATGCCGCAGAAAGAACTGGAGGCGACTGAAAATAAGCGGATTCCAGTGCCGGAGCACGTTGAACAGGAGCCGGAGAAAAGGGGCTTTTGGAGCCGTTTTTTTAGACCCTATGATTAACCACGATTGTTTAACTAATATGAACAAAGTCGTGAAACATTGATTAAATAATAGGCGTGGAACGTGAAAAATCATAAAAAAAGCCCACCAGAGGGTATGTGGGCTAAAATCATGTAACTACAGCATTGATTTCTAAAGATAATTATAACGCATTTCGTATAAGGTGTATTATGTTAATTTTAGAAATTCTAAAAAAGGGATAGTTTTTAACTATCCCTTTATCTTGTAAAAATTATCTTAGTAATAATACTGGTTTTGTAGAACTTGATAACAATTTGGTCGTCGTACTACCAATAAAAAACTGGCGTATCTTTGAATGACCATATGCACCAATCACAATCATATCAATAACGTTTTTTTCTTGATAATCCAATATAGATTTCTCAACATCACCTTCAAGCACACTATCAATGACATCAAAACCATTATTTGCAAGTAGCTCTTTTGCCCAAGTGACTTGTGATGTCATATCACTATTTGGCTTACCAACATAGGGGTCGTCTCAGAAAACGGAAAATAAAGCACGCTAAGCCGGTTGCAGAGGCCGTAGCGGCCTGAACTTCCCCGCGCCGATCTTGGCGCTGCTGCGCCATAGGTAATCACCGGTCAGGTTGATGTGCTCCCAGCCGAGTGGCGACAGGTACTGCAATAGCGAGTCATCGACGGCATGACCATTGCCGCGCAACGCATGCGCCGCACGCTCCAGGTAGACCGTGTTCCACAGCACGATGGCCGCCGTCACCAGGTTGAGGCCGCTGGCCCGGTAGCGCTGCTGCTCGAAACTGCGGTCACGGATTTCACCAAGGCGGTTGAAGAACACGGCACGGGCCAGCGCATTGCGCGCCTCGCCCTTGTTCAGCCCGGCATGCACGCGGCGGCGTAGCTCGACGCTTTGCAGCCAGTCGAGGATGAACAGCGTGCGCTCGATGCGGCCCAACTCGCGCAGCGCGACGGCCAAGCCGTTCTGGCGCGGGTAGCTGCCGAGTTTCCTGAGCATCAGCGAGGCCGTCACCGTGCCCTGCTTGATCGAGGTGGCCAGCCGCAGGATTTCGTCCCAATGGGCGCGGACGTGCTTGATGTTGAGCGTGCCGCCGATCATCGGCTTGAGCGCGTCATAGGCGGCATCGCCCTTCGGGATGTAGAGCTTGGTGTCGCCCAGGTCGCGGATGCGCGGCGCGAAGCGGAAGCCCAAGAGGTGCATCAGGGCGAAGACGTGATCGGTGAAGCCCGCCGTGTCGGTGTAGTGCTCCTCGATCCGCAGGTCGGATTCGTGGTACAGCAGGCCGTCGAGCACGTAGGTTGAGTCGCGCAGGCCGACATTGACCACCTTGGTGTGGAATGGCGCGTATTGGTCGGAGATGTGGGTGTAGAAAGTCCGTCCTGGGCTGCTGCCATATTTTGGGTTGATGTGCCCCGTGCTCTTTGCCTTGCTAGCGGTTCGGAAATTCTGTCCGTCCGATGATGATGTGGTGCCATCGCCCCAGTGCCCGGCAAAGGGATGCCGAAACTGAGCGTTGACCAGTTCAGCCAACGCTGTCGAGTACGTTTCGTCGCGGGTATGCCAGGCTTGCAGCCAAGCGAGCTTCGCGTAGGTCGTGCCGGGGCAGGACTCGGCCATCTTGGTCAGGCCCAGGTTGATCGCGTCGGCCAGGATCGTGGTCAACAACAGGTTCTTGTCCTTGGCCAGATCGCCCGATTTCAAGTGCGTGAAGTGCCGGGTGAAGCCCGTCCACTCATCGACTTCGAGCAGCAGTTCGGTGATCTTGACGTGCGGCAGGACCATGGCTGTCTGGTCTATCAGCGCCTGCGCGGTGTCGGGCACCGCCGCATCCAGCGGCGTGATCTTCAAGCCCGACTCGGTGATGATGGCATCCGGCAGGTCGTTGGCTGCCGCCATGCGGTTGACGGTGGCAAGTTGTGCTTCCAGCAGCGTCAGCCGCTCATGCAGATATTGTTCGCAGTCGGTGGCCACGGCCAGCGGCAATTCGCTGGACTGCTTGAGGCTGGTGAACTTCTCGGGCGGTACCAGGTAGTCCTCGAAGTCCTTGAACTGGCGTGAACCCTGCACCCAGATGTCGCCCGAGCGCAGGGAGTTCTTCAACTCGGACAGCGCGCACAGTTCGTAGTAGCGCCGGTCGATGCCGGCGTCGGTCATCACCAGTTTCTGCCAGCGCGGCTTGATGAAGCCGGTCGGTGCATCGGCTGGCAGCTTGCGGGCGTTGTCGGTGTTCATGCCGCGCAGCACCTCAATGGCATCAAGCACGTTTTTGGCGGCGGGCGCGGCCCGCAGCTTGAGCACGGCAAGGAATTCCGGTGCATAGCGGCGCAGGGTGGCGTAGCTCTCGCCGATGCGATGCAGGAAATCGAAGTCATCGGGTTGCGCGAGCTTCTGCGCCTCGGTGACGCTCTCGGCAAAGGAATCCCAGGACATGACGGCCTCGATGGCGGCAAACGCATCGCGGCCTGATTGCTTGGCGTCGATCAGCGCCTGACCGATGCGCCCGTACAGACGTACCTTGGCGTTGATGGCCTTGCCTGACGCCTGGAACTGCTGCTGATGCTTATTCTTGGCAGCGTTAAACAGCTTACCCAGGATGCGGTCGTGCAGGTCGATGATTTCGTCGGTGACGGTGGCCATGCCCTCGGTGGCCAGCGCCACGAGAGTGGCGTAGCGCCGTTGCGGCTCGAATTTGGCCAGGTCGGCGGGTGTCATCTGGCCGCCCTCGCGGGCAATCTTGAGCAGGCGGTTCTGGTGAACCAGCCGCTCGATGCCGGTAGGCAGATCGAGTGCCTGCCATGCCTTGAGGCGTTCGATGTGTTCCAGCATATGCCGCGAATTTGGCTTGGCCGGAGACTGGCGCAACCAAGCCAACCAGGTCGTCTTGCCGTTGTCCCGGCGCTTGAGCAGATCGTCGAGGCGGCGGCGATGCGCGTCCGCCAGTGGTTCGGCCAAGGCGTCGTAGATGCGCCGGTTAGCACGGGTGATCGCCTCGGCACTCGCCCGCTCGACGGCGTTGAGGGCGGGCAGAATGACCGACTGCCGCCGCAGGTGCCCGATCAAGGCGCTGGCCAGCACGATGCCTTTGTCGGTTTGCATCGCCAGCTCGGTCAGCATCTGGACGGCCTGCCGGTAATGGCTCATGGTGAAGGGCCGGAAACCGAACACGGTTTGCAGCTCGCTCAGGTGCTCGCGCCGGGTCTGCTCCCGCTGGCCGTA
The DNA here is from genome assembly GCF_002934965.1 of Acinetobacter sp. ACNIH2. NCBI lineage: Bacteria > Pseudomonadati > Pseudomonadota > Gammaproteobacteria > Moraxellales > Moraxellaceae > Acinetobacter > Acinetobacter sp. ACNIH2. The sequence continues at coordinate 22,717 of NZ_CP026418.1, forward strand.
CTCGTTCCAGCTTTCGACGCCGACCTTGAGCTGGTCGGCGACCAGCTTCAACAAGGGCGGGAACGGTAGTTCATCGACGCCCAGGATGACGCCGGGAAAGCGCAGGTAACAGAGCTGCACCGCGAAGCCCAGCCGATTGGCTGGCCCGCGCCGCTGTCGGATGATCGAGAGGTCGGTATCGTTGAATGTGTAATGTCGGATCAGGTCGTCCTTGGAGTCCGGCAACGCCAGCAGGCTTTCCCGCTCGGCGGCGGACAGGATGGAACGACGTGGCATATTTACTGATCCGTTCTCAAGTATTGATACAGGGTTTCGCGACTGATTCCGAATTCACGAGCAAGCTTGGTCTTTTGCTCGCCAGCCTCGACACGTTGGCGCAGTTCGGCAATACGCTCAGACGACAGGGATTTCTTCCTGCCACGGTAAGCCCCGCGTTGCTTGGCGAGCGCAATACCCTCGCGCTGACGCTCGCGGATCAGGGCGCGCTCGAACTCGGCGAACGCGCCCATCACCGAGAGCATCAGGTTCGCCATCGGAGAGTCTTCGCCAGTAAAACTGAGGTGTTCCTTGACGAATTCGATATGCACGCCGCGTTGTGTCAGCGTTTGCACGATCCGGCGCAAATCATCGAGATTGCGCGCCAGGCGATCCATGCTATGCACCACCACGGTGTCGCCGGTGCGGGCGAAGCTTATCAGCGCTTCCAGTTGCGGACGCTTGACATCCTTGCCGGATGCCTTGTCGCTAAAAGCGCGATCAACCTTGACGCCTTCCAGTTGCCGTTCCGGGTTCTGGTCGAAGGTGCTGACCCTGATATACCCAATGCGCTGTCCAGTCATGGAATTCCCTGCAAAATGTCAGGGAAGACTCTATGACCTTCAACGAGATATGTCAATAAATTCAAAATTCAATCCTATCCTGACGCAATTTACACATGGCATCTGACATCAGGTTAGGGTATAGCCCAGACTGACACTTGACTTATTGATACAACATGCAAGTGAGTGATACCGGAACATTTGGCATTTTTTACTATCTGAAGTATGATTTTACTTTCATCAGTAAAGAGTATTTCGCCGATGCGCATTTAACCTGTCCGCACCCCGCTTTTAATTCCTCTCCCGCCCGGGAGAACGGGTGCGTCTTACCGTGACAGGTTGATGCTGACTCCTCTGTTTTTTTTCCAATCTGTGGACTCGTGTCCCTGTCATTTGGCTATGGCTCTTGGCCTGCTGCTTCGGCATCGGCCCAAAGGAGTTCAGATGACCCATATCGCATGTCATATCAAACAGTTGCAGTTGCCCTTTGGTGCATGTTCGCAGCCCCTTACCTTTTCCCTGCCCACTGCAGGCGCTACCCTGATTGGCCGCAACGGCATCGGCAAGAGCCTGCTGCTCGAACTGCTGGCGGGCCAGCGCCGTCCGGTTGCGGGCAAGATCGAGTGGCACCGGCCCATCGGCTGGTTGTCCCAGTTTGTGCCAGAAGGGGAGTGCTGCGTAGCTGACTTTATCGGTTGGGGCGAGCGGCTGCGCGCCCTTGAGCGGATCGAGCAGGGCAGCACGGACGAGCGGGATTTCGAGTTGTTGGCGGAGCGCTGGTCTTTGCGCAGTGATCTTGCAGCCCTGTTGGCAGAAGCCGGTCTGGCGCTGGATGCTTACCAACCGCTCGACCGGTTAAGCGGTGGCCAACTTGGCCGTTTGCGTCTGCTTGCCCTATTCGTCAATCCGGATCACTTTCTGTTGCTTGATGAGCCAGACAACCACCTCGATGCCTCTGGCATCGACTGGCTAAGCCAGCAACTGGCCAGACATCGCGGAGGTTACCTGCTGGTGAGCCACGACCGGCGCCTTCTCAATCAAACCAGTCAGATTCTGGAGCTGAGCGAGCAGGGGTTGCAGAGTGCCCGCCTCTCGTTTGACGAGTTTCTGGGGGGGTAAGCGGGAACCCCAGAAAATTCCGCCATTCCGCATTGTGGAATTTTTTGGGGGGGTGGTCCGCGGCATGACGACCCGCCAAAGGCTACCGCATCTATCTGAGGCGCTGTGGCGCGACGCTGAAACCCCGGGGAATTCCGCTACTCCAGTTCCAGGTCCGCAATAGTTCGTCCAGGTCGGGTGGCGTACGCCGGAAACGCCGATTTTTCCGCAACCGTTTCTGCGTTGTCGGCAAGGTGGTCTCAGAGAGCGCTCAAGAAGCGGTTTTTCTCGTATGTTTAGCTACGGTGGCCTAGGAGCCTGCGCGGCAGAAGCCAAATCGGCGGAAGATCGAGGACGATACGGGGATGGCTGCCAGTTACCTTCCTTACCGACCCGACCAATCCTATCTGCTGCCCCCTTCTCTGGGAGAGTGGCTACCTGAAGGGCATCTTGCCTACTTCATCAGCGAGACTGTCGATACGCTGGACTTGAGCGCATTCCACGCCCGGTATGCCGGCGGTGGTCCGGGCAATCAGCCGTTTCATCCGGCGATGATGGTCAAAGTGCTGATCTATGGTTACGCGAGCGGCGTCTTCTCTTCGCGCAAACTAGCCAGGAAGCTGTACGAGGATGTCGCGTTGCGTGTGCTGGCCGCTGGAAACTTCCCGGCCCACCGCACGCTGAGTGACTTCCGTGCCCTACACCTGACCGAGCTTGAGAATTTGTTCGTTCAGGTGGTGCAACTGGCGCGCGAATGTGGGCTGGTGAAGCTTGGCACGATCGCGGTCGACGGCACCAAGGTAAAAGCCAACGCCAGCCGCCACAAGGCGATGAGCTATAAGCGCATGAAGCCGGCCGAGGACGAATTGCATTGCGAGATCAAGGCGCTGCTTGATCGCGCCAAGGCTACCGACGACCAGGAGCGTAACGAGCCGGAGCTGGACATTCCTGCCGAGATTTCTCGCCGCGAGAAGCGCCTGGAGGCGATCCAGGCGGCAAAGGCGCGCCTGGAAGCGCGCCAGCGTGAAGCGGACCAGGCCCGGGGGCGCAGCGAAGACGATGGCCGCCGGCCTCGCCATCCGGATGGCTCGGACAAGGGCGGTGGCTCGTACAAACGCGAGTTTGGTGTGCCGGATGACCGTGATCAGGAAAGCTTCACCGATCCGGACAGCCGGATCATGAAACACGCCGGTGGTGGCTCCGAGCAGAGCTACAACGGGTACACAGCGGTCGATGCCGAGCACCAGATCATCGTGGCGGCGGAGTTGACCAACTGCGCCGCGGACAGTCAGGCGCTGCTGGGCATGCTGGCAGCAGTTCAGGCCAACACCGGAGAAATGCCGGCCCAGACGCTGGCGGATGCGGGATTCCGTAGTGAGGCTGTTCTGGCAAAGGTCGCCGATCACCACGGCGATGTCATCGTTGCCCTCGGCCGCGAGGGACGTGAAGATGCCAAGGTCAATGCCAAGACCCATCCGCATACGGCGGCGATTGCGGCGAAATTGAAAACGGAGCAAGGCGATGCAGCTTACCGCCGGCGCAAGTCGATCGTGGAGGCTCCGAATGGTTGGATCAAGGCGGTGATGGGATTGCGTCAGTTCAGCATGAGGGGCCTGGACAAGGTGCAAGCCGAGTGGAAGCTCGTCTGCATGGCGCTAAATCTGAGGCGAATGGCGTATCTGTGAGGGCGAAGGTTAAATGGGGCGGCTCAAATGCACCCCAGTCGTCATAACACGCCGCGCGCCGCAAGATTGGTATCCTTGGCGCCGACGCCTTGCCAATTGCAGAGAGCGCCGCCGCCATCGTCAGTGCTCTACAGAAAACCGGTCACACGGCTCTGCCGCGCAGACTCCTAGCCTAAATGTGACAGTGGTTGGTAATCCATGCCGCCCGCAAGGGCGGCGGTGGTGGGCCAATAGATGATTTTCAGAGCCTTACTGCCCGTTGACGCCCAATCCCTCGAGCGCGAGTCTAGCCGCAGCGGCGATGACGGCCTCGCTGTGCTTGTCATCCTTGTTAGGCGCCCGGGTGTAGACGGCCAACACAATAGGTGCGCGCCCAGTGGGCCAGACGACGGCATAGTCATTTGCCGTGCCATACACTCCGCAGGTTCCGGTTTTGTCTCCGACTGCCCAGTCTGCCGGCACCGCCGCGCGGATGCGGTGGTTGCCGGTCGTGTTTCCCTTTAGCCAATCAACAAACTGCTGCCGCTGCGGCGCAGCCAGTGCAGAGCCCAGTGTCAGTTTTTGTAAGCTTTCCGTCACGGCGCGCGGCGATGAGGTATCGCGCGCATCGCCTGGGATGGCGGAGTTCAGCTCCAGCTCCCAGCGGTCCAGACGGAACGTGGTATCGCCGATAGAGCGCATGAAGGCCGTCAGCCCGGCCGGGCCGCCCAACTCCTTCAGCAACAAATTGGCGGCGGCGTTATCACTGTATTGCACGGCGGCCGCGGACAGCTCCGCCACCGTCATGCCTGTTGTCAGATATTTTTCCGAGATGGGTGACCACGGAACCAGCGCATTTTTGCCGTAACGGATGGGTGTGTCCAGCAAGCCGGCCTGCTGCTGGCTGCGAGCCAGCACAGCGGCAGCAAGAAAGCCCTTGAATGAGCTGCACAGTGGGAAGCGCTCCTCAGCGCGGTAACTTACAGTTGCGCCTGAGCCGGTATCCATCGCGTACACACCGATGGAGCCGCCAAAGTCCTGTTCGAGTTTAGCGAATGGTTCCGCGACGAGGTTGGTCAGCGCGGTGGCAGAAAAGCCAGCCAGCGGCCATGAGAGACAAGACAGCAGAACTAGACGGCGATACAGTGACATCAACGATATTCCTTGTTTGAAGGTGGAGCTAGGTGTAGCGGCCGGATGTAATCAGGCCGCTACAGCTGGGATTATCACCGAGCGGCAAGCCGCTCCCTCTCCAGAGGCTGTAACGGCTGTAACTGCCCCGGATGGGCACACATCGGGTTGGTAAGTCCCTGGCACCACAACGTCCAGCGCTATTGAAAAACGAATCAGGTCGGCGTTCATGGGTCGGCCACCTCGCCTGACCTCGGCATCCACGTTACGGACGGCCTCAGGAAGTCCTGGCCAAGCCCCGACTATTGGGGCGCGAAGATAGCACCGAGGGTACGCCGGTGTCAACACCAACTGAAAACTGACCCACTTTACCCCTGAATCACCAAAGTAATACTGACCCACCTGGATCATTCGGGTTTGGAATTTTTCCTGACCACTCCCGCCTTCCTCTTGTCCTTCAAGCGGTAGCTTTCGCCGCTCAGGGTCAGGATATGGGCATGGTGCAGCAGCCGATCCAGCATCGCGGCTGTCAGGGTGGTATCGCCGGCAAACGCGTCGGCCCACTGGCTGAACGGCAGGTTCGAGGTCAGGATCATCGCCCCTTTCTCATAGCGCTTCGCCACCACCTGAAAGAACAGGTTCGCTTCCTCGCGTCCGAAAGGCAGGTAGCCGATCTCATCGATCACCAGCAGCCGTGGACCGAGGATGGCGCGGTTGAAGTATTCCTTCAGCCGCCCTTGTCGCTGCGCCGTGCTCAGTTGCAGCATCAGGTCGGCTGCCGTGATGAAGCGTGTCTTGACCCCGGCTTGCGCGGCCTTGTAACCCAAGGCGATGGCGAGGTGGGTCTTGCCGATGCCAGAGGGTCCGATCAGCACCACGTTCTCGGCCCGTTCGACAAACGCCAGACTGCCCAGCTCCTGCACCAGTGCCTTGGGCACGCCGGGGTTGAAGCTGAAGTCATAGTCCTCCAGGGTCTTGATGCCCGGGAAGCAAGCCATCCGCGTCAGCAGTTCGCGGCTGCGCTGCTGGCGACACCCCGCTTCATGCCGCAACAGGTGTTCCAGGAAGTCGGTGAAGCTGAAGTCCTCGCGCACCGCCTGCTGCGCCAGGACGGGGTAATGCGTTGCCACCCGTTCGAGTTTGAGTTGCTGGCACAGGGCGTCGATCCGCTCATGCTGGAGGTTCATCGGCAGGCCTCCCCAATTGCGTCATAGACAGACAGTGGGTGCTGGAGAGATTCCAGTGGTACCGGGCGGAGACTGTTATCCAGCAGGGGGGCCTCGTCGCGCCGCACACGGGATGGCAAGGGTTGCAGGTGTTCCCGCTCCTGCCGCCAACGGTCGATGGGGCGCTCGTTCAGGGTGGCGTGGACCCGCACATTCGCCTCGTCTGCCAACCAGTCACGGACGCGTCGGTTGGCAGCAGCACAATCGAGCAGCAGCCCCGTGCCCTTCATCCGGGTCAGCAACGGGTTGTAGAAGCTCTCGCGGAAGTAGCGATTGAAGCGCTCGACCTTGCCTTTGGTCTGGGCCCGATACGGGCGACACAGCCGGATCCGGAACCCCAGGTCATCGGCCAGTTGAAGCAAGCCGGGGTGAAAACGGTGCTTGCCGTCACCGTAGGCATCGCGTTCCAGCACCACGGTCTTCATGTTGTCGAACAACACCTCGCGGGGCACACCGCCCAGATAGTCAAAAGCCAGCAACAGGGAGTCCCGCACGGACTCGAAGGATTCGTCCGGTACGAAGGTGACAAACGTCATGCGGCTGTATCCCAGCGTGGCGACGAAGGCCGACATGGGGGATCTGGCCCGGCGCAAGACCACGAAATCAGCCTGCAACTGCCGTCCGGGCTCGGTCTCGAAACGGACGGCCGGACCTGCTTCGCGGCGGGCGGGCTTGAGCGTGGCGAGGAAGGCGCGCAATAACGAGAGACCGCCGCCATACCCTTGAGCGCGGATTTCCCGATTCAGGACGGTGGCAGGCAGCCAGATGGGGTGGGCCTGCTCGACCCGTTGCCGCAGATAAGATTCAAATGGCCCCAGTTTGGTGGGGCGTGGTTCACGGGGCTGGTATCGCGCTACCGACGGATCGCGGAGGTAGCGGCGCACGGTATTGCGCGAGACCCCCAACGTGCGGGCGATGTGCCGGATGGAGTGGCCCTGTCGGGCAAGAACTCTGATTTCCACGGTTTGCTCCTGGGTCAACATCGACGGCCTCGAAAAGGCCGCCAAACTAGCCCAAGTGGATCAGTTTTACTTCGCTGGGGTGGGTCAGTTTTACACTGCTGCTAACACGGAACCGCTGAAAATTCCGTCACTCCAGTTCCAGGCCTGCGACGATCGCATCGAGATCGATCGTCTTGCCGCTGCTTTGAAAGGTGTAGTGCCCGTTGAGCAGGATGTGCCGCCATGCCGCAGGCGAAATTTTTGTGATGAGTGCCAGCGCCTTGCTGTTGCCGGCCGCCTCGTACTTGGTCACCAGCCGCGACAAGATTGCCGAGTTGTAGAAAATGATCGTGTTGGCGATCAGCCGTGCGCACTGGTTGCTGATCTCGATTTCAATGTCGGTGCGACCGGTCAGTTCCTTCTTACCGCCGACCTGGGCAATGGCCGAGCGTAGCTGATGGTAGGACTCGAGGCGATTTTGCGAGCGGTGCACGTTGCGTTCCAGTTGCGGATCGCGCAGGTAGCGAAGCGTGTAGATGCTGCGGATGAGCTTGTCGAACTCGAAGATCGCGCGCCGCGTCGGGTTCGTCGTGGTGTAGGTGCACAGCTTGCGGATCAGCGTGCCCTGCGTCATTTCCTTCAGCCCGAGTGTGGCGACGATCCGGTCGATGTTCGGCTTCTCGCGATGGATGAGATCGCAGTCGATTTTCCCGACTGGCCGAATCAGGCACGCCTGATACTGTGCTGGATCGTCAGCGCAGTAGAGTTCTTTCAATTGCGCGTTGAGGTCGGTGAAGCGCGGCTCGAACCGCCGGCCAAACCAATGCAGGATGGCGAAGTTGGCCTTGTTGACGCTGTGCATGTCGCCGGTGATCGCGGTCGGCATGATGTCCGACGTGTTGCGATACCAGATGTCGAACACGTGGTGGGCCTCGTAGTCGTGCGCGCCGATCAGGTAGCCGTTGAGCGGGATGTGGTTGCACAGCAGCGTGTAGGCGACCACGCCCTTGCCGCGCCCGAAGTACTTGCGCGAATAGCGCGCCTTCACGGTCGGCCGTTCGACGCTGAATTTCTGCCCGTCGACGGCACCGTACAGCGTTTCGAGGTCGAACGAGTAGTATGGGAAGATCGGTAGCGTGGCGATGGCGTTGCTGATGCAGTCGTTGGCCGCGTGCAGCGTTGCCTGGCGCAGGTACTGCTGGTAGCCGCTATCCAGCACGTGGTACGGGATGTCGCTGGTGCGCGCCATGACGTGGTTGCCGTGGTTCATCGCTTGCGCGATGATGACCGCCATCAGGCTGTCAGCGTCGGCGACCTTCTTCGCGTAGCGCGGCTGCATGGGCGTGAACGCCGACAGAAACTTGCACTCGTCGTTGACGAAGCGAAACACGTCGGCCACGTCGCAGAACGGAAGCTTCTCGTAGAATGCCTTTTCGCGCGCTTTCTCATTCTCGCTCTTGGGCTTGCGCCAGGTCAGTTTCTGCGTGTCCTTGTTGTATTCGAGGTGCGTCAGCTTGCCCTGTTTCAGCTCGCGGTTGAACGCCAGCCACTGCGTGCGCAGTTCGGCAGTCAGCGCATCGAGTTGGGCATGGACGGGTTGCTGCAGGAAGGGGATCTCCATTTTTGCGAGCACATCGATCTTCCTGTCCATCTCAACCAGTTCATCTGAGAAGTGCCGGTGTTGCAGGCTGTCGTCGAGGTAGAGTTCACCCGATTGGAGACGCTTCCTGATCTGGCGGTACAGCCAGAACTCGTAGCGGTCAGCGTGCAGGCCGGTTGGTTTACCGTCGGCGTCGAAGGTCAGCAGGTACGGCCGCAAGCGTTTCGGAAGTGTCGCCGCGGGCCACTCGTCGAGTGGCCGTTGCGACAGCCGCTGCTGCTTGGCAAAAACACCTTTGGCCCAGGCCAGCGCGGCAAGCCATGGACTGTCTGGATTGGAGCCGGAGAGGTCGAGCGCAACGTACAGTGGACGAAGATGGCGGCGCATGCGGTCGGCCAGCCCGTCCACCGCCTGCCACTGCAAGGCCAGCTTGCTCGCCGGCTTCACGCTCATACGCTGCGCCGTGGTTTGCAGCGTATCGCGAGGCATGATCTTGTAGGCGCGCTGCCGCACCTCGCCGAAGGGCGTGGGATCGGCCACGCTATCATCAACGTAGAGTGACAGCAGGCGGCCTACCCGCGGCGTTTCCTGCTGACGGCGCACCTGCTCGTCGGCAAAGGATTGTTTGGCACCAGCGCTGCTTTCGTCCTCCAACTGCTTCATGTGGTACGCCATCGCATCGACCAGGTTGTCGGAGAGCTGCCGGTAGCGTACCCAGGCATAGCACAGCAGGTAGAGTTGGGTCTGATCGGCCTTCAGATTGCGCAGGTCGTGGACGGTGTAGAAGTTTGCCAGGCTCGCGTAGTACAGCAGGTTCTGCTGCGAGACGTCGAGTTTAGGCAGCAGTGTCTTGGCGATTGCGTGCAGCGGCTCCAGCGTGGCGCGCTTTTCGCGCTCGCGGACCATCTGGCGCCAGCCGAAATTCTTGGCGTCCTGCTTGAGCGCCGCCAGTTGCGACAGGGTGTCATCACGGACCAGAAGCTGGCTCAGCGCGGCCTTGGCAGATTCGTCCAACGCTTGCTCCAGCAGATTGCCCAGGCGCCGGCGCTCGGCGGATAGCGTTTCGCTGACCAACTCTTGCAAGGTCGTATAGCCGGGCCGGATAATCTTGTGCTCATTGAGCCAGACGATCAGCTCGGCGGCGACGAACCCCGGCGTTACGTCACGCCGCACGGTCCGTGCGGCCTGCTGCTCGAGCTGCGGCAGGAAGGCGGCCGACCACGGCCAGTAGCCGAATAGTTTGGCGATCTGCTCGCGCTGGGTGTAGCGTTCATGCTTGGTGATCGCCTTGGGTTCGAACACCTCGCCGTGGAAATAGCGGCTCAGCACGAAAGCGCAATCGTCCTCGACTTCGTCCCAGTCGAAACTGAAGAAGGCATGCTTGGCCTTGAAGTAGCCGATCTGCAAGAGGCAATAGACCTTGGCATGAAGACTGGGCCGGCTGTTGGCAAGCGCCAACTCGGTTTCTGTCACAGCCAGATATTCCAGCTGCTGCGCATCATCGAACTCCGGCAGGCCATACAAGGCCTCCTGTTCGGCGTCGGATAGGACGCTGAGTAGCTTGTTCTTCTTGCTCATGGCCCGTTCTTGCTATCTTGAGGTTTCGTAGAAACATGGGGCATTTTCGATTCTACTGAAATAATCGTTATTATCGCGTTACTCGCTTTTCGAATCGCAACCTGTCCATATGAAAACGGGCCAGACTACGGCTTCGAGTTCTACCCCAGTCGGCTTTCCCGATGCGGATTCGCTGGCTGCCTTGCGCGGCTGGTACGCGGGACTCAGCTCTCGCGCGGCCGTTGAACACTACCTGGCGGCACGCAAGGCCGCCGGTCAATCAGCGCGAGGGATGCTGGGGCATATCCGCCGCCAGCTCATCGTTTTCGCCAACAGCCGCCACCGGCCGGATCTGGCCGACGTGTTCCAGCACGCCCCCGAAGAGCGACAGGGGCGCGCGGGTGCCGTCGAACGCGCGATCCGGCTCTTGCCCACGCTGCCGGCGCCGAAGCCCCAGATCAGCGACAGCATCGACCAGTGGCTGTCTCCGAGGACCGTCAGGGCACTGCAGGCGTACGGTATCCACACCCTCTCGGCGCTGACCGTGCGCATTCCCCGCCGGCGTGGCTGGTGGAAAGCCATCGAGGGACTCGGCATGACAGGCGCCCGGCAGGTCGAGGCTTTCTTTGCCGCACATCCGCAGCTCACCGAGCGCGCCCGGGCCCTGATCCCGATTATTCAGCCCAGCGGCATCGTGCCGTGGGAGCAGTTGCGTCTGCCGAACGAAGTCGACGGCTCGCAGGGCAATTTCCGGGCCCCGCGCAACGCTTGCACGCTGAATGCGACCAACGACTACGAGGCCGTGCAGGCCTGGCTGGCGCTGCACGAGACTGTCGCCACACAGCGCGCCTATCGCAAGGAGGCTGCGCGGCTAATCCTGTGGGCCATCGTCGAACGCGGACGGGCGCTATCATCCCTGACCACGGACGATGCAATCGCGTACCGGGCCTTTGTCCGGCACCCGACCCCGCGCGAGCGTTGGGTGGGGCCACCTCGACCACGCGATTCGGTGGAATGGCGCCCCTTCTCGGGCGGCTTGTCCGCACGCTCGGCAGCGTATGCGCTGACGGTGCTCTCGGCGCTGTTCCGGTGGCTCATCGAGCAGCGCTATGTGCTGGCCAACCCTTTCGCCGGCGTCAAGGTACGCGGTCACGCCTTGCGGCCCGCACTGGATACGGCGCGAGGCTTTACCGAGGGAGAATGGCTACTGCTGCGCGCCATTGCAGACGGCCTGGAATGGTCCTACGGCTGGTCCGAGCCGGCAGCACAACGCCTGCGCTTCATGCTCGACTTCGGCTATGCCACGGGCCTGCGCGCTAGCGAACTGGTCGGCGCCGTCCTGGGTAATGTCCGCCTCGACGAGCACGGTGACCACTGGCTGCATTTGGTTGGCAAAGGTGGCAAACCAGGTAAGGTGGCCTTGCCGCCGCTCGCGTATACGGCGCTGGACCAATACTTGGCACAGCGTCAACTGCCAGTCAGCCGGGAACGGTGGAATCCGAAAACGCCCCTGGTGGGCAGTCTTGGGGAAGACGGTAATGCCGGCATCACCGGCCCTCACCTTTGGTGCGTGTTGCGAAGATTCTTTACGCAAGCCGCTGAGGCCATTGAGGCCGATCATCCGGTCGCCGCCGAAAAGCTGCGCCGTGCCACGCCTCATTGGATGCGTCACAGTCATGCCAGCCATGCGTTGGCCCGGGGAGCTCAGCTCACCGCGGTGCGCGACAACCTACGCCATGCGTCGATCGCCACGACGTCGATGTATTTGCATGGCGATGAGCTCGAGCGCGCCAGGCAGATGCGGCAGGCTTTTGGCGCTCGTCACGTCAAGCGAGGAGTCGACTGAATTTTCATCATACGGAATGACGGAATTTTCTGGGATTCCCGCTTAGAACCCCTTCTGGCGCAGCAAGCCGAGGTACAGGCTGCCCGCAGAACCAGTTTGGCGCAAGCGGTGCGAAATGAAAAGGCGGCGGCGCGCAGCGTGCAAAAAGTGCGTGAACAGGCGGCCAGACGAGCCAGTCAAGGGCGGCGTGAGCGCGGCTCCCAAGCCAAGATCCTGCTTGATTTCAAGGCGGAACAGGCAGGCAAATCCCTTGGCAAAGTGCTGGACCGCCATGAGCGGGGCCACAGTGCGCAAGTGGAGGCCCGCACCGAGGCGGCAGCCGCGCTGGCGGCGGTGCAGCCGCTCATCATGCAGTGGCCGGAGGAGATCGAGCGCAAGGGGGCTGCCCAGCCGCTGGTGATTACGGCTGCGCGTCACGTGCGCTGGCATGGCCAGCGGGTTGATCTGGTGCTGCAACGGGGTGAGCGCTGTTTGATCGGCGGTCGCAATGGCTGCGGCAAATCGAGTCTGCTGCGGATGTTGCGCGGGGAGCTGGAGCCCGAGACGGGCAGCTTTCGCATCAATGGCAAGATGGCTTGCCTCGATCAGGGGCTCAGTCTGATTGCGCGGGATCTCAGCCCGCTTGCCAACCTGTTGACAGTGGCTCCGACACTGGCCGAGAGTGATGCGAGAACACGGCTGGCGGGCATAGCCCTGCGCGGCGATCGCGCCCTGACGCCTTGTCATGGTCTGAGTGGGGGTGAGCGGTTAAAACTGGGTCTGCTGATGGTACTGGCGCAACTGCCCGACCTGCTGCTGCTCGATGAACCGGACAACCATCTGGATCACCCCTCGCGTCAGTTGCTCACTCAGGTCCTGGCGGACTACCCAGGCACTCTGTTATTGGTCTCTCACGATCCCGACTTCGTTGCAGGGGTTGGGATTGGTAAAGAATTAAATCTTTCAGAGTGACCGCAAGGTGATTGACCTAGATGCCCTTGTGGCAGGGGTTTAGAGGAGTTGACGGAAATTTCGGCGGTTCCGGCTTACAACCCGAGCCAGGACAGAAATGCCTCGACTTCGCTGCTGCCCAAGGTTGCCGGGTGACGCACACCGTGGAAACGGATGAAGGCACGAACCCAGTGGACATAAGCCTGTTCGGTTCGTAAGCTGTAATGCAAGTAGCGTATGCGCTCACGCAACTGGTCCAGAACCTTGACCGAACGCAGCGGTGGTAACGGCGCAGTGGCGGTTTTCATGGCTTGTTATGACTGTTTTTTTGGGGTACAGTCTATGCCTCGGGCATCCAAGCAGCAAGCGCGTTACGCCGTGGGTCGATGTTTGATGTTATGGAGCAGCAACGATGTTACGCAGCAGGGCAGTCGCCCTAAAACAAAGTTAGACGGGCGTACAAAGATAATTTCCATCTCAAGGGATCACCATGCGCTTCATTCACGCACTATTACTGGCAGGGATCGCTCACTCTGCATATGCGTCGGAAAAATTAACCTTCAAGACCGATCTTGAGAAGCTAGAGCGCGAAAAAGCAGCTCAGATCGGTGTTGCGATCGTCGATCCCCAAGGAGAGATCGTCGCGGGCCACCGAATGGCGCAGCGTTTTGCAATGTGCTCAACGTTCAAGTTTCCGCTAGCCGCGCTGGTCTTTGAAAGAATTGACTCAGGCACCGAGCGGGGGGATCGAAAACTTTCATATGGGCCGGACATGATCGTCAAATGGTCTCCTGCCACGGAACGGTTTCTAGCATCGGGACACATGACGGTTCTCGAGGCAGCGCAAGCTGCGGTGCAGCTTAGCGACAATGGGGCTACTAACCTCTTACTGAGAGAAATTGGCGGACCTGCTGCAATGACGCAGTATTTTCGTAAAATTGGCGACTCTGTGAGTCGGCTAGACCGGAAAGAGCCGGAGATGGGCGACAACACACCTGGCGACCTCAGAGATACAACTACGCCTATTGCTATGGCACGTACTGTGGCTAAAGTCCTCTATGGCGGCGCACTGACGTCCACCTCGACCCACACCATTGAGAGGTGGCTGATCGGAAACCAAACGGGAGACGCGACACTACGAGCGGGTTTTCCTAAAGATTGGGTTGTTGGAGAGAAAACTGGTACCTGCGCCAACGGGGGCCGGAACGACATTGGTTTTTTTAAAGCCCAGGAGAGAGATTACGCTGTAGCGGTGTATACAACGGCCCCGAAACTATCGGCCGTAGAACGTGACGAATTAGTTGCCTCTGTCGGTCAAGTTATTACACAACTCATCCTGAGCACGGACAAATAGTTGACGCCCGTCTAACAATTCGTTCAAGCCGACGTTGCTTCGTGGCGGCGCTTGCGTGCTACGCTAAGCTTCGCACGCCGCTTGCCACTGCGCACCGCGGCTTAACTCAGGCGCTAGGCGCCACAAAAGAACTCCCGCCACATCTCACGCTCCACCACCCATGAACGAAGCCGAAATCGCCTCAGGCCTGCCAAGCACACCGAACTATCAGTACGCGCAGCGCGTGGGGAGCCAGCTCTTCCTTGCAGGCCAGGTGCCGCAGGCCGCCGATGGCTCGATCGTGGCACCTGGAGATCCGAGCGCCCAGGCATCGCAGTGCCTGGCGAAGGTGAAGGCGACGGGTCTCTCGCCTACTGGCTTGAGGGCCATCGACGGTACTTCGAGCAGGAGTGCGCCAGAGCCGGGCGACAGTTTGACGAGAGGATGTTGCTCGCCTGTGAGAAATTCAAAGTCATCTATCAACCTCAGCCCCGCACGGCCTAGCCCGTCGTTGGGCAACACGGAGTCCGTTTTCATGAGTACCAACCATGGCTCAGTCACACTGCGCCTCATGACCGAGCAGGACCTTCCCATGCTCTATGAGTGGCTAAATCGATCTCATATCGTCGAGTGGTGGGGCGGAGAAGAAGCACGCCCGACACTTGCTGACGTACAGGAACAGTACTTGCCAAGCGTTTTAGCGCAAGAGTCCGTCACTCCATACATTGCAATGCTGAATGGAGAGCCGATTGGGTATGCCCAGTCGTACGTTGCTCTTGGAGGCGGGGACGGATGGTGGGAAGAAGAAACCGATCCAGGAGTACGCGGAATAGACCAGTCACTGGCGAATGCATCACAACTGGGCAAAGGCTTGGGAACCAAGCTGGTTCGAGCTCTGGTTGAGTTGCTGTTCAATGATCCCGAGGTCACCAAGATCCAAACGGACCCGTCGCCGAGCAACTTGCGAGCGATCCGATGCTACGAGAAAGCGGGGTTTGAGAGGCAAGGTACCGTAACCACCCCAGATGGTCCAGCCGTGTACATGGTTCAAACACGCCAGGCATTCGAGCGAACACGCAGTGATGCCTAACCCTTCCATCGAGGGGGACGTCCAAGGGCTGGCGCCCTTGGCCGCCCCTCATGTCAAACGTTAGATGCACTAAGCACATAATTGCTCACAGCCAAACTATCAGGTCAAGTCTGCTTTTATTATTTTTAAGCGTGCATAATAAGCCCTACACAAATTGGGAGATATATCATGAAAGGCTGGCTTTTTCTTGTTATCGCAATAGTTGGCGAAGTAATCGCAACATCCGCATTAAAATCTAGCGAGGGCTTTACTAAGCTTGCCCCTTCCGCCGTTGTCATAATCGGTTATGGCATCGCATTTTATTTTCTTTCTCTGGTTCTGAAATCCATCCCTGTCGGTGTTGCTTATGCAGTCTGGTCGGGACTCGGCGTCGTCATAATTACAGCCATTGCCTGGTTGCTTCATGGGCAAAAGCTTGATGCGTGGGGCTTTGTAGGTATGGGGCTCATAATTGCTGCCTTTTTGCTCGCCCGATCCCCATCGTGGAAGTCGCTGCGGAGGCCGACGCCATGGTGACGGTGTTCGGCATTCTGAATCTCACCGAGGACTCCTTCTTCGATGAGAGCCGGCGGCTAGACCCCGCCGGCGCTGTCACCGCGGCGATCGAAATGCTGCGAGTCGGATCAGACGTCGTGGATGTCGGACCGGCCGCCAGCCATCCGGACGCGAGGCCTGTATCGCCGGCCGATGAGATCAGACGTATTGCGCCGCTCTTAGACGCCCTGTCCGATCAGATGCACCGTGTTTCAATCGACAGCTTCCAACCGGAAACCCAGCGCTATGCGCTCAAGCGCGGCGTGGGCTACCTGAACGATATCCAAGGATTTCCTGACCCTGCGCTCTATCCCGATATTGCTGAGGCGGACTGCAGGCTGGTGGTTATGCACTCAGCGCAGCGGGATGGCATCGCCACCCGCACCGGTCACCTTCGACCCGAAGACGCGCTCGACGAGATTGTGCGGTTCTTCGAGGCGCGGGTTTCCGCCTTGCGACGGAGCGGGGTCGCTGCCGACCGGCTCATCCTCGATCCGGGGATGGGATTTTTCTTGAGCCCCGCACCGGAAACATCGCTGCACGTGCTGTCGAACCTTCAAAAGCTGAAGTCGGCGTTGGGGCTTCCGCTATTGGTCTCGGTGTCGCGGAAATCCTTCTTGGGCGCCACCGTTGGCCTTCCTGTAAAGGATCTGGGTCCAGCGAGCCTTGCGGCGGAACTTCACGCGATCGGCAATGGCGCTGACTACGTCCGCACCCACGCGCCTGGAGATCTGCGAAGCGCAATCACCTTCTCGGAAACCCTCGCGAAATTTCGCAGTCGCGACGCCAGAGACCGAGGGTTAGATCATGCCTAGCATTCACCTTCCGGCCGCCCGCTAGCGGACCCTGGTCAGGTTCCGCGAAGGTGGGCGCAGACATGCTGGGCTCGTCAGGATCAAACTGCACTATGAGGCGGCGGTTCATACCGCGCCAGGGGAGCGAATGGACAGCGAGGAGCCTCCGAACGTTCGGGTCGCCTGCTCGGGTGATATCGACGAGATTGTGCGGCTGATGCACGACGCTGCGGCGTGGATGTCCGCCAAGGGAACGCCCGCCTGGGACGTCGCGCGGATCGACCGGACATTCGCGGAGACCTTCGTCCTGAGATCCGAGCTCCTAGTCGCGAGTTGCAGCGACGGCATCGTCGGCTGTTGCACCTTGTCGGCCGAGGATCCCGAGTTCTGGCCCGACGCCCTCAAGGGGGAGGCCGCATATCTGCACAAGCTCGCGGTGCGACGGACACATGCGGGCCGGGGTGTCAGCTCCGCGCTGATCGAGGCTTGCCGCCATGCCGCGCGAACGCAGGGGTGCGCCAAGCTGCGGCTCGACTGCCACCCGAACCTGCGTGGCCTATACGAGCGGCTCGGATTCACCCACGTCGACACTTTCAATCCCGGCTGGGATCCAACCTTCATCGCAGAACGCCTAGAACTCGAAATCTAACGTCCGTTCGGGCATCGAGGTCCATGTCGGGGTGGGACGGGCCCGTGGCTTCAAGATCACTTGCAGTCCGACCGCGATGTCTTGGTTGCGCGAGAGGTTGTCGATATCTGTTGATTTGCACCCAAATTTGACCCGGGGGGGCAGCATTTCAGATGTTGCAGGCAGGAATAGCCGGTGCCGAAGTCGTCGGCGGCGAAGCGCACGCCGATGGCGCGCAAGGCGTCGAAACTGGCGAACAGGGCTGGATTGCCGAATGCGACCGATTCGGTCAGTTCGATCTCCAGAAGCTCGGCGGGCAGGGCCATATCGGCCAGCACCCGCTTTACCTCGTCGTCGAACGTTGGCCCAACCTGGCTGGCGGACACATTGATGGCAAGACGGAACGGTTGCCATGCCGGTCCTTGCCACTTGTGCATCTGGCGACAGGCCTCGCCCAGCACCCACGCGCCTATTTCCGGCATCAGGCCGAACGACTCGGCCAGCGGCAGGAACTGGCCGGGCGGCAACAGGCCAAGCCTCGGATGCCGCCAGCGCATCAACGCTTCCGCGCCAGCGATCCGGTGATCGCGCAGATCGACCAGCGGCTGGTAATGCAGGTCAAGCTGTCCGCGCGCCGCCGCCTGCGCCAACTCGGCCGCCGTCCATCCGGCGGGCTGCGAACTCGTCATGATCCGCCCCGGAAGGCGCGCAGCAGCCGCGTTACGGCCAGAACGAACAAGCCGGTCAGCGCGAGCGCGGCAACACCCCAATGCTCGCCAAGGAAGGCACCGGCGGTCGTCCCGGCCAGCACGGCGGCGAGAATCGGCAGATGGCAGGGGCAGGTCAACACGGCCAGCGCACCCCACAGGTAGCCGGAAACGGGTTGGCGCGTCTCGGGCGGCAGTTTGTCAGGGGCGTTCACGGCAATGCCTCCTCGTGCGCCCGCTCGGCTGGCATGGAGGCCAGTTGCGCGTCCAGATGGGCCAACGCCGCGCGCCGCCGCTCGACCAACTGGCGCAGCACGGCAAGCTGCGCTGCGGCTTGTGCGCCGTCCGCTGCGTCGAGCGCACGGCACAGCCGCGCCAGGGCATCCAGGCCGATACCCGCCTCGAAGGCCGCGCGCACGAAGCACAGCCGTTGCAAGGCCGCATCGTCGAACACGCCGTAGCCGCCCGTGGTGCAGGCCACCGGCCGTAACAAGCCGCGCACCAGGTAGTCGCGCACGATATGTACGCTCACCCCAGCGTTATGGGCCAGTTGCGATACCGTGTAGGCGCTCATCGCACACCTCCTTGTCCTCACCCGGCGCAGCAGGAAAGCTGCTTCACATCCTTGTTGAAGGTCTGCGCCGCGAGCTTCAACCCTTCGACCATCGTCAGGTAGGGGAACAACTGGTCGGCCAGTTCCTGCACCGTCATCCGGTTGCGAATCGCCAGTGCGGCCGTCTGGATCAGTTCGCCCGCTTCCGGGGCCACTGCCTGCACGCCGATCAGTCGTCCGCTGCCTTCTTCAACCACCAGTTTGATGAAGCCGCGCGTGTCGAAGTTGGCGAGCGCGCGCGGCACGTTGTCCAGCGTTAGCGTGCGACTATCAGTTTTGATGCCGTCATGGTGCGCTTCCGCCTCGCTGTAGCCTACGGTCGCCACTTGCGGGTCGGTGAACACCACGGCCGGCATCGCGGTCAGGTTCAGGGCCGCGTCACCGCCGGTCATGTTGATCGCGGCGCGAGTGCCGGCCGCTGCCGCCACATAGACGAACTGCGGCTGGTCGGTGCAGTCGCCTGCGGCGTAGATGTGTTCCACGCTTGTACGCATGCCGGGGTCGATGACGATAGCGCCTTGCGGGGTGAGCGTGACGCCCGTCGCATCCAGTGCCAGCTTGCGTGTGTTGGGCGCGCGGCCGGTGGCGACCAGCAGCTTGTCGGCGCGCAGTTCGCCGTGCGCCGTGGTGAGCACGAATTCGCCGTCCCCTTCACCATTGATATACGCGACCTGGCTGGCCTGGGTGTGTTCCCTCACCTCGATGCCCTCCATGCGGAATGCGGCCGTGACGGCTTCGCCTATAGCTGGGTCTTCGCGGAAGAACAGCGTGCTGCGAGCCAGGATCGTCACCTTCGCTCCGAGTCGGGCGAACGCCTGCGCCAGCTCCAGCGCCACCACTGATGAGCCAATCACGGCCAGGCGCTTAGGAATCGTCTCGCTGACCAGCGCTTCAGTGGAAGTCCAGTACGGAGTGTCTTTCAGGCCGGGAATCGGCGGCACGGCCGGGCTCGCGCCGGTGGCGATCAGGCAGCGGTCGAATGCCACCACGCGCTCGCCGCCGTCGTTGAGTTGCACGATCAGGTTGCGATTGTCCTTAAAGCGGGCGGAGCCGTGCAGCACAGTGATCGCCGGATTGCCCTCCAAGATGCCTTCGTACTTGGCGTGGCGCAGTTCATCGACGCGGGCCTGCTGCTGGGCCAGCAGCGCCGTGCGCTGGATGGTCGGCGTGGTAGCGGCGATGCCGCCATCGAACGGGCTTTCCCGGCGCAGATGGGCGATATGGGCGGCGCGGATCATGATCTTGGACGGCACACAACCGACATTGACGCAGGTGCCGCCGATGGTGCCGCGCTCGATCAGCGTGACACGTGCGCCTTGCTCGACGGCCTTCAGCGCCGCTGCCATCGCGGCCCCGCCGCTGCCGATGACGGCGATATGCAATGCGCCGCTGCTACCCGTCTTGTCGTTTCTGCCCAGCAGATCGCGCATCTTGTCGAGCAATCCGCCCGGCGTCGAAACTGAGGGGGCATCGGCCAGCGTGGCCCGATAACCGAGTCCAGCTACAGCGGCCGTCAGCGCGTCGGGTGACGTGCCGACCTCAATGGCGAGCTTGGCGCTGCCCTTGGCGTAGGAGACATCCGCTGATTGCACGCCGGGCACTTTCTCCAGGGCGTCCTTGACATGCACTGCGCACGAGTCGCAAGTCATGCCGGTGATTTTGAGAGTGCTCATACCATCGTTCCTTATTCGTGTGGGCCGCCGTGTCGCACGGTCAGCCGTCTTTCACAAGCGCTTGGCGGGGAGTTCGCAGCCGTCCGGTCCGCAACGGCGATGCGCCGGCGACACGAAGTCCCAGATCGACACCCCAATCATCAAGGCCAGGCCGACGTACATCAGGTTCGCCGTCCACCAGTTGCCGAGCAGCCAGACCGTGGCCGCAAACACGATGGCCGGGCCGATCATGCCGAGCAGACTGCGCAGCCATTGCCGATGACTGAACCAACCCAGCGCGTTCGCAGGAAGGCCAGCGCGGCAAACAGCGGCAGCAGGCGGCTGATGAACAGTCCCTCGTACTGGCTCAAGAAGCCCAGCCCGATGGCCGCGCCGAAGCTGGCGAGGGCTGGAAAGCAGGCGGCGCAGCCCATCGCGGAAACGACGCTGCCGAGCGCGCCGGTTTTATCGGCAATGCGTGTCATCAGTCCCATGAAGCGGCTCTCGCTGTTGTCGTTGGCTTGCTGGCTCACTGCTTGACGCTGGACGGATAGCCGGCGTCTGCGGTGGCCTTGGTCAGCTTCTGTACGCTGGCCTTGGTGTCGTCAAAAGTGACGACGGCCTCGCGCTTCTCGAAGCCCACATCGACCTTGCTCACGCCTTCGACCTTGGAGAGCGCTTTCTTGACTGTGATCGGGCAGGCGGCGCAAGTCATGCCGGGAACCGCTAGCGTGACGGTCTGGGTAGCGGCCCACACCGGGGCAACAGCGGCGGCGAGGGCAAGGGAGGCAAACAGTTTCTTCATGATGAACTCCTGGTTAATAGAAAAATGGAACGACATAGGGAAATCCAAGCGCGACCAGGACCAGCACGGCCACGATCCAGAAAATCAGCTTGTAGGTGGCGCGCACCTGCGGAATCGCGCAGACCTCACCTGGCTTGCATGCCTGCACGGGCCGGTAAATCCGCTTCCAGGCGAAGAACAGCGCCACTAGCGCCGCGCCGATGAACAACGGTCGATAGGGTTCCAGCACCGTCAGGTTGCCGATC
>NZ_CP026413.1:0-11959 GCF_002934965.1 Acinetobacter sp. ACNIH2
TACACAGTAATACAGTATGAAAACAAGTACAAAATACAGTGTTAGTGATGCTGCAACACTGTATAAAAAATCTCGGGCCACACTCTACAAAGATATAAAAAACGGAGTATTAAGTCGTGATCATGATGGTTCTATCGACTTCTCAGAATTACTTCGTGTCTATGGTGAGCCTTTTGGTGGAAAACACCCAAAACGTATTGACATGTCTCCGATACAAAACCTAGATACACCTGAATACAATGATAAAACAGTGGAAGAACTCAAAAATCAGATTGAGTTTCTAAAGAAACAACTAGAAAAGGCAGAAGATAGAGAAGCAAAAGCTAATTCTCGCATCGACACACTCCTGACCCTCATTGAAATGAAACCATCCCAAGCCACTACAGCTAATAATCATCAACCCGAAACAGATATAGCGATAGATCCAAAACTAGAAACCAAACCTAAAGATGATGGATTGACTATTCCGGTTGAAAAAGAAAACAAGCGAATCCCTGTTCCTGAACACGTAGACCCAGAACCGGAAAAAAGAGGCTTCTGGAGCCGCTTCTTTAAGCCATATGGCTGATCTGATTGTTCACCTGGGCTTATTAAAACCGTGGAGCATTGCTCAAGAAGTAAGCGTGGAACGTGAAAAATCACAAAAAAAGCCCACCTTGGGGAAGGTGGGCTATCAACTAGAAACTACAGCATTGATTTCTAAGTGGAATTATAACGCATTTCGTATAACGTGTATTATGTTAATTTTAGAAAATCTAAAATAATTATTGATAATTTTTTTTTGAAAATTTAACATACCTTCCGATTGGTATTTTAGGTATGATTACTTATGAACAGTGTGTTACTCGCTTATGTATTACTTGGATTTGCAATAGTTTCCGAAGTGATTGGAAGTAGTTTTTTAGTTAAATCGGAAGGGTTTACAAAACTTTTTCCAAGCGTGATGGTCTTTATTTTTTTTAGCACGGCATTTTATTTATTATCACAAGTTATTAAAACAATCCCTTTAGGTATCGCATACGCTATATGGGCTGGTGTTGGGATTGTTCTAACTGCTGTAGTTGGCTACTTTGTTTTTAAACAGACACTAGATAATCCTGCTTTAATTGGAATTGGTTTTATCGTATCTGGCGTAATAATTATTAATTTATTTTCGCAATCAGCAGGTCATTAAGTGAAAGAAATTCGGCAACAAAAGAAGCAACCAGAGGTTATTCGAAAGCGCATCCTTGAACAGGCAACTATTCTTGTTTCTCAAAAGGGTATTTCTGGTGTTTCTATTCAAAATATTGCTACAGCAGTAGGTATAACAAAAGGGGGGGTATTTCACCATTTCCCGAATAAAAAAAATTTGATAGAAGAAATGTTCAATCAAATAATTCTTGATTTAGATCAAACAGTTGAATACTTGATTAAACGCGATCCAACAGAATATGGTAAATTCACACGAGCTTATATTCATAGTTCTTTTATCCATCAAATAGATGGGGTGGTTTCTGCTTGGTCAGCGTTATCAATGACTATGATCACAGAGCCTACCTTTAATAAAATTTGGATGGAATGGCTAAAAAATAGATTATCTCAACATGCAGAAACGGATAGTCATCCTGATTTAGAGTTACTTCGTTTAGCAGCAGATGGGTTGTGGCTACAAAGTATTACCGGAGTCATTGATGATGAGCAATGTTCAAAATTAGAAGACGATCTGCTTAATCGAACCTATTTAACATAAAATCTCTTATTCGAAATTTGAACTGTAAGCCCCAGATAGAAAAATCCAGTGCATAGAACTGGGTTTTTATTATCACGTATAAATCTAAGACTTGTTTTAATCGTTGCTAACAGGATGTTTCACGGCTTCTAAACCATTGATTTTAGGTTAAGGATTTTTGCTGTCATGACGTTACTTTGAGGTATACTCTAAATTTACAGAACATCTCTTATTCGAAATTCGATCGAATGGGAGTAAAAGCCTGCCTCAATTCGAATTAATTTTACGTTTTTTAATTTTAAAAGTTCGTCGCCCAGCAAGTCGGTAAGCAAGGTCAGGATTCCGGCCGTCCAAGTGTTTAACCAAAATTGGCACACCATTCGGTGTTTTACTCATTAAATTATCATTTTCTACATACAGCACTGTTCCTCTTTGCGCTGCGGCAATAAAGCGGTCTCGAAGTACATTTGCAGCTTTGGCAGCAATACCTGATTCATTGTCATCTTCCTCTGTACACGACAAATTTCATAGGGCCCTTGTCCTATCAGGCTTTTTCTTTCTTAAAATTGCTAGCACTTTCTTAAATTCTTCTTTTTTTCCAAAACCAATCAAACGTAGAATAGCCATCTGAACATAGTCCAAACCGTAGCGAAATAAACTTACTGAAAGTCGTCCATGCTTCTTTAGTTTTATCGCTTTTTTTCGATCATGTTGCCATTCACCTGTTAAATAGCACCAACAGAAACCGATCGCTAGCACTGCTATCAATTTCTTGACTCGTCTAGGGTCTGTTAAACGAGTATTTTCAAGATTGAATCCACGTCCTTTGAGACAACTAAATAAGGTTTCGATTTCCCAGCGTAATGCATAATCACCAATAGCAGAAGCATTAAACATAGGAGAAACAACAAGTAAAAGTTCTCCATCTTCTAATCGTAGCGCACTAATATACAGTTTCACTCGACCAACCCAAATACGTCGTTTACGACATTCTGTTTGACCAACTTGAAGATGACGAAATAAATCACTAATTTTATGATTCTTGGCTAAGTGATTGGTCACAATAAAGTTTTTTTAACACGTATACAGAAGTTAATGTCATTTTCAATTAACCATGTAAACCATTTCTCACCGATAAATTCTCTGTCTGCGAACACATTCACAATACGATCTTTACCAAAAATGGAGATAAAGCGTTGAATCAAAGCAATACGCTCTTTTGTATCTGAATTTCCACGTTTATTGAGCAATGTCCAAACAATAGGTATCGCTATTCCACGATAGACGATGGCTAACATCAAGATATTGATATCTCGTTTTCCCCATTTCCAGTTGGTTCTATCCAAAGTTAATTGGACTTTATCGAATGAAAATATATTGAAAATTAACTGAGAAATTTGACGATAATCGAAATACTGATCTGCAAAGAAGCGTTGTATACGTCGATAAAATGATTGTGGTAAGCACGTGATGGGTAAGGCTTTAGATGCAGAAGAAAGATTACATGTCTGTTTTACAATTAATGCCAGCATAATCAGTGTAAAACATTTTACACGTGACTTGTTCCACTTTAGATATTTGTTTAAGATGAGATGTAACTCATTGAAATGTGTCATCATATTCGTCGTCAGAAAACAAGTATTATGCCATTATTTCAATGAGTTGTCTTTTTTTGTCGTGTACAAAGAATTTAAAGAATCAACCCTCCTTAAAAAACAAAGCCGCTATAAAAGCGGCTTTATCAAATAATTTAGATCAATCTAATTATTCATCATCCATCATGCTTTGGCTCATACCTACAGTATTGAAACCACCATCAACATAAAGGATTTCACCTGTAATACCTGAAGCCCACGGTGAGCAAAGGAATAACGCTGCATTACCCACTTCTTCAATCGTTACATTACGCTGTAATGGAGCGATTTTTTCATTGGCATCCAACATTTTACGGAATGATTTGATACCAGATGCAGCCAATGTACGGATTGGACCCGCAGAGATCGCATTCACACGAATCCCCTCTTTACCTAAGCTTAGTGCTAAATAACGAACACCCGCTTCTAAAGACGCTTTAGCCATGCCCATCACGTTATAATTTGGCATCACACGCTCAGAACCTTGATAAGTCAAAGTCAATAAACAACCCTGACGTGCTTGTAATAAAGGCTTTGCAGCACGTGCCATCGCAACAAAGCTATACGCACTAATGTCATGTGCAATTTTAAAACCCTCACGATCCGTCACGTCGGTAAAGTCACCATCTAGCGTATGTGCAGGTGCAAAACTAATCGAATGCACAACACCGTCTAAACCATCCCAGTGTTTTGCCAACTCGACAAAAGTATTGTCAATTTCTGCATCAATCGCTACATCACAAGGGAAAACGAGGGTTGAACCAAACTGTGCTGCAAAGTCATCAACACGCTTTTTCAGCTTTTCGTTTGGATAAGTAAACGCTAATTCTGCACCTTCACGGTGTAAAGCCGATGCGATACCAAAAGCAATTGATAATTTACTTGCAATACCAGCAATTAAAAAACGCTTACCAGCTAAAAGTCCTTGTGACATCTTATTCTCACTCGAAAAATTTTCACCACATCATGCCAATATTCCTGATTTTTCGGAATTGCATAATCCACCTTTTTTACAATCTTGCATAAAAAAATCGCCTTCATGTGAAGACGATTTATGTTTGATATCAATTCAAATTTAATCATCACCTTGAATTAGGCTTAATAAGCGCATGAATGAATAGTACATCCACACTAAAGTCGCAAGTAAAGCAATCGCACAGACCCATTCAAATGCTTTAGGAGCGCGTTGTGCTGCTGCATTTTCAATAAGATCAAAATCCAAAATTAAGTTCAGTGAAGCAATTACAGCAACAAATCCAGCAAAACCAATACCTAACCAATTGCTTTCAAAAATATAAGGAATACTTGAACCAAAGATCAAACGTAAAACAATCTGCACAACAAAAACTAAAGCAATCGCAATAGAAGCTGAAATTACAATTGCCTTAAATTTTTCAGTCGCACGAATAATTTGGAATTTATATAACGCAACTTTGTACACGACAAAAAAAGACAACTCATTGAAATAATGGCATAATACTTGTTTTCTGACGACGAATATGATGACACATTTCAATGAGTTACATCTCATCTTAAACAAATATCTAAAGTGGAACAAGTCACGTGTAAAATGTTTTACACTGATTATGCTGGCATTAATTGTAAAACAGACATGTAATCTTTCTTCTGCATCTAAAGCCTTACCCATCACGTGCTTACCACAATCATTTTATCGACGTATACAACGCTTCTTTGCAGATCAGTATTTCGATTATCGTCAAATTTCTCAGTTAATTTTCAATATATTTTCATTCGATAAAGTCCAATTAACTTTGGATAGAACCAACTGGAAATGGGGAAAACGAGATATCAATATCTTGATGTTAGCCATCGTCTATCGTGGAATAGCGATACCTATTGTTTGGACATTGCTCAATAAACGTGGAAATTCAGATACAAAAGAGCGTATTGCTTTGATTCAACGCTTTATCTCCATTTTTGGTAAAGATCGTATTGTGAATGTGTTCGCAGACAGAGAATTTATCGGTGAGAAATGGTTTACATGGTTAATTGAAAATGACATTAACTTCTGTATACGTGTTAAAAAAACTTTATTGTGACCAATCACTTAGCCAAGAATCATAAAATTAGTGATTTATTTCGTCATCTTCAAGTTGGTCAAACAGAATGTCGTAAACGACGTATTTGGGTTGGTCGAGTGAAACTGTATATTAGTGCGCTACGATTAGAAGATGGAGAACTTTTACTTGTTGTTTCTCCTATGTTTAATGCTTCTGCTATTGGTGATTATGCATTACGCTGGGAAATCGAAACCTTATTTAGTTGTCTCAAAGGACGTGGATTCAATCTTGAAAATACTCGTTTAACAGACCCTAGACGAGTCAAGAAATTGATAGCAGTGCTAGCGATCGGTTTCTGTTGGTGCTATTTAACAGGTGAATGGCAACATGATCGAAAAAAAGCGATAAAACTAAAGAAGCATGGACGACTTTCAGTAAGTTTATTTCGCTACGGTTTGGACTATGTTCAGATGGCTATTCTACGTTTGATTGGTTTTGGAAAAAAAGAAGAATTTAAGAAAGTGCTAGCAATTTTAAGAAAGAAAAAGCCTGATAGGACAAGGGCCCTATGAAATTTGTCGTGTACAGAGGTCATCTTCATCAATTAGATCTACTGTTGACATAGTGCCGTACTCCCAATTAGCTGATATATGAATCATATTACAAGTCGGGTAGACAGGATAAAGAACTAGAGACCTTTCTACATATAATGCTCTGATCGACACACACAATAGCTTCTTTCCACATCAAGGTAGGTATTATGTGTGATCTGAATTTTATATTTAATTTCAATAACTTATAAATATTAATGTTTGAGTTTTATTTTTGCCACATAAACAAAATAATATTTAAAATCAAATGCTTATATTTTATAAAAAATTTAAAGCTTAGCATCACACATGATAGCTACCTAAATTAGCTCCATTAGGTAGCTATCATGTGTGTCGATATTAAAAATTATGTTTAATTTCAATGTATTAATAGAATTCAACTCTTTATAATTTTGATATTTTTTTTACAAAGCACGGGATCATCTAACAGAAATTTTTTCCCTTTTTTAATCCTGGATATTTAGAATCGGTAGAAATTTCTTCACTTAAAAATTTAACTGCCTAGAGAGCAAAATGAATCCTATAACTTTTCAGAAACTGGAAAAAATGAATAAGCACTGCAAGGCTTGTGTTAAAGCCTATGCACTTTTGACTTTGTTGAGTCTGGTGACTTTTTTCATCTATTTTTTTAATCGTTTCACATTAGAAATTCTCGTTACGGACACGACTGCTCTATTTCCGGTTATCAAAATGGAAGCGTTGGCACTTGGGATAATGCACATTGTTTACTGCTTCTTTTTTAAATATGTCGATAAAAAACTTCAAATATTCGGCTTAGATTCAAATAATCTGAATGAATACATCCAGCGGAATCAGGCATTTTTCCAAAAATATTAAGGTATGGCTTCTCCAGTGGAACTCATGTCTTGTAATACATCAAAGACAAGTCTCTCAATGCCTGAGCGTGCTTTATCACGGTCTGGATCTAGCCAGGATAGCGACGGGAATTCGGCACAGAGTCCAATAAATTCCCCGTCTTGGGCGGACCATGTCACACTAAATAAATAACGAGCTTCGGTCTTAAAATCGAAAAAAGCTTTCATATATTTTGCCGCGTGTTTAGCCTCAGCTCTCAAATCGTCAATTTCTTGGCGGCTGAGATAATAATCATCAGGATATTTCTGCATGAGTTATCACCATTGTTAATTGAGATTGATTTAAAAAACATCCTATACCTCGGTTTTATTGGACTTCGCCTTCCATTTTTCGTATTTTTTGTTGAGATCTTCCGTTAATACACTCCTAAAATGAGCTTCTGCTTCTTGATATGATGAATTATTTACAATCGGACTTTTCAGTTTTTTCATATATGAAAGTTTTAAAGTCCGGGCACCATGATCAAACCAGGGCTGATTATATTTATCCTTGAATAAGCGTTTTTCTAGGTGATACAAATTTCCGATCTGCTGACGTACCCCACGGTAGCCTAAATAGCCCTCCAAGGCCCGGAAATGGCGTTCAAAATAGGCTTTCTTCTCATCCAGACTGGCATTTTTTTCAATCAGGCTCTGAAACCGCAAAACGACCCTTTTTCCTTGTTCTAGTTGTTCCTTATAGGCTTTATCAGTCAAACGCCAAGTCCAATCTGTGACATGTTTTTCATTGGTCCAATTCTTGGCTTGAAGCTCTTTAATGCTTTTTTTCGGCTTGGTCAGACGTACCAGTTCATATCTACCACAGCTGATTGGATTAACATCACCAATGTAACTAAAAGACTCTGAACTTGGACAGATCTCAAAGATTTTACGGTTAATCTTCAATAAATCTTGTTTGTCTGTTTTGCTCAAAACTTTTTGAGTTTTTTCATCCAATAAGAAAGCATCACTGGTTCGACAAAACAGGTAAGCCTCTACTTGCACCAAAAAAGCAGGTTCATTTTTATCAAATTTTTCCCAGCATTCACTCTCACTCAGTCCTGGTAAATAACTATAAGTGAAATGAACCAGCAAGCTAAAAACTGGCTCACTGTTCAATCTTCTTCGATAGGTTTGTTGGGCTGTTTCCAGTAAATGATAACGCTCAATCCATTTTGAAATCATACGGCTTGCTTCATCAGTATTCATATTCAATATGAATTTCTTAGAAACAAGATCATATTCGTTCGTCATCATTCCCATGACATGTTTTGTAAAATCTTTAGGAACATAGCTGTAATAAATCATTTTTTTATTACTCTTAAAGTGATTTTAATAAAGTGATTCTATAAGAGATTTATAAAAGATATTTATTAAAAATTCTATAAGGAATTCTTAAAGTCTCAAAAATTGCATTTTTGAAACTTTAAGCAGAATGAGAAATCACCTTCGGAGATTTTATAAATAGCAGTTCCCCCGAAATGGGCTTGACGACCGCAACTTGATCAAATATAACCCTTTTAGGGTCTTTGATTTTTTGCGTGGACTGCCAATCCATGAGCCAATTCTTTTCTGTTTGGTTCCTGGGTTGCCTACCCATGAATCAGACACACTCCCCCTTCTTGAGGATTGCCAGTCTTTGAGAAGCTTTAGTGGTGAAGCTGCGTGCGTGAGGAAACTCTAGCTGGCGCGGCTACACTAGGGGCTGGCGGGTGTGACTCCCGCTTTCTACCTGTTCACTCATTTTGATGAATGAACACCCTCCACTCCCAAGGTGGAGGTCAGTTGGGCGACAAGGACACGGGATCACGGTGACGTGGCGGTGGGAGTAACTTCCCTCCTAGGCTGAAAGGGCCAAAACCCTGTATTAAAACAGACAGTCAGAGGACTCACGGAATGAGTAACCTCGTGAATAGCTGATAACCAGACGCTTCAAGTCAAAAACAAAAATAAAGACAAGGGCGTAGGTTATACCCACAGGTGGGCTTTTGAGGGCATCGTGAGGTGTCAGGGTTGCAAGGCGAAAGCTGGCGCAATCGGTACTCGATTTTAGGTAGAACAGTGAATTTGTCGGAAGACATTCTGTTTTGCTGTCGAGATCAATGGATAGCTCAAGCCTGTAAGGTCGTCAACATGGTGCTTTTTAGGCTGTGTATGTCGATATGGGTAAGGCGTGAACGTGGATGATTATTAACTACATATTGCATTGTATAAACCTGATACGACTTGGAACTGCGATCGGGGGAGATAGGAATGTAGGTGTTGTATGTAGGAGATCGGCACGGGTTCTGCCAGTTTTCAGGCAACTGAAAACAACTGTTTTAATACTAACTTGGGAAGCAGTTTTGTTTAATGACGAAGCCGTATTGCTTAAAGATTTCTCTTTAATTTGAAGAGGTCTTTATTCAATCGGAGGCAACTTCCGAAAACAGAACTGTGGGAGAGTGACTTAGTAGGGCTTTGCTGTAATGGCAAAGGAAGCATTTCAATTCGAGTGAAAGGCGAGCGTTGAAATGAGTAACGAAAGGACACGCCATTAAGTTGGAGTGTGTAAGAGAATTGGAAGAATGTGGTTTGAGGATGAAGTTTGGCAACTTCATAGACTTGGCGGTCTAAACCCTCCAGCCACATTTGTAAAAATCGACCTAGAAGATCAGATTCGAGTGGCATCGGATCCAGAAATTCCAAGAACCTTGAGAAAACAAGTCAAATCAAAGTCTTTGATCCGACTTTTTAAAAACGGTTAGTGGGGACCTCACTTAAAAAATCCTGACGCAGCCGATTCTGCTGAACGAAATTAAAAATCTGTGTGTCCCTCATCACACATAAATAACTGAGATCAAAGTCCTGAGTACGACTATAAACTGCTTTCCATTTTGCGCTGATTTGCGTTTTAAGCCATTTTCTCTATTTGATATAGGTAATCTTGATAATCAGTGAAAAAACGCGTCTACCCCCTATTTTTTGCCTCTAATCGTTATATCAGAGCGAGTGTCTACGAGCGAACATCAAAAAGTCGTGCCTAGACTCCCTGAAAAACAGCTTTTTAGGCTGTGAAGTCAAAAAAGGCGTAAATCATATGTAGAAAATTGAGCCTAGACCGAGCGAAGCGAGCAAAAAAGTACTATGAGCGAAGCGAATTCCGAGTTGCTTTTGCTTTTTCTAAAACTCACGAAAATATTAACCAAAAAATTGCCCCTCGAATCGAGCGAAAGCGAGATTCAATAGAGTTTGAGCGAAGCGAAAACCAAGGGCAATTTTTCATGATTCACGTTTTTAATTATTTTTAAATACTTTTAATGTTTTTAGATGCTCTGTAGCCCTATAAAATAAAGGGTTACAGAGCTTATACATGGACGTTTATCTTGCTATACATGGACGTTTATCTTGCTATACATGGACGTTTATCTTGCTATACATGGACGTTTATCTTGCATATATTGACAAATATTATAATGTCAATTTTAAGGTTGAATTATAAACCACCTAATTGCAATAAGTGTTTGTATTTAATGAATTTTTATTAATTCCGATTATATATTAGATATTTAATAAATATTAAATACATAATATCAAAGATATTATCTTAAAATATCTATATATATTATTGTTTTTATTATAAATAATAGATTAGATAATATATTAAATAAACATTTTATAACCTATTATTTTTAATATACATGGACGTTTATCTTGCTATACATGGACGTTTATCTTGCATAACCTAAAAAATCATTGACATCAAAATATAGTGTCAATATATTGACATCAAATGATCACGTCAAAATAAAGATATGAAAAATACTGTCGTCAAAGATAATGCTTTAATCAATGCTAGTTACAACCTAGATCTAGCAGAGCAAAGACTAATCTTATTAGCTATTGTTGAAGCTAGAGAAAGTGGAAAAGGTATCAATACAAACGACCCACTCGTTGTTCATGCTGAAAGTTATGCACATCAATTTAATGTTCATAGAAATACGGCTTATACAACATTGAAAAATGCTTGTAATGCACTGTTCTTACGTCAGTTTAGCTATCAAGAAAAAAACTCTAAAAACATAGAACATATTAAATCTAGATGGGTTAGTGAAATCAGATATATAGAGAATGAAGCCGTGGTTAAACTTATTTTTTCCCCAGCCATTGTTCCATTAATTACAAGATTAGAAGAACATTTTACTAAATATGAGCTAGAACAAATTAGTAATCTGAGTAGTGCTTATGCAATCCGTTTATATGAGCTTTTAATAGCGTGGCGAAGTACAGGTAAAACGCCAATTTTTGAATTAGCCGATTTTAGAGAAAAATTAGGAGTTGATAAAACAGACTACGCGATAATTTCTGATTTAAAAAAACGAGTACTAGATATTTCAGTTAAACAGCTTAATGAACACACTGACATCACTGTTGAATACGAACAACATAAAAAAGGACGTTCAATTTACGGCTTTTCATTTTTATTTAAAAACAAGCAAACAGAGCAGAATTTAAACTCGACACGAGATCCAAATACCGTAGATCTTGTTTCAAAAATGACTAAGGCTCAGCGACATTTATTTGCTAATAAACTCTCTCAATTACCTGAGATGAGTAAGTACTCCCAAGGCACCGAAAGCTTTCCGCAATTTGCAATTCGTATAGCTGACATGCTGCAAGATCCACATCGTGCTAAAGAACTGTATCCATACTTAGAAAAAGTGGGATTTATGTCAGCTACTAAAAACAATGCTGTTAACAACTAAACTCTCAGTGAGTGAAGGATCCAGAATTAAAATCTGAGACTAAATAATTAAACTATAGTCATATAAGGAATTTGAAATGCTTATTGATGCAATTGCTTTATTAAGTGCTAAAAAAAATACTAAAGGTTATTCAGCTCATATCCAAATTGAGACTTCTGACGGTTCAGAAATTAGTGGCTCTATACAATTAGATCATGAATGGGATTATCAACTCGGCTTTTTGAGAGATTTAATAAATACAGAAGAAGATATGCGTTTTGTTGATAGAACCTTTACCAGTGAGGATTTTAGAAATGGTGTTTTAGGTTACTTAAGCAATTAGGCTTTAAACCTTGAGTGTATTAAAGAATACACTTGTTGTATTCTTTAATACGTCTCCTAAA
>NZ_CP026415.1:0-118501 GCF_002934965.1 Acinetobacter sp. ACNIH2
AAGGCATATCCTGAAGATTTGGATAAATATCATGTTGTAAGCATTTTTCTGCTAACTGGAGAACACCACAGCGTGGTAAATCATTGAATGCATTTTTAAGTTTGAACTGTAGCCACTCCTCTCCTACCTGACGAAAGGTAATTAAATTGGAAACAATCTCATTTTCAAAACAGAAATTATTGTCTCTAAAATCATCTCTGACTTGTCGTGCCTTTTTCAGCGATAAATCTGGATAAAGCCCTAACTGAATTCGGCGTCGTTTCTTGGTTTTTGGGTCGGTATAGCGATAACTCCAAGATTTTCTTCCATTGGGTTCTATTTTTAGACTAAGTCCATCTTCATCGGATAAAAAACAAGTTTTTTCCTTGCAATGAGCTTGGCGAACTTTAATTTCAGTAAGACTCATGAGATTTGAATGAAACCTATCAATGGACTGATCAGACTAATTATATCAAAATAGGAGTAAATATATATGATGCGTATGTTACGCATCATATATATTTGTAATATATTGTTTTATATGTTTATTATTGAAAATATTTTAGTTTTAGTAACCATCATGAGTACCACCTCTAATTTAATTTCCCAACAACTTACTTATCTGTGATCAATGTTAAATAAGTCTTATACTGATCCTAGCCCAGCCCATATGGACAATGCTTACTTCTAAAGATAACGTAACGTTAACTTTATAGATGTAAAAATGGCTAAAGGCTTTAGTCCAGAATTTAAAAAGCAAGCAATTGATTATGCACTTTCAACCTCACACAAGTCTGTAGCTGCAATCGCCCTGAAATTAGGTGTCTAGGATCATAGGAAGGGTTTGAACAATTAAAAAAAGCACCCAACGGCGCTTTTTTCTTTCAGATTTTTGCATGAATTTAATCATTAAATCCTAAGTATTTTGGCAATTCATTTTTGAAAAACCAACGTGAGCGACTAGCACCCACATCACGATACTTAATATTATGAATAGATTTGCAATGGATACACTCAAATTGCTTCCATTCCGTACCGCCACTTAGATCGTCAACCCAATCTTCTTTTACTATTGTATTCCAGCCTAACGGCATACTATCTATAGATAAAACAGTACATTTTTCACAATTATTGTTCATACAATCTTCTATAAGTAATTTCAAAAAAAAATTCTAAAATTGTGAAACGACATCAATGAAAATAAACTCTCTAGAATGTTTAGTTGGCATTCCTACGAATGTAAATTCAACATTCCTTTCTACATCATTTCTTCGTGTTTCCGCATGAACAGAAGAAACATGACTGACATCAAAGAATCGTACCATGTTGTTTAGGCCAATGATCTCATCATCCTCATTGGCAATTAAAACCTCTAATTCAGGATCAAACTTTTCTAATTTTTCAATTAAATCTTTAACTTTCATTCCTAACCTACTTATATATAACAGTATATTCTTTTTTATCCAATGGATGGACTATAGTCTTTTTCCCCCACTCAAATCTTTGAGGAGTCGGAAAATCTATAAACCTTATAAGATCATAAGTCCAATAATCTTTGCTTTTTTCAATTGCTTGCTCTGGCGTATATTTCGAAAAAAAATGGATTTCGATTATATTTCCTTCAAGATCTCTAGCATGCAATAAACATGAATAATTAGGTATGAATCCTTCAAACATGTTAATACTCAACCTATAAATTATTTAAAAAAAATTGCAGAATATAGCTTGCGAGAAAAAGGTATTTTCACAGATTTTTTTTGTTGAGAAATACATAACAAGAAAGAAAATAGCACCTGCAATCATCAGGAATATGCCTGTAAATTTCCAATTTACGACATCCTGATTCCCACAACGGCCACAGTAATAATAATAACCTTTGATACGCCCACCACATTCAGGGCAATTTTTGTGATTGATTAAGTAATTAGACATATTTAATACTCCATTGTTAATTTTAGAAAGCACACAAGCACGAATGCCTGTGCACCAGATCACTTAAGTTGCACATGGAACTAAAAAAGCCCATGCCTCATAACCATACTCATGCGCATCTAACACCTTGCCAGAATTGCCTCGTACTTTACGGAATCTACAAAAGATCCATTTCATGCCTTTCGGCGGTTCTTGAGTACCTAATTTCTTAAGCACATAGCTCACCTCCTCTCCCAAGGAGATTTGAAAAGCTGACTTAAATGATCTACAATGAAGTTCTCACGCTTTATAGTAGTCATCTGAGTAAGCCGAATAGCCCTTGGGTGTACTATCCGAAACTGATATGAAAGATAGCTTTCATATCAGTTTTTTCATTTTAAAGAACTAAATTTATTTCTAGCCGCTTTATAACCAACTTTGAATTTTTCTTGAATGTCTTCAATAGACAAATTAATACATGCTTGTGTTGGCATCAGTAACTCTGCCGCAAACGTATCAGCTTGCCATTCAGAATCTTCATAATGTTTATGCCTGACTGCACCACGTGCTAAGGCAAAACCCTCATGAAGAATTAAGTGCCCTATTTCATGTGCTACAGTAAATCGCGCACGGCAATGTTTTGGATCAGATACATCGCATAAAGCATCATAAGTATCTGCACGAAGAATAATAGTCATAGCATCTGGATTAGTTAAAGCCTCAACATCAGGCATATCCTCAATTTCCCAGACTTCTAAAATGACACCTAATTCATGCAATCGATGTTCTAAGCCTCGACTTAAATCTATTGACTGATTTAGTGACAGTTTAAAAATCTTGTCACGAATAATGAGTGCTTTTTGTTTTATGCTTTGTTTACTTAAAGGCGCGACTTTAACACCTCTAGGCATACATCCAGATGTCATATATCAATTCTCCTCAAGAATTTTTCTAAGTTGCGCCATATTCAAAGTATCGTCTTGAATTCGTCTAGCAAACATCAAAGCAATTTCTGCTTCTTCTGGGCTATTTGTTCGAACAGTAACATTATCAACACTTTGACTAGCAGCATGTGTAAGCAAATTTTCCTCTGCTTTACTTAAACCTAATGCGTTTGTAATTTTTGTAATTAATTCAGCACTTATTGGCTTTTTTCCTGTTTCCACAGCTGATAAGAAAGCTGAACTAACGCCAATTGAAGTCGCTAGTTCATTAAGATTGGTATCATAATCAATCCTAAGTTTCCTAATCGCTTTTCCAAAATCTGTTAGTTTAGACATTTTCGTAACCCTATTGCGTTACTCATTCATTATTGAAAGAGTAAATACTTTTTACAGTATTAACCAATCTTATATTAACTTTATCTTTTATTCAACATATAGGATTAAATATTCAACCTAAAGGTTAATTTTTTAATATTACTACTAAGAATAGATACTGTGCCATGAAATCCAACTATCTGTGATTCATAGACATCCTTGTCAGCAGATTGGAGATGAAAATTGCTTTGTCCATGGAGTCGTCGATTCAGTCAAGAACTGCTGTTACGCAGCCAGTGCCTCCCTTAAATCATTGCCTAAATCGTGGTGCCCCTGACTCAATAGTTCTGCCATCACGCACTCGGCGATTTGCGAACCCCGAGGGAACGCCAAAAGCGAACCTTCGCCCAGTACAGGTGGGAACTCCATGTTCGAACCAGAACCTACCAAGCTCTTCACAGTCCATAGCATCTGTCCATCCAAATACCTGGGGAGCAATACCAGATGAAATCCATCGAGCAGCCATTGCACAGTCAAATGGTTGAGCTGGTAGAGATAGAGTTTCGAGGCGTGGTGAATGCTCGCGCCAATGCGCGTGGCGACATGCACGGCGCCCGCAAGATGGTGAGATCCGCCACTGTTATCAAGGAAAAACGGCCATCCCAAGCTCGCACGCTAAACGTGTCGGAGCCACGTCCGTGCATTAGCCGGATTTCGCCATGTGAACAAAGCTCTTTTAAGCTCGCATCATCCAGTCAGAGCGAGGGCTTTCCTTTTCTGGCATATCGATTCTGCTCATCAATATAGTAGGCACCAAAGACATCCACATTTTCGTGCGGCATGCCTGCTGACTTACTTGAGGAGATGCCCTCTATATCGCTTGCGTCGCATTCAAAGTGAGGCGCCATCGTCACTTGCACTAGCGATCCATGTGGACTTTGGAAA
This sequence comes from Acinetobacter sp. ACNIH2, assembly GCF_002934965.1. Taxonomy (NCBI): domain Bacteria; kingdom Pseudomonadati; phylum Pseudomonadota; class Gammaproteobacteria; order Moraxellales; family Moraxellaceae; genus Acinetobacter; species Acinetobacter sp. ACNIH2. The sequence goes on from NZ_CP026415.1 coordinate 4,095, forward strand.
ATCCTCCTTAGCGCCCCAGGCTGAGACCGGAAAGCGACTCCGCAAAGTAAAGTTGCCACGGTCGAGTTTATCCAGGATGCTCCATCGACGGCGTGAGTCATCAAAAATCTTCGATTTTGGGGTGTTGAGGCGCACGCCTTTTCCTGCCGCCTCCCTAAGCTCCAATAGTTCACACCAAGCTTCACACCGCTTCCGAACCAGTTCCGGCGGTCGATTCCAATATCTTCGCCACCACGGCCATGTGTGGAGTTCGAGCACTGAAGTTGGTAACTCAGAGAGCGACATCGCATTCATAGACTCAACTCTCTTGTTCTTCGGGGTACTCCGCTTGAGGAATTGATACCCAACCATCGCGGGTAATGCCCGCCCCGATGCGGAGATTCTTGCTTTCGGTTGCCGCCCAGTGCCCACCCCGGTGTAATACAGCGCGAATTACGGACTTCCGCGGGTGATCCTCATCGGCTTTGGCAGAACTGCAAATGGCATTCCAGGTATGCTGGATCGGCATACTGTCCAACCGTGAACCAACCAGTTGGTCCAGAATTTCAGTCGAGACATTGTGCCGCCCGCCATGGTGGGGCACCTGAAAATACCGAATGCCTGGCAACGCGAGTCCGGCAAATGGCGCGTAGTCAATAACCTCTTGCAGCGCCTCACGCCCGGCATCGCCAGTAAGCATGACACGATGACCGTTCAGGACAGCCGACTGGACCACACTCATTTCATTTTCACGACTGGTAGGCTCAGGCGGAAAATACTCCTCGCCCCACAGGGATTTGATGTAGGCGGTCGCGGCCTTCATTGCCCGGAATATGCCGCTCAACGCGCTGTCCAAAGCACTTTCTTCAACAGCCTCCGGTGTCTTCGTGGAGTCCACAATCAGGTCGAAATAGCGCCCCAGGGTTGGTGCCATCACAGTGAAGGGGCCGATGCTCTGCCCCTGAAGGGGGGCATGGATTGGAATTCCCTTTTCTACCGCCAGATCCTCAAGAATTGCCGTGGCATCGTAGATGGAGCGCAACTTCCGTCTCAGCGCCTCAACCGATTCATAGGTCTCGAATCGATCAATCAACTGATCTGCATAGATCCACGGCCTGTTGATCCAAAGATTTCTGACCGTGCACTGCTCTAGAACTTTTCGCAAACCATTTGCGTGATCGCGATCAGGGTGCGTGAGAATCACATGGTCGATGACTGTTGTTCCGTAGTAGGTCTTCAGGTGCTCGACAATCTGATCTCCCGTATCCAGATATCCTCCGTCAACGACGTGCACGCCCTCAGTGCCATTCACAGAATAGCGAAGCGTGATCGCATCTCCGCTTTTTGCTGTTTCGACGCCAAGAAAATCGATCTCGAAGTAGTCAGCCATACATCCCTCTTGTTTTATGCCAATAAAGTGCTGGTGGCTTTACCCCTACCAGCGATCCACCGCACATGTGGGTCCTGTCGGAGTCCATACCAACGACACGGCGGGAAGACCACCAGCATCCTCGGCGATGTTGCGCAATGTGTTTCGGTCTATGCCCGAGTGTGGGCCGCCTTTCGGGTGGCTGTGCCAAGTTCCGATGAAGGTGAGATACCCTAAAGAGGCTCCATTTGCCGCACGCAAATTCTGAACAAGTCCATCCGTTCCGAGGACGAAGCAGGCGGCCTCTCGAATGCTGTCAGGCGGCGCGTCCACGATGCCCGCAATGGTGATGGTTCGATTTTCAAACGAGATGCGGCCGACCAAGGCTCCGCCTGTTTCCAGAGCGCCCCAGTGCAGCGCATCGGCATGGATCGCTTGCACGACTGGGTGCAGAATCCGAATGTTCCAGCCACCATCATCAGCTACGTCGAGCACAGTGGTCGGGCCAAGACTGGCGCGGGTCCATGCCATGCCGAGGCCTTCGGCATCCGAGATCCCGGTGCAAAGCATCGCCTCCTTCGGAAGCCCGCCAACGAGCCAGCGTTCCAGTTGCAGACCGGCCAGTGACGAAGAACGCGAAACAACGGCATCAGACATTGGCATCGTCAGTGAACGGCAGTTGTCGCCCACAAAAATGCGCGTCGGCTCCGACGTATCCCCAGCAATCGATGCCCGCAGTTCCGGCACAAACCGACAGCACTCGAACAAGAATGCCGTGAGGTCGTCAACCCGACCGGCGCGACTAGGTCCTTCAAGCAAAACCGCGACACAGCGGCCCTGACCATACATCGCGATCCGTACCAGGCGGGCAGGAGACTGGTTCAGTACTGCTGATTGTGTTTCTGCGGCCAGCACCTGAAGTGAGGCCGTCGCATCCACGATGAGAGCCGCATCCTGCGGAATGACTGTGGCGAACTGTGCCGGATCGACCAGAAGGGTCACGGCGTCGGTGTCGAACGCGCGCGATTGAAGATGCGACAGCTCCTCAAAGGCCGTCTTCATCCGCGCCGACTTCCGAGGTGGGACCAGTACCGATGTCCGCTCAATGAGTGCATGCCGTGCCGCGTTATGAGGTGACATGGACTCGTTGTCGACGAAAGTCATTGAGCCGAAACCTGCTCGCCCCAGTTGCATCGCGATTTTCGATCCCACACTTCCGCAGCCGAGTATGACTAGCGGCTGCGATGTGGCTGCTGGTGGAATGCCGGATGTCCTTGCTAGCAACTCAGGAGACAACGCATGCGCGTGAAAGGCTGGGTGAACCGTGGCGTTTCGCTCCAGGAGCGCTTTAGCGTTGAGTTCATAGCGCACCGCGTAGGGCAATACCTCGACACTTCTCCCTGGTGAACCCACAAGCGACGCTGGCCGTTGTACCGTCAGAATTACAATCGCGTACAAGCCATGCACCCAGCCGCGCGAGTCCTGCTGCATATCCAGGATCGAGCGTCCGTAATAACCATCCAAGCCTTGGGCCAACGCGTCGCGATCAATGCCAAGTTCCGCTGCTAGATCAAGCAGCGTCGCGAGATCGACAACCGTCTCCGGTTGGTAGCGTCCGACCATGTGCGGGTGGCCGTCGGTCATTGGAGCCCGCGCAATGAAGGCCGCAGTATGGCCATTTCCCCACTTGCCCAATTTGTCGTTGTGAACATCATGGACGAACACTGCATCGATTTGTGCGGTCAGTTCGGCATTGAGGATGGCGTATAGCCCGCCATCAATCGTCACGTAGCCTGCGGGAACTACCAGAATCGTGCCGTCAGCAGGTGCGGAGGCCGCAACCTTTTCGGCACTGAATACAATGGTCGAAGGACAACTGTCTCGGCGCGTCGGCTCCCACCCCTGTTCCAAGTCCAGCAATGTTCCGGCCGCAGCCTTGTGCAGCCAATCGACCAACTGATCGACAATGGCGTCTAGACCAAACCGATGCAGCAGTTCGTCCAAGGACCCCTCGAACAGGCAAGGCGAGACCAGCTCACCTTCGCGATGGGGGTTGATGTGCGGCAAATTGAGCGGAAAGTCCGCACGCAAGAAAGGCTTGGGCGCGGACAGGGGCCAATCACTGCCGAATACCAGCACGCATGTCTCGACAGCGCGCACTCCGGTTTCGGAGACGCCGTTACGCCGTGACCTGTTTGGCAGTTGGACGGCAACATCGACTTCTATTTGCGTCGATGCACCGCTTGCCTTGGGCTCGCCAACGCGAATCAGGCCCCGATGCCGCTGAAGTTGATGTAGTGCGTCAGCGATGGCGCCCGTCATGATGCCCCGTGCGGCATCGGAGTGCGCGCGGAGGTGATCACGGCAGCGGCCTTCGATCCGGACTCCTTCTTCGAGGGCGGCTGCACTCCCTGAGCGGTGACGGTGAAAACGAGGGGCTCCAAGGATTTCTCGCTCGGGTACTCGCCCGTGCAATAGAACTCGCCCTTTGCTTCGTCTACGATCGCCACGTACTCACGCTTTGCGCGGATGCAGGGTGGATCACTGTCGTCGTCTGCAATCGGCTTGCAACTGGCGACGATGACGGCGCCGTCACGGGTCTGCGAAAGCGCCTTGCGGGCATCGGCATCGAGTTTGGCCTTCTCGCCGTAGTCGGACCAACTGTCATAGGACAGCGAATGCCAAGAACAGTGATGCGGTGCCTGCATGATGTCGTACTCAAGTACATCGGCTTCGGTCTCGTGGCGCTGCCACTGGCGGTTCCAGATGAACACCTCAGCATCGCCACCAGTAAGGAACTTTGCGCCATCCGGCGTCTGAGCATCAGCGGCTAACGTGATGTTCAGGATCACGCTGGACTGGTTCTTGACCAGGCACTCTTCCTCTTCTTCGTCGTCCTGGGCATCCAGGGGGGCCAAAAGAAACGCAGAGAAGAATGCGGAACTCTTGCCGTTGATCGTCGAGAAGCGCGTGTCCACCTTCCGCACAATCGAGGTGAGATCATCGGTTTTTCCATCGATGTCCTCGCCCATGATCTGGATGCGGTCGCCGTTTCCGACGGCGAAGTTCTTGTCGCGGTTCAGTTGTATCCGCCGACGCGCCTCCGTGTTGAATACCTTGGCGTCGTCGCTCAAAGTGTGCGTCTTGCTTGCGCGTCGAAACACGATGGGAGACGACCACATCTCCCGGATCACGATTTTCTTGTCCTTGTCGTCCTTCTTGTCATCCGGGTACTTGTCCAGCGGTCCCAGGTAGAAATGCCGCGTCAGCCCACGGCAATGATCCTGGTCCGGGTGGCTCAACAAAAAGGCATCGACATATGGCCTGCCGTTCTCGTCTTTTTTCAGTCGTTCGCGCAGATCCTTGGCGACATCGCGCACGTCCTTCCCAGGATCATCGGCATCTTGTCTGATGTTTACGTCGATCAGCAGGGTCGTCGCGTCAAGATCGCCGAACTTGATGAGTGTCATGTCCCCGTTGTCGACGGGGAAAAAGGTGATGGTTGTGGGCATTGAGGTCTCCGGGTAGACGACCGAAGGATGATCGCGTATAGTTAATGTACGACTATTTTTTATATCCGTCTACTTATTAGGCGCAAATAATGCAAGAGCCTCCTGTAACTGCCGCCGATCCCGCTGAGCCCAAAGGGCTAAGCTGGGGGTTAGAGAGCAGACTTCAATTCATCGATTTCCGTTTGCGCTGGGAGCGGCGCATCAATCGAATGGATCTCACCGAGCACTTCGGCATATCGATTCCCCAGGCCTCACTGGACATTGCCAAGTACACGGAGTTAGCGCCGAACAACCTGATTTATGACCGCAGTTCCAAGACTTACACGGCAGCACCGAGTTTTCACCCGCTTTACCAGCGAAGTTCGGTGCAACACTATCTAGCGGAGCTGCTGGCCACCAAGATGGGCGTCATCGAACCAGCGTCCAGCTTTATTGGCTCAGCGCCTGAGGCAGATTGGGCACCGTCCCCTTGGCGCACCATCAATGAACAAACCGTCGAAGCAGTGGTCCGGGCAATTCGGCAGCAGGAAGCCATTTGGGTGAGCTACCAGTCCATGACGTCCTTGGACGAATCGGTTCGTCTGCTGTCGCCGCACGCTCTGGGCAACGACGGTTTTCGCTGGCACATGCGCGCGTTTTGCCATAAGCGCCAGCGCTTCAGCGATTTCGTCCTCGCCCGAATCCTGCGCATCGATGGCTTCGAGGCGAGCCAAGTGGACGCCAGCCAGGATTCGCATTGGCAAACTGTATTGACGCTGGTGCTTGCACCGCATCCCGATTTACCCGCTGCCAAGAAACGAGTCCTGGAGTTGGACTATGGAATGGAGGGTGGACAGGTCAAACTTCCATGCCGCCAAGCGTTTCTGTACTACACACTGAGGCGTTTGGGCTTGCATACCAAGGAAGCACCCGACCCCCTCGCGCAGCAGATCACTTTGAAAAACCGCGATGAAATTCAACCCTATATTGATGCCTTGTCGGCCCAAAGCTAAGCACCTATGACGAATATTTTTGAACTGGTCAAAGACCCCTACGAGCGCAAGGCGCGCGTAATTCCAGGACTTCTTGTAGCTTTGCCGCTGCTCGTTCCCTTGTTGTGTGTCTACGGCGCAAAGCACCCGGTACTTACAGGCGTGATTGGACTGCTGGGTGGCTGCGGTGCCATTTATGCACTCGCAAGCGTAGCCCGTGGGCGGGGAAAAAAGTTGGAAGAATCCCTAGTGAAAAAATGGGGCGGAATGCCAACAACCATAGCCCTGCGCCATCGCGACAAATTTCTGGATAGCGTCAGCAAGCAGCGATATCACACCGCGATTACAGCTAAGCTGGGTATTGCCATGCCGAACGCAGAGGAGGAATCAGCAGATCAGGACAAGGCGGACGATACCTACATTGGGGCAACCAAGCGACTTCGTGAACTCACCCGTTCCAACAAGCAGCTCCTACTCAAAGAGAATATTGCATACGGATTCCATCGCAATATGTTAGCGATGAAACCTGTTGGCATTTTGTCGTGCCTCTTGGGTATCCTTTATGGATTGCTGATTGCAAAAATCTTGCAGGTTGCGCCTCCACATTTTGACCCTGTGCATTTTGCTGATCCGGGGCTGGCTGCTGGCCTAACGCTGCTCATTTCGCTGGCGTTACTGGCCGCTTGGCTACTGTATTTCGATCAGAGCGCAGTCAGGCGGATGGGGTTCGTCTATGCAGAACGCCTATTCGAGTGCTTGCCGTCTTTGCCTTCTTCGGCTCCGCGGAAAAGAGCACCAAAACCGACGACGGACTGAGAACTGTCCAACAAGCAAACAGGCGCCTGGCTCCGTTGTAGTGTTTGCCCGCAAGGTGACTCCGGCAATACGCGGTGCCGGGTATGGGTTTTCAGGTCGGCAATCCAGCGATGCGCCACCCACACGTCTTCTTCGGGGTGGTTGTTGTCCACGCAGTTGCAGTATTTGTAGCTAACGTGCGCATCAGTGTGCGACAGCAGGATGCGCGCCATCGTCATGTGGAAGCGATGGGCTTGGAGATCGGCTGGGCCTTTGGGGCGCGGCAAGGTCAGCCCTAAGCAGCGCTGGTCATTGAATTCACTCCAGTCGGGGCCAACGACTTGTCCCGCGCGTTCCAGCATCTTGCGCGACTGTTAGTTCTTTCCATTGACCAAGGCAACGGCGACCGTACCCTTCGGGTACTCTAGCTTCTCCGCGAGCAGGTTCATCCAGCGCACCAGCTTGTTCAGCGTCTCATCGTTGGCAATTGCGCGTAGAGGTGGTACAGCAGGTCGTGGAGATAGATGTAGGTCTGCCGGCGTCCTTGCTCGTGGCTCCGCGTGGTTGTGGTCAGTACCCGCTGTGCCCACTCAGGCGTGAGTTCGTCCAGCATCATCTCCGTGATGTCGATGGAGATCAACGGAAATCCGAGCGACTTCCCGATCAGCGCCTTGCGGCCGTCGAAGGCGTGGCTGAGTTCGATTTCAACGCCGCCAAGCACCATCGGCTCGACCTGAACCGGCGGCCCGAGCACGGCAACGTCGAGCCGGAATTTGCTGCCGAATGGCGTCTCCAGAGGATGCTCGGTTGCCACCCGGTCGGCACCCAGCAACAAGTTGCCTTCCAGCGCATAGTCCGACGCATCCGTATCTTTGAACGCCCACGGCATCGCAAGCCCGGCATTCAAGCGTCGGGAGAGTTCGGCAGCGACAAGTTCTTTCGCCTGTCGGTGTTCGGGGCTTTCCTGCACAGCGCGCCACCGGCTGGCTTCTTCATCGTCGAAGTGCGCTTTCGGATTAAAGGTGTGTTGGGCAGGAAGCACGCGGAAGTGGGATCTCCGACGCAACTTCCCGCTCTCAAAGGAGGGGCTGACCCATGTCACCATCTGCCGTGATGCGCCGGGAGACACCAGGGGCCACAGCTTGCGTGCATGTTCCCGGCTGCGAACGTCACGCGCGGCAATCGTAGTCTGGAAAATCCCTTTCCGAGAGAAGACTACGATCGCCTCGTCCATTCTTGTCTTTCCCTTATGGCGATACGGCCGCTAATTTCGTGGTGCCATCCAGCTTGCGGTGAATCAGCGATACCAGCGTCAGGATGTCCAGTGAATCCTGTTCGGACATGGGCTAATTCGCCTTGGGCGCATGAGTCAGCGGATTGCGCACGGCGCCGAACAGGCCGATCAGCAGGTTGGCAAAGCCTTTTTGCTCGCTCTTCTCGGACTCGGTGGTGAGCGGTCCCTAGGATGAATAAAGCGCCAAACGGCGCTTTATTCATTATCAAAATGCACTTAATCTGATGACCCTTAAAAATGCCTGTTCATTGATCTGACTTTTCCCCGTCACATATAGTTCATAGAATTTACGACTCGCATGGACCATGCAACCCAAGTCAATGAGTTGATTTAAAGCATGCTTTTCATCCCTAAGGTTTCAGACAATTTAAGCAACCTGTTGATTAATTTTGATCTCATCCAATTCTTTTACCAATTTAGCTAAGTTCTGCTCTGGATCCAGCCACCAATCAACTGTCCACACTGATAATACCTGCCAGCCTAACCCATTTAATACTGTTGGTCTGAGCTGATCACGGTCTCTTGCTGTAGCTGCTTTAGCGTAGTTTTCACCATCTACTATAATACCTGCAAGATAACTACCTGAATTCAAATTATCCTTAATTGCTATATCTACACAACTATCTCCCTGACCTATACCAAGGTCCACACTCCAGCCTTGTTCTTGCAACTTAGTTTGTAGGTACTGTAGGAATTCTTTTTTAGCCTGCTGTTTACTTTGGTCAGCATAATTTAAATGCAACTGACCACTACGAGCAAAAACTAAGAAGTCTTTTAAATCCCTTACACCCTCACTATTAGTGCGTGCCAAATTAATTTCTTCAGGACTCAAAGCAGAGAAAACATGTAATCCTTGACGAGCGCGAGTAATTGCTACATTTAGACGGCGCTGACCACCTTGACGATTAAGCGCGCCAAAGTTCATAGATAATCGACCATCACGGTCTTCTGCGTAAGTAATTGAGAAAACGATAATATCACGTTCATCTCCTTGCACATTTTCTAAATTCTTAACAAATAAAGGTTCAATGCCTGACTTACTCAATGTCTCTAACTCAGGGTGATTAGCCAATTCATTATCCAGCAAATCTTCAATCAACTTCTGCTGAGTCATATTGAAAGTGACCACACCTAAAGTCAAAGGATTCTCTTGCCCTAACTGTGACTGTAAATGCTGAATAATAAATTCAACAATTGCCTTTGCTTCATTACTATTGGTACGTGTATCACCTTTGTCGTATACACCCTCAACCACATGTAGTTTTACAGCTGTATCCTTAGCAACAGGTGCAGGGAAAGTAAATAAACCACCTTTGTAGTATTTCTGATTACTAAATTGAATGAGACTTTCATAACGACTACGGTAATGCCAATTCAAAGCTAATTCTGGTAACTGAGCAGCAAGACATTCATCCAAAATACTCTCCAGATCTTCAGTCACCTCCTCATCAACCTCTTCTTCAGAATCGCCTTTACCGAAGAAACTGGTTGGTGGCATTTGTTTATTGTCACCCACCACGATTGACTGTTTACCTCTCGCTAATGCACCAATTGCATCCCATACAGGAATCTGTGATGCTTCATCAAAAATTACTACATCAAATTTTGCTTCTGTGTCCAGATATTGGGCAACTGATAATGGACTCATTAATAAACATGGTTTCAAGCCAACTAAAACATCAGGAATTTGACGCATCAACTCTCGTACAGGAATATGACGGCGTTTCTTACCCAACTCTTTGTTAAGAACAGTCCATTGCCCTTTGTAGTGGTTTTGTTCTATAAAAATATTATTCCAACGGTGAATAATTTCCTGACTTGCAGAAAGTTGGTGTTCTTTATCCTGCTGGGCAAAGGACATTATTTTCTGTTCATGTTGTTGGCTGTTAAATTGGTTTAACTCTGGATGCTGACTAAATTGATGCGTAATCCAGTGTCTCGCTAAATTAATATTCAGGCGTTTTAGGGCATCATCCACATTCAATGGGGCATTCAAAAGCTCAAATGCCAATGGTTTTAACCCATGTTGAATCAACTGGCTCTTTATAGCCTGCCAATTTAACCAATGTCTCCAAGATGAACTGTGTTGCTGCAACTGCTGTTGTCTTTCGATAATTTTATTAAAATCAATATCTGAATATGAGGTAATCGCAGTATCACTCTTCAGGACATGATCATTCAGCAATTGCCTAAACGTATTCTCCACCTGAGCGATATTCTGTGTCAGCTCATCCAAAGTATGATTTTTACTAAACTCTACAGCTTTTAATAAAGTTGCTTGATCAGTAATTGACAACGCAACTATCTGCTTAATTTCTTGCCACTGATTGTGAATAGCTTCAAAACTTTGCCATGCGCTATCTTCACCCTGCCAATAAGAACCAAGCTTACTCGCTAACAGTTTTTCACATTCAGTAAATTGTAATTGTTGGCTTTGGATATGCTGCAAGATTGGTAAGTCATGGGCAACTGCCAAAGCTGTTGGGCGTTGAGTTGAGTCTTGATAAGTTTTGACTAAGTTTCTCAGCTGGAATTTAGCAAACCATGAAAATGGGAACATTTTTGATTCTGCTTCACGCCATTTAAAGCCAATTTGACTTAAATCTGCTTGATAAATTTGAGATTGGTATTTCCCTACTAATGAAGAACGCTGTTGCTTAAGATCTTGCGTTAAGTGTTTTGTCTGGGTAATGGTTTTTAAATCGATATCTTTAATCGCATTTAAGAGTTTTAAGTCTGTTTGCTGAACCAGATTAGATATTGCTTTAAAAATCGCAACATCCTGATTAACCTGACTCAGATTCTGCTTTTCACTGAATCCAAAAACCTGTTGCCAAGCAGAAATAGACTTTTGTAATTGTTGTATCTGACCTACAAGTTGGTCCTGTAATAGTTGATATTGCTCCTGCCATGCCAGATTCCAGATAGGTTCGGACAAGCCCTCCGCAAATCCATCCAATACGTCTTTAGCATTTTCATTTACTAGCTGACGCAAGCTTACTGCTTGTGTCACCGTCTTATTCAGCAACTCACGCTTTTCTGATGTTAGTGTTGAAATTTCAATCTCAGGAAAACGTAGATGTGGTGTATCCCGATAACAAAGTTCATCACTCATTGCGGCATACAGACTCCAACCGATCGCATGTACGGTATGGAGATTATTTACATGCTGATTCAGTTCATCACGAGACTGGATTAATTTGTCCGACAACTTTTGCCATTCTGTTGTCTTTAGCTGAGCACTTAGAAAATATGGGTCATTGTTCTTCTGTGCTCTTTCCCGCAGTTGATCCAAAACCTGCATTTTCTGCGCTTTGGAAGAATGTAACTGCAAGCACAACTCACTCAAGCCAATCTGTGTCAAACGACGATAGACAACCTCTAAAGCTGCCATCTTTTCAGAAACGAACAACACAGATTTACCATCTGCTAGACACTGTGAAATCATATTTGTAATGGTCTGGGACTTACCTGTCCCAGGAGGGCCAGAAAGTACAAAAGTACGTCCTAATGCGGCGGACATAACTGCTGCTAACTGTGACGAGTCAGATGATAACGGTGTAAATAATTGTTGAGGTTGATATCGTTGGTCTAGTTGAGCGGGTTGCGGAAAATCATCCTGTTTAATGAATGGTTCTCGTGGTGATTCAATCAGATGATTTACTACAGATTGATTTTTAAGTTGATCCATTCGTGTAGACAAATCAAGCCACATTAAATATTTTGAAAATGAGAACTGACCAATGGCAGCCTCAGCTTTAACTTCCCATCCTGGTATATTCACAATAGCCTTACGCACAATATGTAAGACTTGGTTAACATCTATCCCAGAATCATCTGCCGGCAAAGGGTTTAAACCCGAAATATCTAGTTCAAAATCCTGTCTTAATAATTGTAATAAAGTTGAATTAAAGCGAGGCTCATCATCATACATATACAGGCGATAACCTGTTTTAGCGGTCTCGCGGGTGATCTGCACAGGAATAAGTAGTAGTGGCGCTTTAAAAGTGCGTTTTGAACGCTCTGACTCTTTCCATTCCAGAAAGCCAATAGCAAGAAATAGTGTATTCGCTCCTCCCTCTTCTAAAGCAGTACGTGAGGCACGGTAAACCTCAATTAGGCGCTTTTCCAGTAAGGGTGTATCAAGTGGACTAAACAATAGTTTTCTGGACAGGCTATCATCAACATATTGATTGATATGTTGGCTTTCATTGTCACGCTGGACATCTTTTAGCGAGATGCTATCAATCCCCTTAAATAAGAAACCCTCTTGGTTCGCCAATGCATCTTCAAGTTTCCCCAGTGTTAACTCAGAACATTGTAAGGGTATGCTGTAACGATTGTCCTTAAAGTTTAAGAGCTTGTTACGGAGACTTAGATCAAGCAAACGGCGCAACCAGCGGTCAACCCGCGTGGCTTTACTTTCTACAGGACGTTCAACATCATATACAGGAATAGATGCAGGCGCCCATTCAATTTCTGTTTCATCCAGATGATTTTTCTTATCCTGATATGAGGAAATTGGTTTAATGCCACGCAACCGGGACTGGCGAACATCAATCGCAAGATAGAACTTATGCTGGCGGGATTCATCTTTAATGTACTGTTTTGCTGTTTCAAGTGCGGATGCAAACTTTACTTGTTGTGTGAGCAGCGTTGTTTCTATAAAAACAACTTCACCCAAATCATAACGCTTTCTTAATGCTTGAATATCATCAATGATCAAGTCAACATTTGGCGTCTCATTTAACCAAACCCCAAGATACGAATGTCCTTCTTCAATAATAAGTAAAGTATCTAAGCCTATTTGTTCAGCCAAGGCACTTAAAAGTATTGTCGTGTCTAAACAACATGCTAACTTCTCGTCAAAAATCTGCTTTGCCAAACGTATTCTTTGGCCCGATTTAACAAAGCTTGCTGGGTTAACAATATAATGAATATCTTGTTGTAATAAAGACTCCCATAAGGCATTCAGTTGAGATAGCACAGAATCTCTATCTCGCTCTTGATAACCACTTAATGAACCTAGTTCTTTTGCTTTTAAAATTTCACTGGCCTTAACCAAAATTGGGCTGAGTGCTGAAGCATTGGGTTGTGAAAAACTCGCCAATAATTCTATGGGTTGGCGTTCCCCACCCCAAGTATCAATGGTTAATAAATCAATCTCTGCCCGCTGCTCTGCCAGTATCTCTTCCTTTTCATTCAACCAAAGGATTTCAATACTGCCTTTAAGATTCTCAGGTAACTCCTGCAATAGTTTGATATCAAAAACTAATTTTGGCTTATCAAGAGCCAAGAATTGATTGCCTTCCAAGTTCGCAATATTGATAGTGTGTTCTTTGAAATAATCAGGATTAGAACGAATAACGATTCGAGAACCAGAAATCGTTTCAGTTGAAGAGATTAGGATTTGTCGAATCAGAGGAACTGAATTTTGCTGTAAAACAAAATTCAAAGCTGAAGCACAATCAACCTGCAATGAATATTTTGGATCAAGTTGTTGGTTATTTTCATCTTCTAGCATTATTATCCCCTTTGCAATTTAATCAAACCGAATTAATGGCATGCTTAAAATGCTAAAATCACAATTTTAAATAGTTGATATCTTGTTTTAAAATTATACGAATAACAATAGTTCTCTTACACAAATCATTTCTTTCTCAATTCTATATTGTAAATTCCAACAATTAAAAGAAATCCCATACGCAGTCTTTTACCTCGATTTCGGTAACGCTCGGCTTTGTTGCCCAAAGATTTGAAGATTAAATTTGCCCAAGCTGCCTCAGAATAAGCTTAATTTGATCCCTGTTTATCTTGTGGTTGAGCTTACCCTATCGATATGTTTCCTCGATTGATCAAGGATTTATTGTAAGAGCACCAATTCGTTGTACGGTAGACTTAAGGTATAGGCTTGAGCAAAAAAGCCGTTTACTTATGACCAAAGAAATTTTTAAACAATACCTTTTAGTTAGCTTAGGCTATTTAATCCAAAGCTCATCTTCCTGCATGATTTTTAACATTAGATTAAATAAAACCAGAACTGTCACATTTTTATTAGAGTCTATTCTTTGAAAACTGAATTGAACTCTTCGCTCAGGTGCATTCATATTAACTGGATAATTTTGTATACCTAAATTTAGCTCTTCTCCTAATATTGGCTTCATTCCAGCAATAAAACTTCTAATTCGTTGCTCATCGTCTTGATCTCGACATACAAAATGCAAAAAATTCTTACGTAACTTACCAAAGTGTAATAATATTTTTAGAGCATCAATCTTGTTCTTTCTTTGATATATGTCAGGCCTATTCTCTTCTTGATCGTACAAATCAAGGAAGGTATTGCGTTCATTAGAACGAGACAATTTCCTGGCTTTATTGTGAAGATCCTCAAACCAACCTTCATCTATAATCTCTCCCTCAATATTTTCAACTTTTAAGTTAAATTTTTGGGGGCTCATCCATTTAGTGCACATCAATTGACATCGCTGCAGCCATACTTGAGCTTGGGGATCTTTGCTACGGGCATCTCTAAAATTTATCAAACGTTGATAAGGTGTCAGAGTACTATTCTCGATACTAAACTTCTTCTCTTGTTGGCCAACCATTGTGAATGGCTGTGTTTGCTGATGATAAGAATCAAACCATTTCTGCTGCTGAGTATAACGATTTAAGTTTATGTACTCTGTACTTGACTTCACTGGACCAAAACACTGTTCTAATACTTTTTTTGAAATGATACACGGCAAATTATAAATTCGATCGACTGCTAATAAATCCAAAACATGAAGGTAATTTGAAGCCGTCTGTTCAATACTGCTATGCCCGATCCATGCTGCAAGCACCTGCCACTTATGTTGGATGATTTCTTCATCAGCCCGTGCTTTTACACCGAACAATAAATCCCGCATCTTTTTTGCTTTTCCCCAACCGCAATCAGTATACGTATGGACCATTTCTTTTGACCCAAGCAACGTTATTGCGAGATAGTTCGCTGCACTATGACGCAGTGTGTGAAAACTAAATCCATGGTGTATACCTAATATTCGATTAAACAAATCTACTGTAATTTTACTAATACAATGATCAGTTAATACACGTTGATTCACACTAAAAAGTAGGTCATCTTGATAATCAGTCATATACTGCTTATATCGATGTTGGATGTAATGTTGTACTACTAAAAATTCATGATCTGACAAGGCAATTTTCAAGGGTATTTGACGATTTGCGCTTTGCGACTTCAAACGTCGATATGAATTGTCTCGGATATGAAGCGTTATATTATTAAAAATTGAACTTTTACCATCCTTAAAGAGTAATTCTGGGCAGATAACATCTTGTATTTTAAGACAACGGACTTCATTTAATCGAAGTCCAGTTCTATAACTCAATAAATACATCAACTTTAAACAACTTAGATGATCCCCCCATTCTGATGCCGTAGGTTCTTGGCTTAAGCTTTCTAATTGTTCCAGCAGCTTGCCAAATAACGAAGGACTCACTAAGCGTGCATTGCAAATTTGTAAATGTTTAAAATTTGAATTCTGTAATACCAATACCTCTGGCGCATCATAGTGCTCTTGGCAAAATTTATGAAAATCTTTCAGACGCCCAAAACGGTATTGTGCGGTTTGATGCATTTTCTTAGAGGTTTTTCCTTTCACTGATTCACGTTGAGTTGCTTTTTCATCACGCTCACTACTGTAGTTCAAGAGCTGCCGATACAAATCTTCATAATCATCACTAGATTGTTGCTTTAAATCTAATTTATTGAGCCAAATTTCAAATATAAATTCTTTACCAAAAGATCCTAAATAGCTTTCAATGGTTGATAATTGAAGTCCTTTATTTTTCAAATGTAATAACCATTGAATTAAGCGTAGTTGCGCCTCGATTAAAAATAGTTCATCAGTATTAGCATCATGCATCTTCTGCTCTAGAGCACTCTGGGTTTCTTTCCAATGACGAATCGTACGCTCTTCTCTGTTCTTCTTTTTATCTAAACGTTCAACTTTTTTAGCTCTACTCTTTTTTTGATCAAACAACATCAACTCGTACGGAATCGTTTGTAATTTACGATGAACTGTAGGAACTTCAATATGTAACTGCTCTTGCTCAAATTGAATAGTTTGATTGACTGGTTCAACGACTTGATCACGCTTGTGACTCCACAGCAAGCTTGATTCAGATGGTCTTAAAGAAACAGTATGAATCTCTTGTTGTAGTACATTACTCAAAAAAACATCTAAACTAAGTTTGGGATTAAATTCAAGTACCATCTGCACATCATTAAATGCACGAAATCCACGGCGTTTAATTTGATATTTTAGATCGCTCAAACTTTTTTTCGAACCAATTTTGCTTAGGCTTTCCAAAATACAGGCTTGTATAGATACTTGCAGACGATATACTTTATGAGTCTCTTTCAATTTTTTCAAATATTGCAAAATTAACTGAGCATATGGATTTAAAAAGACATGCCTCCACTGGTATAACTTTCTCTGTTCTACGTCATTACCATATTGGGAGTTTTCAACACGATAATGCAATAACAATGGATTCGTGATCCTTTTGTAGCCGGAATGATATAAATGTAAACAATTCAAATCTGTATCAAGTTCTATGGCATCCTGCAATTGCTTCTGGATGGCAATCAGATGCTGTTCGTCTGAACAGCCTGAAATATAGATCAAACTTAAGCATAAATTCCCCCATAAACTTTGAGAATCATCCCAATATTCAAGTGATTCTTTCCAATATTGTTTCAACTCATTAAGTACCTGAGCATGTAACTGCCCCTGTTTTAACCGGGACTCCGTACTTTCAATTTTTCGAGGAAGCACAATACGCTTTGTATTTGGAATTAGCTTTATTTTGTATGGTTTTCCATTTAGCTGTGTAAGGTTGAATTGCTTCCTTCTTTTCTTAAATTCATTTTCAGTAAATTGCATCAGCTTGGATTGTTCAGCTCGGCTCAATTTACGACTCAAATATTCAACTCCATCTTTAAGATCATGCCATTTTTCCTTGACCTGCTGATCAATTTTTTGCTGCATATCTTGTGGCAGTACTTCAGGTGAAAAAGGCTGTCTATCTAGCCACTTCTGCACCAAATTCCCCATATCAACAAATAGTTTATCTAGTCGCGGTTTTATTAGTTCTTCAAATTCTTGCATACAACTATTTTCGCTCTAAGTGTTGAATTGATAGAGATTTAATATTCTCTAGAAGCTGCTGACGTACTTGTTGCACATATACATTCGGAATAACGGAAGAATGAGGATGAAACGCCTCGCGGTCGCGTTGGTCATGACCATAAAGGGCCTGAATTAAATTAAATGCTAATGATGGTTTACCCTCTTGCTGCTCATGCATCAAAAAATTCATATCAAAATGGCGTAACCAATTTGAATACATATTTCTGGGAAAAATCTCTCGCATATAGGCATTTACCCAGCTCCTTGATAACGGGATTAACTTAATTTTTTTACTCTGCCACTCTTTGACAGTCATCGGAAGGCTCTCGTTACTAACTAGGACCATTCCAAAAAGATCATTTATAGTAATTTTCTTCTTTACAAAGACTTGTCTAAAAAATAAACCGTATGCTTCAATAATTTGTTCTAAAAAAGTAGTGTAATTTTGCAATGCTTTGATGAAAAAATCAGATAATGGGATAAAGCGACCATCCTTTCTTGCCTTACTATTTTTCTTATCATTCACATATAAAAGCTTGAGTTCAAAACAGTAATCATCCAATTGACCCAACAGACTTTCTTTAGGTCGATTTGTTAAACACAACAAACTAACATGCCACATCCAGCAGGCATATGCATTCAGTTGATTAATGATATGTTTATGTTTTTGAATATTCTCTTCACAGTGCTTATGTAAGTAATTAAATTGCTCTTGTACGAAATTTGGTGCAAGTGCAAGTTGGCTCCCTATCCGACCTATAGATAAAGCAGATCTAATTTTAAATTTTTGTTGCAATATATTAAGTTCTGCTGTGTCTTCATCAAATTGAGCAGAATGCGGTGTAAGCACTGTTTCTAAATAGCAAAGATATGTAGTATCCAGTTGAGCCTTTGGAAGCCCGCCATAAAAAATACCGGGCATATGATGCTGACTATCCCGGCCCGCGATCACATGTGCAAGATATTCATTAAATGTTTCATAACATATATGAAAATATAATTGTGCTTGAAGTTTTTCAACGGTGATCGAACCTACAAACTGATTATCAAGCCATTTCTTAAGCTTGGTATTAATATAAGCTGAAGATATAGATGGATTATCTCCTTGCTCGATGTAGTCAAACCATGCCGCAGGTAGATGTAGTTGATGCGACATCTCTTCATTCCATCGCACATGATTAAGACGCTGTATTTTCTGCTCTGAAATTTTTAAATCTAAATTGAGTAAATATTCCCGTCGTTTTCGTGAACCTTTTTGGATCAAAATTCCATCTTGAATAAGCTCGTTAAAATTCATCAGTGCAACGGGTGATAATCCTGTCAACAGTGATAATAAACATGCAGCAGCTATTGCAGCATCTTTCCAGTTTCCAAATAATTCGGCTCTTAGTACATATACAACTTGCTTCAGTACGTCCGGCGCTAAATAATGAGGATTTGTAATAAATGGAGCATGCCGGCGTTGGCGATGACGCGTGTAATGCGCAACATAATCACTAATTATATGATTAAATTGTTTAGTCTTTTCATCTTCTGAATATAACTCTACTTCAGCGTCTGCAAGCTCAATTTCACCATCTTCATCTTTGTGAAGAGAGGCATCATGAAAACTGATTTTTGCGTTATATCCGACATCTTCTTGCTTACCTGATTTTATTTCACGAAATATTCTGACTTCGTTTTTAGTTGGCCATTGTAAAGCTTTCCGTTCTTTTGACTTACGTTGACGAAGAACAACACTACGATCATCTAGTCGTATAAATATGATCAATAGTGCCGATAAATATTCAATTACTTTTATTTCTTGAAAATCATTAATATTAAAAAGTTGATTACGATCCTCGTTTTTCAAGCTACGTTCGTACATGACATAACGATTTAATAGCTTACTGCATTCTTCAAATAATTCAGCATTACTAGAATGCAGCACATATCGTGATACATAACGCAAGAGATCACAGACCTGTTTTTTCTTATTCTCACCTTTAGGAATTTTTGAAAAATCTTGGTAATGTCGATAAGTTAAAAAACTTGCTTGCAGAATCAGATAACGTTGAGACGTTAAATTTTGCGTATTACTAGTATCAGGAGATGCAAAATAACTTAAACAAGCTAGCAAATAATAATTACCAATTTGCCTCGTACTAGATATATAGCCGTATATCTGTTGCGCCTTCTCATATAGCGCATGAACTTTTTCATACAAATCATCTGATAGATCGAGAAATTGTGTATTCACAACTTCATCACGTAGCAGACAATAATCTTGTTGAAATTCTTCTGCTAACTCTAAAAATCGCTTTTCTCGTTCAGTCATTTGCATATTCATTTTCAATTAAATTTTTATCGAGTTGTATGTGTAAAATTCATTTAAATCCGCACAATTTGGTATGAGTTGATCTTTTATTGAATTTTTTGTCAGCTTAAAAAATCGAGCAAAAAATTTTGCATCTAACTCTTTTTGGGCTTTTCTCTCAAAGCATGAATGTTGCTGTGATTTTTCGATAAAATAATCCAGATTTTGTATCAACTGTATGATTGCAACATAATTAGAATGCACACGTAATCCTCGCTCCGTTTGCATCAATAGCAAAATTTTTTGCCAAATTTTGACGTAGATTACTTTGAACTTTGCTTGTACTACGACTTTCTGACTCTGTTTAATCTTTTTGATTTTCAATAATTCTGAATTGATTTTCACCATCTCAATCTGAATATCTGGCCGATCAAAGCAAAAGGGCATGATAAATAGCCCCATAAAAATCTCTATATTTTTTATCAAATAGTCAAATTTTAACATTTTTATCGATATAAAAAATGAGCATATCTTTGTATATGAAAATTCATTTAATTTATCAACTAAATTTAATCAAAATTACAATTATCAACAAATACATGTAGTTTACTTATCAAGGGTGGCCTAAATTTTAAGAATTCTTCCACTTTTTTTTAGTTTTCTGTTATTACATGAAATAATACTGTTGCTTTCTATTTTGAAATATTAGGTGCAAGGCATTGATCAAATGATTCTCTGCTATACTTATTTCACGTATAGCATCAATGGAGTTTAGAAATGCTCAGAACCACTGAACAGAAAAAAAAATATATTCAAGCGACACGCGTGCAAAACTATCAAGCCAGCCTAAAGCTTGAAGGCATTACAACGACAGCTCAAATAACTCAACAGAGTAAAGCTGAAATCTTGCAAAAATATAAGAAATATTCGCAACCCGAATCTTAGTCAGGTGCATGTATGGATAAATATGGGGAAATGGGTGATAGCCTATATTGTTACCCTGGCACAAACACCCTAAAGAACAAACTCAATATCCGCGATGAACATATTTTAGAGCAAGCCGAACTGGAACTCTCTGGATTGGCGAGCAGCCTAATTGAATATGCTGAACCACCCTACGACTTAAAATACTTAAAATCAATTCATTCACAGCTTTTTGGCGACTTATACGACTGGGCAGGAAAGTTAAGACAAATCGATATTTCCAAAGGTGACACCCGTTTTTGTAATTTTTCCCGTATTGAAATTGAAACCAATAAACTACTCAAACCGCTTCAAGAAAAAAAATACTTTCAAGGCTTAGCACCACAACAACTGATTCCTCAACTTGCCGACTTGTATTGTGAGCTTAATGTCATACACCCATTCCGTGAAGGTAATGGACGTACACAACGGATTTTCTTTGAGCATCTGATTGCTCATTGTGGTTATGGTATTGATTGGTCTCGCATTGACTCTCAACAACAATGGATTCAAGCCAATATTGAAGGTTTTTATGGTAATTTAAATCCATTAATTAAGATTTTTGAAATATGCTTTATTCAAAATACCTAAAATTTAAGTAGTCGAAGCCCACAATCCTTAATGAGCCATCATCTTTGCTTCAATCCACTGATTAATTTCCCAAATAAACCAACAATCACGATTCTTAGAAATCTTAATACTCTTCGGGTAATTTAGGATCGTAATATTCAGATTACTTATCCAGAATTGAATAGATCGTTAACTTAGATAGACTTTTAAGCAATGTAACTTGCCGCATGTTTATCAACATATGTCTCAAAAAAGTCTGCCCATACATAGATTTATGGCGTTTAGTGCTTAAATTTCAGATTAATCTTCGTCTGATGACCTGAATGGATGTTACGGATTACATGCAGGTGAATTACTCTGTGGCTGTATCATGGCTTTTGTGCAATCCAATCCATTTGATCCGAATGTTCTCTTTTGCAATAAAGCAGCCTCTTCTGCTTTTCCTGAACCAACGAACTATGTCATTGATTTGATTCAACCGACAACAGTGATGCTGAATCAAATCTCCAAAGAAGGGATTAAATGCAAGAAATGTGGTAAGAAAAAGATAGGGGATGGAAGTTATTATCCGTCTAATTGGAACCAGCCCATGAGTCGAGATCAGTTGAGTAAGAATCATTTTAAATGAATAAGAGAAGGATGGCTTACCTCACTTCTCCGAATAACAATGCTATGCTTTTCAACCAAGGTTATAAATTGGCAACTACATTTCATTCTTCTTCATGCTGGTCCTATAGCCTGTAGACAATTACTACATCATTTACATTCAATGCTCAATACAGCCTGTCAGCAGAACCGCAGCGATACTTTTTTTCGTGCATACATGTAGTGTTTAAATCCATTCATTTTTCAATGATCCTCTGCCGTTTATCACATTTATGGTCGATCTTTAACCTTGTGAAAAATGCACATACCGATCCCTTCAAACTGTCAAATTTATGTATGCATGACATTTAAAGAAAATTATCTGATCAATTTTTTTAGGTAAAATTCATCAAGAAAAAAGTTATTATTATTCATAACATCACCAATAACCACATAAAAACAATAATTTAATAAATTATTCTTCCAATTTTTTTATATTTAGTGTTATTACCTCTAAATCCATGTTTACCACCTTCTATTACATAAGTAATTTAGAAGTATCCACGATATAAATTGCTTGCCCTCACACCTCTCCCCTCTCACGCCCAAAAAATTTATATTGAAAGGCAGATTAAGCCCGTTCGAGTTACATATAGCCGCATGCTATATTGAAAGCATTAAGAAAATATCCTCAATATTTATAGGATTTTTAAAGTATGAACTAATTTTCGAAGAACCCTTTCTAAGTAATGTGACCTATTAGGAAAAATGAAAATACTGAAATCTCCGTATCAACAATCAGTCAAAGTACATCCTGATGATTTTCTGTAACCGATACCCAAGGACTATACCTACCCTTCTGATGTGCTGTGCAACAAAGCCCTCCTTAGCCACACTATAGCTATAGATTAATTCCATTATTTTGTGATTTAATTAAATTATTCATTCTTAAGACCCAATTTAATGGATTTATATTTCACTAAACCAGAAGAAGTTGTGACTCTTTTAGGTGAGCGTTTACGTAAGCAACGACTCTTTCTGGAGATGTCTCAAGCTGAGGTAGCAGCACGCGCTGGTGTCGGCGTGAATACAGTTTCGAATCTTGAAGCGGGACGAAATGTATCTGTTGAAAATTTAGTCCGTATTGCAATGGTCTTGGGTCGATTAAACGAACTTCAGGAACTATTTAAACCTCAGCTTAACAGTGTGAATGACATTCTTCGCTATGAGAGTCAAAGTAAGCGCCACCGTATTAAGAGGAAGGGATAATGCTCAATAGACTTAATGTTTATTACAACGGTTGGGGCGAATCATGGTTATGGGGAACGCTGATTAGTTCAACAGCCACGACAGGTAGACCCACCATTGCTTTTGAATATAGTCCAGAAGCAATACAGCAAGGTGTTGAGCTCTCTTCTTACTTGCTGCCTTTAAAAGGTCTACCATTCAGACAAGGTTTTCCTACTCATCAAATGGGACTCCCAGGTCCAGTCTATGACGCTTTACCAGATGGTTGGGGCATGATGTTGATGGATCGATATTTCAAAAAAATTGGCTTAAATTCAGCACGAATTGGACCTTTGGAGCATCTGACCTATATTAGTAGTCACGCAATGGGTGCCCTCTCCTTTGAACCTTGTGTTGCTGACATGCAAACCTCAGAAAATATCCCTTTACAACAACTGGCCCAGGAAGTTCAAGAAGTACTCAAAGGTGAAGGTGGTGAATTTCTACAGCATTTATTGGTCATGGGTGGCTCCCCTCAAGGTGCCAGACCAAAAGCGTTGGTTTACCGAGATCCTGTCAATTTAGAGTTTTCGACTCAAGATTCTGATCAACATGAAGCCTGGCTGATTAAGTTTCCTGCTCAGCAAGAGCATCCTGAAGTCTGCGCCATTGAAGCCGTCTATGCAGAATGTTTGCGACTTTGTGCAATTGAGACTCCAGATACCCATTTCTTTAATTTGCCCAATGGTTTAACGGCTTTTGCTTCTAAACGATTCGATCGTCAAAATGGTATGCGGATTCCAATGCAGAGTTTGGCTGCATATACAGGAGCAGACTATAAAGTTCCAGGTAGCCTAGACTATCGCAATTTTCTCCGGGCAACCTTGATGTGTACGCAAGATGTACGAGAAAGATTGCATGCTTTTAAACGTGCTGTGTTTAATGTGCTTTTCAATAATCGGGATGACCATACTAAGAACTTTTCATTTCTCATGGAGAAAAATGGTCAATGGAAATTGGCTCCAGCCTATGATGTGACCTTCTGCGAGGGTCCAGGTGGTTATCATCAAATGGACATTATGGGAGAAGCGCTCAATATTTCCCGAAATGACATACATAAACTCGGTACTTCAGAAGCTAATCTGACTACTCTAGAAGTCGATGAGATCATCTTGACCATGCGTGAAATTGCACTTCAATTTAGTCAAATTGCGCAGCGCCTGTATCCCCATCAAATTCGAGAATCTACCCTACAGATGATTCAATCACGGATTCAACAGAATATTGATTTTTTAACTGAAACCTAAGCGTAAATATAAACTAAGCGCCAACCATCAACTGCAAATAGACTTTGATATAGTTAGTCGCTACATAATCTGTAGAACCTGTGAATTAGCTCTCTTTATAATCACGAATATTAGATGGATCACCGCCAAGATATATTCTGCAAACGTGAAATCACTACATCCAGATCGAAAATCACTAAGAAAAAACTGTCACCAAAAAAAGGTCTGCACTATGGATAGATGCAGACCAAACTCTGGATAACTACCAGCACGAGAAATATGTCGCAATTTTGCATAGACATGAATTTGATAAAATCAGCCCAGAAAGCCAGAAATTCATAAAAACTATTTCATCAATCCCCTATAACTTAATCACGTTCATGGTCGATCTTAAATCTTGTGAAAAGTACTCATGCTGACCTAGCCAAACTGTAAAACTCATGTATTCATAGCCTTTAAATGAATCTTTCAATCGGTATATTTAAGGTAAAAACTAGTAATCAGAAGTTATTATCACCCCCATATAAAACAAGGATCAACTTAAAAACAATAACTTAGTAAATTATTCTTCCATTTTTTTTATATTTAGTGTTATTTGCTCTTTTGCGACGTTGTAATCATAGCTGAGACCTAAAATCCCAGGATTGTCTGCTGTACTGCGCCCTGTACGTGCAGCATAACCATTGAAGGTCATGACATGATCATGGTCTGCGGTCACTACAATTAAAGTATTGCTGATATCCACCTGATGCAGAGCTGTCTGGATAGCGTCATTAAAAGCCTTGGCTTCTTGTAAGGCACGTTTGGCATTATTGCCATGTAAGGCATGATCAATACGTCCGCCCTCAACCATTAAGAAATATCCTTGCCCTTGGTTTTGCGCTTCAAGGGCATCAATTGCCTTACTGGTCATCATCGCCAAGCTTGGTTGACTATCAATCTTTTTATTTACTCGATCCAAATCATAATTTAAATGTGACTGAGCAGAGAACACCGCAAAAATTTTCTGATTATTGACTGTCTGGGCAAGTTCATTCTGGGTTGATGCTGTTTGATAACCCTGTTGTTTTAACTCTGCTCGTAAATCCCGACCATCCAAACGACCTTTGGGGTTTGATACATCGTCATAAACAGTCCAGTGATTTAAGCCACCTCCCATCAACACATTAATTCCATCTAACAACTTTGGGTTATAGCCCTTGCCTTTGGGAACTGCTTGTAGGGCAATATCATATTGTGCATCACGATGGCAGATATGTGCATAGGTTGCAGCAGGGGTCGCATGAGTCAATTCTGTCGTCGTCACCACCCCTACAGCTTTCCCTTTGCTCTTAGCCAGCTCTAAGATAGATAAAGCAGGGATTCCTGCTGCCACACTACTCCCTTGCTCAGGACAGCGGTTTACAGCTTTGGCAAGGCTTTTCCCATTTGGCAATGTTCCATCATCAGGCTCAACGGCTACCGTACCCGTCGACATGGCAATCACTTCATTTTTATTCTTTTGCCCTGTCATATAAGCGCCCATAGAAGGTGCGCTGTCCGTGGTTTGACCATCCTCAGAATAGGTCTTGATTCGGGCCGCATGTTTCATGGTGTCCATCGCCAGTTTACCATTTTCCCCTACAGCATAAATTCGACTGGCTGTTACCGTAGTTGGCCCCATACCATCACCTAGAAAGAAAATGATATTTTTTGTCGGACTAAAATCTGAATGATTTTCAGCATATACACCGCATGAGGTGATTGCAGAAGTTAAAAGCGTCAACAGGTAAGGGAAAGTTTTTAATGTACTATTCATTGGATATCCCTCTACTTATAAGCCTGTGATCTTGCGAATCAGATGGTTCACTTCAACATTCTCTAAGCTACCCGAGAATTGCTCTGCTCCCTGCCCTATGGCTCCCAAGAAAACATCAGCCCCGCCATGTGTTTCTTTATCTTTAAAACCTGTCTGAATCACGGCTTCTTGCTGGAAATCATCCGCAGCAGCTCCCGTACACCAACCAGTTTCACTCAAAGGATAAGTAAAACTATATTTCTCACCTTGTTTAGGTTGTGGACCCTGTACTGGATGACAGATATCACTGTCTTTCAAATTGATTACTAGGTCATCCATCCGATTTTGTGTCGGACGCTTTTTGCCCGTACCAAAACCAATAATCGGATAAGGTTGTCCATGAATATCTTTGGCAAAACCCGCACGATCATAGTTTTTAACCAAACCTAGTACACTGGTTTCCTGACCTTGTACATATTTTCCAGTACGCTTGGCATAGCCATTTAAAATTAGAGTGTGATCATGATCTGCAGTTATCACAATCAAGGTATTTTTTAATTCAGGGTCACTTTGTCGAAGTTTTTTAATGGTTGCATCCAAAGCCTCGTTTAGGGCAATTGTATCCTGTAATGCACGCTTAGCATTGGTGTCATGTAAAGCATGGTCTATACGTCCCCCTTCAACCATCAGGAAAAAACCATTTTTATTTTGGGTTAGAATGTCCAAAGCGGCCAACGTCATTTGCTTTAAGCTAGGTTCAGGCAAGTTTTTTTTGGTTCGATCTAAGTCATAATTTAAATGGCTAGTATTAAACAAACCCAATAATTTTTCATTCTTTCCTAACTTCATCTGGGAGAGTTGAGTTTGATCATAGACCACTCGATAGCCTGCTTGTTGCATTTCTGCGATCAAATTCCGTTGGTCTATCCGTTCTCCCCCTTGATCTTTCGGCAGAAATTGACGCTTACCCCCGCCTAGAATCACATCAACCCCATCTTTTAATTTGACGTTATAACGCTGATAGGTATCACCTTGCGAACTTGGTACTAATTGGGATGCTATGTCATTTTCAGCATCACGATGACAAATATGGGCATAAGTCGATGCTGGTGTAGCATGCGTAATGCGAGTTGTTGTGACTACCCCTGTACCCCAACCTCGTGCTTTGGCCAATTCAAGTAAAGTTTGAGTGTCTTGCTTATTCTGGTTCTGAGGATTGGTTCCACATTGATGATTTCCGGCCTGATTTGGTTCTACTGCAATTGTTCCAGTCTGCATGGATATCACTTCATTTTTCATTTTTACACCTGTCATATAGGCACCCATCGATGGTGCGCTATCTGTAACCTGTGCATCTTCTGAGAAAGTACGAACAAATGCTGACTCTGGCAGTTGATCTATCGGCAGTTGGCCATCTTCACCAACAGCATAAATTCGTGCAGCTGTCAGTGTCGTGATACCCATTCCATCTCCCAAGAAAAAAACCACACGGTGGGGCTGTTTTAGTGGTTGTACTGAAGCAGAAGATGATTGAACTAAAGCAGGACTTTGGCAGCCCGTCAAAATAACTGTGCCCAAACTACAGCATGCCAAACTTATTGATTTTTTATTAAATTTTTTCTTATGCCAAAGCATTGCATCGCCTCATCTTAGGATGGTCGAAAAATACGCTTTAAATATTCAATTTACATGACAAATTTATGAAAATATTATTATGACTAATTAGGGTCTGTTGACATTTACTGTGGCTTTGTTGCACAAAGATTTTAAAAGTAGAACTCCCCTAAGCTTCTCAAACTTAAGTGACAACTTGGGTGTGAGGTCTGCCTAAATCCGTAAATTTATTTAATACTGCCACACGAGCATGAATCTCATTCACTTGGCTCTGAAAGTTTCTCGCACTGAGTTTATATGCGGACCAATTCGTTGTACGGTAGATTTTAGTTGCTGGCTTCTTCATTCGGAAATTATATTGCTGAATCAGACCTTACAAACAGCTTTGTGCAACAAAGCCGTCTTTAAGTACTTTTTTTAAAGGAAAAATCATCGACTTAAATCTATATTTCCAACAGTGCCACTTTTATCGCTTTAGCACCTCAACTTATTTAAGTGGCGTAACTTACATAACTTATGCATCCCATTTAAGTGACCTCAGTTATAGTATTCCGTGTCAGGAATTTGTCCACTTATTCCAATGATGATGAGAACTGCAGCATTGACTTAGATCGCCAGTGCTCAGTACTGGCCATCATGTAGCTTTTATCGCTTTAGCGCCTTAACTTATTTAAGTGGCGTAACTTACACAACTTATGCATCCTATTTAGGTGACCTCAGTTATAGTATTCCGTGTCAGGAATCTGTCTACTTATCAGCGTCCGCGGAACTGCAGGATTTCTGGCTTTGTTGTTCGCAACGAGGGCTAATTCTGGAGTTCCGTATAAGGCATAATCAATAACGACATCTCGGCTGATAATCAGCGCAGTAACTTTAGCCAATCTCGCTGCAATTTCCATGTCAGGAATTTGTCCACTTATTCCAATGATGATGAGAACTGCAGCATTGACTTAGATCGCCAGTGCTCAGTACTGGCCATCATGTAGCTTTTATCGCTTTAGCGCCTTAACTTATTTAAGTGGCGTAACTTGCATAACTTATGCATCCTATTTAAGTGATGTAAGTTATAGTATTCCGTGTCAGGAATCTGTCTACTTATCAGCGTCCGCGGAACTGCAGGATTTCTGGCTTTGTTGTTCGCAACGAGGGCTAATTCTGGAGTTCCGTATAAGACATAATCAATAACGACATCTCGGCTGATAATCAGCGCAGTAACTTTAGCCAATCTCGCTGCAATTTCCATGTCAGGAATTTGTCCACTTATTCCAATGATGATGAGAACTGCAGCATTGACTTAGATCGCCAGTGCTCAGTACTGGCCATCATGTAGCTTTTATCGCTTTAGCGCCTTAACTTATTTAAGTGGCGTAACTTGCATAACTTATGCATCCTATTTAAGTGATGTAAGTTATAGTATTCCGTGTCAGGAATCTGTCTACTTATCAGCGTCCGCGGAACTGCAGGATTTCTGGCTTTGTTGTTCGCAACGAGGGCTAATTCTGGAGTTCCGTATAAGACATAATCAATAACGACATCTCGGCTGATAATCAGCGCAGTAACTTTAGCCAATCTCGCTGCAATTTCCATGTCAGGAATTTGTCCACTTATTCCAATGATGATGAGAACTGCAGCATTGACTTAGATCGCCAGTGCTCAGTACTGGCCATCATGTAGCTTTTATCGCTTTAGCGCCTTAACTTATTTAAGTGGCGTAACTTGCATAACTTATGCATCCTATTTAAGTGATGTAAGTTATAGTATTCCGTGTCAGGAATCTGTCTACTTATCAGCGTCCGCGGAACTGCAGGATTTCTGGCTTTGTTGTTCGCAACGAGGGCTAATTCTGGAGTTCCGTATAAGGCATAATCAATAACGACATCTCGGCTGATAATCAGCGTAGTAACTTTAGCCAATCTCGCTGCAATTTCCATGTCAGGAATTTGTCCACTTATTCCAATGATGATGAGAACTGCAGCATTGACTTAGATCGCCAGTGCTCAGTACTGGCCATCATGTAGCTTTTATCGCTTTAGCGCCTTAACTTATTTAAGTGGCGTAACTTACACAACTTATGCATCCTATTTAGGTGACCTCAGTTATAGTATTCCGTGTCAGGAATCTGTCTACTTATCAGCGTCCGCGGAACTGCAGGATTTCTGGCTTTGTTGTTCGCAACGAGGGCTAATTCTGGAGTTCCGTATAAGGCATAATCAATAACGACATCTCGGCTGATAATCAGCGCAGTAACTTTAGCCAATCTCGCTGCAATTTCCATGTCAGGAATTTGTCCACTTATTCCAATGATGATGAGAACTGCAGCATTGACTTAGATCGCCAGTGCTCAGTACTGGCCATCATGTAGCTTTTATCGCTTTAGCGCCTTAACTTATTTAAGTGGCGTAACTTGCATAACTTATGCATCCTATTTAAGTGATGTAAGTTATAGTATTCCGTGTCAGGAATCTGTCTACTTATCAGCGTCCGCGGAACTGCAGGATTTCTGGCTTTGTTGTTCGCAACGAGGGCTAATTCTGGAGTTCCGTATAAGACATAATCAATAACGACATCTCGGCTGATAATCAGCGCAGTAACTTTAGCCAATCTCGCTGCAATTTCCATGTCAGGAATTTGTCCACTTATTCCAATGATGATGAGAACTGCAGCATTGACTTAGATCGCCAGTGCTCAGTACTGGCCATCATGTAGCTTTTATCGCTTTAGCGCCTTAACTTATTTAAGTGGCGTAACTTGCATAACTTATGCATCCTATTTAAGTGATGTAAGTTATAGTATTCCGTGTCAGGAATCTGTCTACTTATCAGCGTCCGCGGAACTGCAGGATTTCTGGCTTTGTTGTTCGCAACGAGGGCTAATTCTGGAGTTCCGTATAAGACATAATCAATAACGACATCTCGGCTGATAATCAGCGCAGTAACTTTAGCCAATCTCGCTGCAATTTCCATGTCAGGAATTTGTCCACTTATTCCAATGATGATGAGAACTGCAGCATTGACTTAGATCGCCAGTGCTCAGTACTGGCCATCATGTAGCTTTTATCGCTTTAGCGCCTTAACTTATTTAAGTGGCGTAACTTGCATAACTTATGCATCCTATTTAAGTGATGTAAGTTATAGTATTCCGTGTCAGGAATCTGTCTACTTATCAGCGTCCGCGGAACTGCAGGATTTCTGGCTTTGTTGTTCGCAACGAGGGCTAATTCTGGAGTTCCGTATAAGGCATAATCAATAACGACATCTCGGCTGATAATCAGCGTAGTAACTTTAGCCAATCTCGCTGCAATTTCCATGTCAGGAATTTGTCCACTTATTCCAATGATGATGAGAACTGCAGCATTGACTTAGATCGCCAGTGCTCAGTACTGGCCATCATGTAGCTTTTATCGCTTTAGCGCCTTAACTTATTTAAGTGGCGTAACTTGCATAACTTATGCATCCTATTTAAGTGATGTAAGTTATAGTATTCCGTGTCAGGAATCTGTCTACTTATCAGCGTCCGCGGAACTGCAGGATTTCTGGCTTTGTTGTTCGCAACGAGGGCTAATTCTGGAGTTCCGTATAAGGCATAATCAATAACGACATCTCGGCTGATAATCAGCGCAGTAACTTTAGCCAATCTCGCTGCAATTTCCATGTCAGGAATTTGTCCACTTATTCCAATGATGATGAGAACTGCAGCATTGACTTAGATCGCCAGTGCTCAGTACTGGCCATCATGTAGCTTTTATCGCTTTAGCGCCTTAACTTATTTAAGTGGCGTAACTTGCATAACTTATGCATCCTATTTAAGTGATGTAAGTTATAGTATTCCGTGTCAGGAATCTGTCTACTTATCAGCGTCCGCGGAACTGCAGGATTTCTGGCTTTGTTGTTCGCAACGAGGGCTAATTCTGGAGTTCCGTATAAGGCATAATCAATAACGACATCTCGGCTGATAATCAGCGCAGTAACTTTAGCCAATCTCGCTGCAATTTCCATGTCAGGAATTTGTCCACTTATTCCAATGATGATGAGAACTGCAGCATTGACTTAGATCGCCAGTGCTCAGTACTGGCCATCATGTAGCTTTTATCGCTTTAGCGCCTTAACTTATTTAAGTGGCGTAACTTGCATAACTTATGCATCCTATTTAAGTGATGTAAGTTATAGTATTCCGTGTCAGGAATCTGTCTACTTATCAGCGTCCGCGGAACTGCAGGATTTCTGGCTTTGTTGTTCGCAACGAGGGCTAATTCTGGAGTTCCGTATAAGGCATAATCAATAACGACATCTCGGCTGATAATCAGCGCAGTAACTTTAGCCAATCTCGCTGCAATTTCCATGTCAGGAATTTGTCCACTTATTCCAATGATGATGAGAACTGCAGCATTGACTTAGATCGCCAGTGCTCAGTACTGGCCATCATGTAGCTTTTATCGCTTTAGCGCCTTAACTTATTTAAGTGGCGTAACTTGCATAACTTATGCATCCTATTTAAGTGATGTAAGTTATAGTATTCCGTGTCAGGAATCTGTCTACTTATCAGCGTCCGCGGAACTGCAGGATTTCTGGCTTTGTTGTTCGCAACGAGGGCTAATTCTGGAGTTCCGTATAAGGCATAATCAATAACGACATCTCGGCTGATAATCAGCGCAGTAACTTTAGCCAATCTCGCTGCAATTTCCATGTCAGGAATTTGTCCACTTATTCCAATGATGATGAGAACTGCAGCATTGACTTAGATCGCCAGTGCTCAGTACTGGCCATCATGTAGCTTTTATCGCTTTAGCGCCTTAACTTATTTAAGTGGCGTAACTTACTTAACTTATGCATCCTATTTAGGTGACCTCAGTTATAGTATTCCGTGTCAGGAATCTGTCCACTTATTCCAATGATGATGAGAACTGCAGCAATAAATTATAAAGGCAGGATAGGTGGTTACTTAACCAGCATAAGTTATGTAACTTATGCTAATTCATATTAAAATCACATGAAAGCAATCTTAATTAAAAACTTAGTATGAGAGGGCGTGGTCTTTTGTTTAAAGTGACAATTAACTAAAGGGTTACTTCTTGTATTTAGGAGCATAACCAACTTCTAACAAATAAGAAAAATACTTTCTAACATTATCGCTATCAAGAAGATCACTTGATATCCTTTCCTGAAAGTCTTCTAGAGTCTCTCCACGATGTGCGAAATCA
The DNA here is from genome assembly GCF_002934965.1 of Acinetobacter sp. ACNIH2. Lineage (NCBI taxonomy): Bacteria > Pseudomonadati > Pseudomonadota > Gammaproteobacteria > Moraxellales > Moraxellaceae > Acinetobacter > Acinetobacter sp. ACNIH2. Next base: position 36,727 of record NZ_CP026415.1, read on the forward strand.
TTACCAAATTTTGGATAGTTAGTAATATCACATAGCTTTTTAGCAAAGAATATACATTGCTTAGCTGTCAATTTATAAGTTGGCTCTAAAGGAGCACTTGTACTCGTTTTATTTTGTTCTTTTTCTTCAAACATGAAATGTAATTCTGAAATATTTCTTCCCTCCTTTTTTTGTATATAAGAAACAGTAATATCCGTAAATTTGTTAATTTGATTTAAAGCTACGGTAAGAACCCTTTTTTTAAAGTCTCCCATCTTTTTATATTCATCTTCTATCAATCCGAGTTTTGATCTAAGCTCATCTATAGAAATATATAACTTACCAGTTGATCTCCAACGTATGAGTAACTCATACAGGCGAATAGCATAAATGCTTGTAAGTGGTGAGATTTGTTTAAGTTCATATCTTGTGAACTTTTCTTCAAGTTTTACAAATAAGGGGATAATATCTGGTGCAAAAATTAGTTGGACGCATCCCTCTTCCTTAACATAACCAACTTTTGAAACCCACCTACTTTTGTATATTCCTATTTTTCCAGTTATAGGATCTACTGCTTTATAATTCAAATGCCGTTCAAAAAGATTATCACATGCAGATTGTAACGCTTCATAAGATGCTTGACGTCCTAAATTAAACTGTTTCATGTATTCAGAAGCATGAATCGTAAGTATAGTATCAGAAGTAAGTTCTTTCTCAATTTCTCGAGCAGCAATGATCGCAATTAATATTAGCCTTTGCTCAGATAGATTTAGTGAATACGATGCTTCAACCAAATTATTATCTTTATATACTATGTTACTCATAGGGAGATATATTAAGGAAAATGTTATAAATAGATATATTGACAATACTACTTAACGTCCACAAATGAAAGTATTTTTAATAAAAGAATTTGTCAACTTATGCACAGAATTTGTCAACTTAGAAACAGGAAAAAGTCAACTTATTGGTAGGAATTTGTCAACTCAGAAACAGGAAAAAGTCAACTTATTGGTAGGAATTTGTCAACATATACTTCCTGTATCCCTTTGCTAGTCAAGCTTTGAGCAGAGATATAAATAATAAATTTAAATAAATATATATAAATTCAAAAAGACCATTCTTTTGTGGATAACTTTTTTTTTAATTTTTTTTTTCATGATAGTTGATTACTTCATAAATCACCGTTAAATTATACACAAACAAACTTACGTAACTTACATAAATTATGATTATCTTAGTTGGTGGTGAAAAAGGCGGTGCTGGTAAAAGCTGTTTAGCTCAAAATCTTGCAGTTTACTTACAACAAAGTCAAAGAGACGTCCTCTTATTAGATGCTGACCCTCAAGGAACAACAACAGATTGGGTCAAAGAAAGAGATGAAAACGATGAATTAAATAATATTCCATCAGTACAAGCATCAGGGAATATACGTTCAGTTTTAAAAGATTTAGATAAAAGATACCAAGATATTATCATTGATGCAGGTGGACAGGATTCTGAAGCATTACGTTCAGCAATGACTATAGCTACACATATGTTATTGCCGTTTAGACCCAAACGAAGAGATCTAAAAACTTTAGATCATATGGAACAAGTTTTAAAATTAGCAAAGACAGTAAATCCAAATCTGAAAGCTAGAGCAATTATTACTCAGTGTCCAACTCTTCCTTCTCAAGTTCAAAGAATTTTAGATGCAAAAGAGGCATGCAAATCATTTGGTATTGATGCATTGAATTCAATCACAACAAATCGAAATGTTTATGATGATGCAGATGAAAATGGGCTTTCGGTTTTTGAAGTAAATAGTGATCCTAAAGCGAAAGCTGAAATTGAAAGTATTGCAAGAGAGTTTTTAGGAGTATAACTATGGCTGGTTTAACTGGGCTAAACAAAAAACCTGAACCTACTGAACAAGATAAAATGTTAGATGCATTTATATCTGGTGCAGAAAAGAGGGTAAAGGCTTTAGAATCAAGTGAAAAAAAATTTATTCGTTACACTTTTTCTCTCAATGAAGATATTAGTAAACTAATTGATGAGCTGGTTGTAAAAGGGCAAAATGCAAGAATAAATCGTTCAAGTATTGTTCGAGCAGCTATAGAAAATTTATCGACATATAGTGCAGATGAATTAAAAGAAATATTAAATAAATAAATTAAAAATATCCCACTTTTTTAAGGGGGATATTTTTTATCCAAGTTAAATTTACTGTAAGTCCCCGGTGAACCCTATAGATATTTTTAAATTCAGCTCAGGCTCTAGCAGTGTGGTGGTAATTTATCTATTTGAGTTATTTTATATGAAGGCGTCCTTTTCTGCACAGACACGGATCTAGGCTATTCAGCTTGGCTGACTGAATTGATGTCATGATGTTTGATGCACATTGTCAAATTCTTTATCAAGCGAAACTCTGAATCAATGCTTGTAATTGTTTCACTATGATGAGTTTGAGTCCAGTGAAATGTTGCTTGTTCCAACCGTAGAGCTTTGAATACCCAGTCCATCATGTATCAACACTTTCATACAATGACCACGCTTATTCCAAAACAAGATAACCTCAATGTTGCGATTTGACATGGTCAAAGGCTTTTAGGACATGAGAAAGAGCAGTATAAGTAACTGCTCGCATATCCATGGGCTGAGTAGAAAGCCAGATTTCATCAATGTGAATCTTATTGTGAGCACCTTGGGGAATTCTGCCAAAGCGATTGCTCCTGATACCTTCCGTTTCAGCCCAATCGCTATGTTCGCATCAGGCGTCGTTATTGATTATGCCTTATACGGAACTCCAGAATTAGCCCTCGTTGCGAACAACAAAGCAGAAATCCTGCAGTTCCGCGGACGCTGATAAGTAGACAGATTCCTGACACGGAATACTATAACTTACATCACTTAAATAGGATGTATAAGTTATGCAAGTTACGCCACTTAAATAAGTTAAGGCGCTAAAGCGATAAAAGCTACATGATGGCCAGTACTGAGCACTGGCGATCTAAGTCAATGCTGCAGTTCTCATCATCATTGGAATAAGTGGACAAATTCCTGACATGGAAATTGCAGCGAGATTGGCTAAAGTTACTACGCTGATTATCAGCCGAGATAAAGTAATGTGAACGGGTAGTATTGCTGTAATGGATGGATTAAACGTTGCAGGGTAAGGCAATGTAATAAATGTGGGCTTTGGTGGTGCAGAGCTTGTTCTCCATCCAAAAGGCGAATATATCTACATACGGGATTTGAATTTAGTACTTACTGCAAAGCTACTGAAGCGAGGGATGTGTTGGGTGCTTTATCGGATGGTTACCTTTAATCCTTCATAAATGAGTGTACTAGTGAACAATACCACTTTATAGCAGTTTGAACCGTACCGGGTTTGTCGGAGACTCAGTATTCTGAGAGAATGTTCCGATGACCAAATTAAAATATACCCCTGAAATCAGAGAAAGAGCGGTTCAATTATTGATTGAATCTGAAAAAGACTATCCATCTAATTGGGCTGCGATCACAGCTATTGCGCCTAAGATTGGTTGTACTCCTGAAACACTTCGTGCTTGGCATCAAAAGCATTTAGATGAGCAAAATCCTATCAAAGTACAACAGATCTCTGATCAAGAAAAAATGAAGCAAATGGAACGTGAAATCAAAGAATTAAGGCACTGTTGCAAATAACCACGAATGGTAAGCTGAAGACTGTTTTAGCTAAAGGTGCAGCATATGAATCCTTTCCATGGTCGGCATTTTCAGGGCGAAATCATTCTTTGGGCTGTGCGCTGGTATTGTAAATATGGCATTAGCTATCGTGAACTGCAGGAAATGCTGGCCGAACGGGGTGTGAATGTTGATCACACGACTATTTACCGTTGGGTTCAACGTTATGCTCCTGAAATAGAAAAACGTTTACGCTGGTATTGGCGTAATCCTACAGATCTGAGCTCGTGGCATATTGATGAAACCTATGTAAAAGTGAATGGACGATGGTCTTATCTGTATCGTGCAGTCGATCAACGTGGCGATACCATTGATTTTTATCTTTCTTCTAGACGTAATACCAAATCAGCATATTGTTTTCTTGGAAAAATTTTAAATAATGTGAAGAAGTGGCAAATTCCACAAGTGATCAACACGGATAAAGCACCCACATATGGACGTGCTTTATCACGGTTAAAACGGGAAGGTAAATGTCCACCAGACCTTGAGCACAGGCAGATTAAGTATAAAAATAACGTGATTGAATGTGATCATGGCAAGCTAAAGCGGATCATCAGGGCCACATTAGGATTCAAATCTATGAAGACGGCTTATGCCACAATTAAAGGTATTGAAGTCATGCGTGCACTACGTAAAGGACAAGCATCGTCATTTTATTATGGTCAGCCTCAGGGTGAAGTGTGTCTAATCAACAGGGTTTTCGGTCTCTAAGTACTTTTTAAAGGGAACATCATCGACTCAAATCGCTATTTGCAACAGTGCCCTCTATAGCTTGGGAGCTGGAATTCTTATATTCAGTATTCTGCTCATTTTTTATTATCTCAAACAGCGAATTTCCTATTTTTCACTGATGTTCAGTATGGCAATAATGCTCTGTATGAGCGTGAGTCTTGGGGTCAGAATTCTTGATGTGCAAAATAATGCGAATCAGGTTTCTTTCCAGAAAAATATTAAGGCAAATATGCCAATTGTGTTTTATCACAACTATTTTTATGATGTTCCATTCCTTCTCAATCTACAAAAACCTGTTTATTTGGTGGATGACTGGGAGAATGCCAGCCAGGACAGTAGTTCAGAACAACTCAAGGATGGCCTGATTTTTGAACCCGAACGTAGGCAATACCTTTGGTCCGACTCCATGCTTGATCAACAGATCAAAGCTGGACAAGCCCTTGTCGTGCTGGCTCGCAGCAACTCCTTTACCCCTCATTATGCGAATGTTCAAGTTTTACATTATCGCAATTATGATGTGTATTTTTTTAATACTATCGGTCCAGTACAAAAATAAGACCAAGCCTGCATTTGCAGGCTTTCCCCAATCCAATGTCTGAAATAACATTTATAAGCTGCCTATTAAAAATAAACCTTCGTGCCCAAAGTTTCTAAGCGTCTGGCAAGTTATTTTTAAGATTATAGTAGTACCATGTATAGGCTAGAAATGAGGTATGTTGAAATTACAAAAGATCTTCAAGTTGGGAGATGATCTGCAGCCAACTTGGGCTACGACTACTTTACTAGATAAATTTTATCTATTCTTTTTTCATCGGTTCAGTTTTATATAAATATTTAAAATTCAGGAAAAAAATATGAACAATAATTATCCTAAACCTATGATAATAATGCACTGGATTACCTTTGTTTTAGTTGTAATTGTATATTTGACGAGTGGAGATCCAACAAGAACAGGTTTGCAGGGCCAGATTCATGTTATAGGTGGAATTTCAATATTTATTCTATTTTTCGTGCGGTTGAGTGTTGTTTTTCTCTATAAAAGAAGTATTCCTCAAAATGAGATCATTAATCCGTATCAAATAAAATTATTTAAAATTGTCAGATTTACGCTTTACGTAAGTTTATGTGTCGTTCCAATAGCGGGCTGGCTTGCATTATCGAGTTTCACTGATAACTTCCAAGTATTCTCTTTAAATTTGCCACTTTTGAGCAGTGTTAGAGAGGTTAAATATATTGGTCAGATGCATCAATTTTTAGGTAACTTCTTTATTACAGTCGTAGGTTTACATGCTTGTGCTGCATTAATCCACCATTTTATTTTCAAAGATAATGTATTAAAAAGTATGCTTTTTAAAAAAATGAAATGATTTAGATCTATAACTATAGAAAATAGGCATATTGTTCACCTAGAACAACATGCTTTATTGATATAAAGCATGTCAGATAGGTCAGGTATTTCTATAGACTTATTATCTATACTCCTCATGGAGTGGGAATATTTGGATTATACAAAAAAGGATCTTATGCCACCGCAACATTAAATAATGATCCAATCCAAGCACTGAATAACATGGCAATAATACCCCAAATCATTACCCGAATCGAACCTCTCCAAATACTGGCGCCGCCCGCATAACTGGCCAAGGCACCCATAATTCCGAGACTTAATACCCCAATCAGCATGACGCCTTTCTCTAAGTATCGCTCAGGCAGAAGCATAATTGAAATTAAAGGAAATAATGAGCCTACAGTAAATGCAATGGCTGAAGAGAAGGCAGCACGAAACGGCTGGGCAGAAGTATGATCTGAAATACCAATTTCATCACGCGCATGTGCATCTAAAGCATTGTGTGCAGTCAGTTGTTGCGCGACTTCTTGCGCTAAAGCGGGTTGTAATCCACGCTGTATGTAAATATTTTTTAGCTCATTTAATTCATGTTCAGGATGGCGTTGCAGTTCACGTTCTTCCATCTGCAGATCATTCTTTTCAATGTCTTGTTGCGATTTAACGGAGATGTATTCACCTGCAGCCATCGATGCAGCTCCAGATATTAATCCGGCGATACAGGTCACCAGTACAGTATGGGTAGATGCTCCACTGGCTGCGATTCCCACCACGAGACTTGTGACTGAAATAATCCCGTCATTTGCCCCCAGCACAGCTGCACGCAACCATCCCGCACGTTCGATGTAATGTTTTTCAATATGATAAGAATGGCGCACAAGGTATATCCTTTTTGTTATCAGGATGATTATAATAAATTTATTTCATCTGTAGAGATTATTATTGGCTAATTTCAAAAACCGTGATTAAAAGGCAAAAAAATTTTAAAACGGATTCTAGTAGCCACTGGCTATTCATTTTTAGGATCTAAAACAGCGTCTAAAAATAGGCAGCTTTTCGTCAAATCGTATTAATTGATCTTATTCTAATTCCTATGAGCTTTTTTATTGCTGTTTCTTCTATAGAACGGGCACTGATGGTGGCTGTCTGTTTACTGGCTGTAATTGTGGAATTATTCAATTCTGCGATTGAAGCTGTTTTAGATCGTATTTCGCTTGAAAAACATGCATTCCAAAAAGGCAAAAGATATGAGAAGTGCGGCACAATTTTCAGCACTTCTCATTATTTTTATTATTTGGTCAATTATTTTACTTGTCCACTAAAAGATCTTAAAAGTTGATTTTACTTAAGCCAACAATGGAAATTGATAGACTTCTGCATAGATTAGCGCAGCAAGCAGAACCAAAATAATGCTTAGGCTTACTGTATAAGTCTGCATAGCTGACCCAGGTATTTGCCAAATAATTTTTCCTCTGGCACTTAACCATTCTGTCAGACTAATACTGACAATTAACCATAATGTTCCTACCAAAAAACCACCCAGCACATCACTTAAGTAATGCTCATTTAAGACAATTCTACTTAGGCCTAAAAGTACAGCAAAAAGAAACATCGTAAAAAATATACGGACTTGTCTGATAAAATTTGGGCTAAAACGAATAGCCAGGTAAGCAAGAAATCCATATAAGGCAATAGCAATGGTGGCATGTCCACTAGGGAATGAGTAGGATTGCTCCAGCAGTAAAGCATCTGCTGGTCGCACGCGATGAAATAAGAGTTTACTCAGGAAGGTAAATATAGAACTTCCTATAGTGGAGACCAGCAACCCTATTAATATATAGGGTTGGCGAATGATCCAGCAGATCACACCGACTAAAATCACAATCAAACAAGAAATTGCTGTAGAACCAAAACTGGTGATGAAAATAAAAAAATCCACTACGCTGGGTTGATGCAGCATATTCATCTGTTGGGAAACAAAATAATCCATTGTCACGATGGAGTCTGAAGTAACCACATCTTCAACAAGTCCGGTAAACAAAGCTAAAATATAGCCCATGGCTAAAAATAAAAGCGTCAGAGGTAAGCCATAAAAATGCTGGAGCTGAAATCTTTTCGACAAAAAACCAAAAAAACGGGGGTACTTGTATTTTATTCGAATGAATAAATTGCTTTTTCCCACCTGCTGTTTAAACGTTCCCCCATACTGCACAACTGAATCAAATAATTGCTTGCCATGCTGAATAATCCAGTACTGTAATACCCACAAAAGAATAACCAGTGAAAATACAAGGATGCTCAAGATGAACAATTGCTGATTGGCTTGAATCAATGGAATCATGGCGAAAAAATTTCCTCGTTGAAAGCATTTTTAGCAGGGCTTACTGTCATATTTTGTCAGCGCACAGATCCAATCAATGTTTCGATATCAATACGACTTTATATATTTAGGCCTTTTTTGCAGTCGTTTTATTGCTAAAGTGAATACACACTAGAATCGCAATCAAAATGACAGCTGAAGCAGTAAAGCGACTTAAATCCAAACCACCCGAAGCGATCGGTTTATCCAGGAAATCCCCCACCACAGCCCCCAAAGGGCGGGTTAAAACAAATGCACTCCAAAACAGTAAGGTTCTTGAAACATGAGTGAATTTGTACAGGGCCAAAATCATGAGAATAAGACCGACGAAAAGGATAATTCCACCGCTATAACCCAGCCCCATGGTGTCTGCTGACCAATCTCCTAAAGCCGTCCCTAAGGTTTGGGAAAAGGTAATGGTTAACCAATAGAAAATTTCTGCCCGTGGATAATTCACCGTATGCGGTGAAATACTGCCTTCAACCTTATACCAGCTGAATAAAGACAAGCAGACCAAACCGAGCAATAGGCTACTTCCGCCGATATAACCAATCCCCAAAGATCGATCGATCAAATCAGCCAGTGTCGTACCTACGGTCGTACTGGCGATGATGGTAAACCAATACAAATAAGGACGGTAAAATTTAGAGCGGATTTGAAAGAATAGCAAAGCTATAAATACTGCTGCGAAAATAAAGGTACTGATCAAATAGCCTAAATTTAGAGACCTCTCTCCGCCTGGGCGAAAAAAGCGGCTGCTTTACGTAGAATTTCATTGGCACGCTTTAATTCTTTAATTTCACGTTCCATTTGCTTCATTTTTTCTTGATCAGATATCTGTTGTACTTTAATAGGATTTTGCTGATCTAAATGCTTTTGATGCCAGGCACGAAGTGTTTCAGGAGTACAACCAATCTTAGGCGCAATTGCTGTGATTGCAGCCCAAGTAGAAGGATAATCTTTTTCAGATTCAATCAATAATTGAACCGCTCTTTCTCTGATTTCAGGGGTATATTTTAATTTTGTCATCGGGATAGTCTCTCAGAATATTGACTCTCCGACAAACCCGGTACGGTTCATATGCTCTGATATGCGTGTGCCTACACAGATACGTGCATTTTTTAAAAGTAATAACATAGCGATTAGTCTCTTCAACTAATTAAATTTCAAAACAATAAGGAATTGCCAATAAATTTAGACAGCAAAAGAGAGAGGAGGTGCTCGACCTTGAGGGATAAGAAATAATTGATTTAAAATAAAGAAGATATGAAAGAAAGCTTCTTTAAAAGCTAATAACCGAACTTGAACTCTAACAAGTATTTCTTTAACGCGAATGTCTGGTAAAGGAACGACATGTGCGTAAACCACACAGTACTGACATTGATGATTTGCATCGTGATGATGACTGGACGAAGTTTTTTGTTCAAGATGTGCATGATTAAGCTTTTCAGTATCATGATTAGCTAAATTCAACTCTTGATGAGAGTGAGTATGCGAAGAATGATCTGAGCTATGCACATGGTGTGAGTTATTTAGTTGAAGTGCATGGACAATAGTTTCACAGACAGGAGAAATTTGATATTTCTCTGGAAGTAAAGGCTGTAAAAAAACAGCAATCTGTAACAAGATTGCTGAGAATGCGAGCAATCTTCCTAAAACCATGATCACTTAGATTGTCTCAATTATCCAAGTAAGATGGTTAGATTGTAGCAGAATTACTATTTATTAAAAGTATAAGCGATATTAATTTAATAGTTTTGATTTAATCCAGCGTAATAATTTTTAGGATAAAGTAAAAATAAAAATAATTGATTTCAATCTGAATCAATTCAGATTGAAATCGTGCATGATTAATTTTGCTCTAAAAAAATAATGATTAAAATTTATAAAGTAAAGTAGATGAATGTATTTTCACGACATTGTAGGGATATTTATTAACTGGCCCTTTAACGGAGATGAAATTTTGTGACTGAGTATATTCTTGAATTGATTTAAGCAAACTCATTGCTTCTCGAGATAAGGGGGATATGGTTTTCTTTTTCCGCCTTCATCTGCTCTTTAGAAATAACCGAGATATTATGCTTAGGTGGAAATTACCCTTTAGATCCTGAAAAAATTGGATTTCCAAACTTAATTAGATCTTAAGAACTTAAATTTATCCTGAGAGAAAATATTTTTGAGGGTAGATCAGTGAGTCAACAAGTGAGTGTATTACGAAATAATAAAATATTTCTCAGTATTTGCACATTGGTCTTGGTAATTTTAGGAGTTTGGTGGGCGAGCAGTTCACTATTTAATAAAAATAAAGCGGAAAAATCAAAGCCACAAAATGTAACCGCCAATGAAACAGAAACCATAGATGTCTCTGGTAATCAGATTTTAATTTCGCCCACACAGATTCAACAGGCAGGTATTCAATTACAAACTTTAGGACAAGCGACAAGTGATGTACAACTTGCACTGACTTTGCAGGGGCAAGCGCAGTGGTCACCTCAAAGTAAAGTGGTCTTAACCAGCCCGATAGCGGGGATAGTTCAACAGGTACTGGTGCAACCTTTAGCCGAAGTGGGTCTCCATAATCCTGTACTGGCCATTCATAGCCCTGATTTAATTCAGATTCAAAATGAAATTTTACAAATTCGTGCACAACTGCAATTGGCCAGCCAAAATTTGGCACGTGAACGCAGTTTATATGCTGAAGGGATTATTGCTGAAAAACGTGTACAGGAAGCCCAGAATGTAGTGCAACGACTGAATATTGATTTGAGTGCCAAGCAACGCATGTTGCAGTTTATGGGAGGAAGTAGCAGTCAGGGACTGAATTCCGTAGTGTATGTTAAAAGTCCCGCCAAAGGCAGTGTAGAAAGTTTACAGGTATCTGCAGGTCAATATGTAGAAACCGGCGCAGTACTGGGTCAGTTGGTGAATAGTGATCTACCTTTGCAATTAATGTTGCAAGCCCCTTTAGCGGATAGCAAATATATCCAGATTGGCGATCTGGTTAAAGTTGAGGGGTGTGAAATTACTGGGCAGGTACAAAAAATTGCACCAGCACTTTCAGACAATACGCAATCTCAAAATGTTTTAGTTCAGATGAATGCCAAGGATAACTGTTTAAAAGTACAACAGTTTATTAAAGCGAATATTCAAAGCCATAACCCGACAACAGAAACTGCATGGGTAATACCAAGTACTGCCTTGACTTTAAAAGATAACAAGCACTTCATTTTTATCAAGAACCAAAATGGTTTCTTTGCAATGCCGGTGGAATTGGTGGGTGCGAACCAGCAGCAAAGTCATGTGATTGGAAACACATTAAAACCTGGAATTCAAGTTGCTGTGAATGGTGTCGAACGTCTAAAAGCCGTTTGGTCAGGTTTCGGTGCAGAGCAGGCACCACCTGCCAGTAGTAGCACTGCGATGAAATGAGGTTAGGCACATGTTAAAACGTATTATTGCATTTTCACTGAGTCAACGAATCCTAATGCTGTTATTGGGTGTGGCAATCAGTGTTGCAGGTTATTTGGCATTTACAAAATTGCCGATTGATGCCTTTCCCGATGTATCAAGTACACAGGTTCAAATTGTGATGAAATCTCCTGGCATGACGCCAGAAGAGGTGGAAAGCCGTATTGTGGTACCGATAGAACAGGAAATGTTGGGAATTCCTCATCAGACTGTATTACGTTCACAATCTAAATATGCCATTGCAATCATTACCCTGGATTTTGCAGAAGGGACAGATCCTTATTGGGCCCGACAACAGGTCAATGAGCGTTTGACTGGAGTCATGTCAGCTTTGCCTGGCAATGCCTCTGGTGGGATTGCGCCTATGACGACGCCATTAGGTGAATCTTTTATGTTCACTTTACATGGCCCTATGAGTGATATGGAAAAACGAACCTTGCTCGATCGGGTCGTCCGTCCACAGCTCAGAAAAATTGAAGGGGTAGCGGATGTCAATGTCCTGGGTGGTTTGGCACGTACTTTTGAAGTGACACCCAACCTGGATGCTCTGGCATCAAGAGGTCTATCTCTTGATCAGTTAAAACAAGCAATTGAATTAAATAATGCAAGTGACGGTGCCGGTCGTCTGAATGAAAATGGAGAATCATTACTGATTCGTAGCGATAGTCGTGTCACCAATTTACAAGAGCTGGGTGAGATTATTGTTTCCAATCATCAGGGGACGCTGGTGCAAGTGAAGGATGTCGCCGATGTTCATACCGGTGCCCTTACCCGTTACGGAGCGGTAACCGAAAATGGTCAGGGTGAAGCTGTTGAAGGGATTGTCCTCACCTTAAAAGGCGCCAATGCACGTCAGGTTGTGCAAAGTGTGCGTGAACATTTGCATGACATTGAGAAAAACTTACCCCCGGGCGTTACGATCAAGCCTTTTTATGACCGTGGTGAACTGGTGAATCGTGCCATTCATACCGTGAGTAAAACCTTGGTCGAGGCGATTGTATTGGTCCTGATTTTATTGCTGTTGTTTTTAGGCAATTTAAGAGCCGCTTTGGTGGTTGCCGCGATTTTACCTTTATCTGCGTTGAGTACTTTCTTAATGATGCGTCAGTTTGGATTAAGTGCCAACCTGATGTCATTGGGTGGTTTAACCATTGCCATTGGTTTGCTGGTCGATGCGGCGGTTGTGGTGGTTGAAAATATCGAAATGCAACTGGCAGATGCACACGAGTCCAAACACCGTTCGTTTTTACCCCCGCTGAATGTCATTTATCGCGCGGTTTGTGAGGTGGCGGTGCCGGTGACTGCAGGAATGATCATTATTATGCTGGTCTTCATTCCGTTAATGACGTTGCAAGGTCTGGAAGGGAAGCTTTTCTCTCCAGTGGCACTGACCATTGTCTTTGCATTGTCGAGCTCACTGATTTTTTCATTAACGATTATTCCGGTGCTGTGTTCCTATTTTTTAAAATCTCAAGCACATCACACGCCGTATATTGTTGCTAAGCTGGAACAGGCATATAGCAAGGTGTTAAATGCAAGTTTGGCCCATCCGAAACGTGTTTATGCTTTGGCCGGAGGTGCTTTGGTGGTTGCTGCACTCATTTTTCCACTCATTGGTAAGTCCTTTATGCCAACCATGGATGAAGGTGACACCATATTGCAGCTGGAAAAAATGCCATCGATCAGCCTGCAAAATTCGATTGCACTTGATCTGGACATTCAAAGAAGAATTCTAAAACAAGTTCCAGAAGTGGCCCGCATTGTGGCAAGAACCGGTTCGGATGAACTGGGCCTTGACCCTATGGGCTTAAATGAAACCGATAGCTTTGTCATTTTGAAACCGCAAGATCAGTGGCAGGGACAAAGTAAGGAGCAGATTTTAGCCAAAATTCGCCATGTATTGGCCGATGTTCCTGGGGTCAATCTCACCTTTAGTCAGCCGATTGAAATGCGGACTTCAGAAATGTTATCGGGTGTACGTGGAGATTTGGCCGTCAAAATTTTTGGTACCGATTTAGATCAGCTGAATCAGCTGTCTAAGCAAATCTCTACCGTTCTACAAGGGATCAAAGGCAGTGAAGATGTCATGACTTTGGAAAATTCTGGGGTGCAATATCAGGAATTACGTATTCGTCGTGATATGGCTGTCCGCAATCAGTTAGATAGTCAGAGCATACAGGTACAACTCAAAATGCTCATTGAAGGGCAGCAGATTAGTTCGATTATTGAACAGGGGCGACCAGTTCCATTGATGATGAAAGGTGATCCACGTCTGGGACAATCCAGTTTTGCCCTCGCGAACATGAATTTACCTGTTGCAAACTCAGCGGCTGTACCGTTGTCCTCTTTAGCAGAAATGGTCAAGACTGAAGGCGTCGTCAAAATTGACAGGGAAAATGCTTCAAGAATGTCCGTTGTCCGTGCCAATGTGCGTGACCGGGATCTAGTTGGTTTTGTCGAGGAAGCAAAACAGCAGGTTGCCCAGAAAGTTAAATTACCGGCCGGCTATTCATTGAAATGGGGTGGACAGTTTGAAAATCAACAACGTGCAGCAGCGCGTCTGATGCTGGTTGTCCCTGCAGCGTTGACCATGATTTTCTTCCTGCTCTTTACAACTTTAGGGTCTGTTCGTCAGGCAGTACTGGTTTTTGTGAATATTCCCTTTGCTTTAATTGGGGGAGTCGTAGCCTTAGCCATTACCGGTGAATATTTATCGGTACCTGCTTCTGTTGGGTTTATTGCATTAATGGGGATTGCCGTACTGAATGGTTTGGTGATGATCGGTTATTTTAACCAGCTCATTTCACGCGGCGTTGCAATTGAAGAAGTGGTTCGTGAGGGGGCGATGCGACGTTTACGTCCAGTAATGATGACTGCAAGTATCGCGGCTTTGGGTTTAATTCCCTTGCTCTTTACCACTGGGCCAGGTGCTGAAATTCAGCGTCCATTGGCGATCGTGGTGATTGGGGGATTAATTTCCTGCACCTTACTGACGCTGATTTTACTTCCTAACTTGTTCAAACAATTTGGTTTAGTGCGAGATACTCATGTCTGAAATGTGCCAACTCTCTATCAACATCTCCAGTGATATTGCGGAAGAATTAATGAGCCATTTATGGCTTATTCCCGAGATTGTGACAGGATGTACCTGTATCCCGGCACAAGGTTTCGGCAGCCGCCAACATTATCGCAACATTCAAGAAAAAATTCGGGGTGCAACTGAGCGTAATTTGATTCTGTTGATTTTACCCCTCGCAACTGTACCTTTAGTTTTAGCCCATATCCAAAAGAAATTTAAATCAAGTGACTGTTTCTATTGGGTATTACCAACCATAACATCGGGTTATGCTGGTCAAGGAGAAGTGAACGAATGAAACCAGAGATAGCGACTCAACCCCGTTTGCTGGGTAAAGCCTTACGTTTACTGGGCTTGGGCTGTTGTGTGATGATGACTTCTGTCGTATCCGCGGAACCCGCTTTGGATCAAGTCTTGCCGCAACTCGATGCGGTCAAACAGAGCTTGTTACAGCATCCAACTGTTCGATCGGCAGTTTCGGACCAGGACTATGCCAATTTTGCAGGACAGGGGCTAAAACTGGGCCATCCCTGGACCGTGCGTGCAGGCATGCAGCTTCGTAACAGCAACGCCCAGGATGGTCAAACAAAGTCCAATAGTTATGAGCCGAGCTTTGGTATTGAAAAGCAGATTCGTTTGCCTGGCAAATACGAGCTGGATCAGGATTTGGCGCAACGAGGGATGAGTATTGCGGAATTAAAATATGAAGATGCCAAACATGAAGTTGCCAAAAATTTGCTAAATCAGTGGTTTGCATATATGCGCAGTGCTTTGCAATTGACGCGTTTAGAGGAACAGCAAGCAAGAATACAGCACTATATGCAAATGACCCAGCAGCGTATTCGTGCTGGAGATGCCCCACGACTGGAACTGATGCTACTTAGCAATGAATCGCGGCAAATCGAAGAGCAATATATGCAGGCTAAAACAGCTTACTATCAAGCACAGCAGTTATTGTCACGTGATTATCAGGGAAATATTCCAGAACACTGGAGCAGTGATGTCATCAAAATTCGACCACTCGAATATACACAGACTGAATGGATACAGCAGGTTTTGTCTGCCAACCATGAGCTTGAGCTGGTTAAAACACAGGCAGCACAGCAAGATGCATTAGTCAAAAGAGAGCAACTCAATCGGGTACCTAATCCTACGGTCGGAGTGGGCTATAGTCGTGAACAGTCTGGCGTTGAAAACTTGATGAGTGTGAGCGTTTCAATTCCACTCGCCAGTCGGCAAGTGCGTATAGCTTCTGGTATGGCCATGGCGGAAGCTCAAAAGGCCAATTTTGAGATCGGACGAGTAGAAAACCGTTTGCGTCAGGAAACGCAATACTGGTTCACGCAGATGGAGTCGGCAACTGTACGGAGTGAGCAGGCTCAACAGAATTTGGCACAGTTACAGCAACAACATGGATTGATGCAAAAAGCATATAAGCTCGGTGAATTGAGTTTAAATGAACTGTTACTCCATTCGCAGCAACTGGTTGATGCGCGTGGTCGAATTGATCAAGCCAAAATTGATTATGCAGAAAGCTTGAGTTTGCTATTGCTGAATTCACATCAACTATGGCCTTTACATGAGGATCATCAGGCAGAGTAAAATATAGTAGAGTGCTGATACATCAATGCCCTGTGTGGTCATTATTCGGCTGGTATTCTGTCTTTTTGGGGCCAGAGTATAGCTGATTACTTAATTGAGCAGCACGGTAAAAGCTTGATAAAATAGTATTTTACGAAAATATTTCGGTGCTATGTCTTTCAGAATTCAGCTATAGCTGTCGTTTTCACGGAAATAAAATTTAGGCTTGCAAGAAGTAGAATGAGAGGGGGAGCTCAGACGTGAGAATATTGTTAGTTGAAGACGATGTCTTACTGGCTAAGGCGACAGCACGGGGCTTAGACCAAGCGAATTTTGTTGTTGATATCGCCACCACAGCAGAACAAGCCTATCATTTTTTGGCGAGTTATGATTATCAGTTTATTTTGCTTGATTTAGGTTTGCCAGACAGGAATGGATTGGAAATTTTAAAGTCACTGCGTCGTAAAAAGAATAAAGTAGGCGTTATTATTTTGACTGCTCAGGATAAAATTCAGGAGCGAATTTCCGGTTTAGATGCTGGGGCAGATGATTTTGTAGTTAAACCCTATGATTTGTATGAAGTTATTGCACGGATTCAAGCAGTATTACGCCGTATTTCAGGAGAAGTGAGTGATTTGATTCAGATTGGCAATATTGCGGTTAATAAAGCGACTAAACAGGTACTGAGAGATCACACTGAAGTTGAATTAACCCCGAAAGAGTTTCACTTGCTAGAACTATTTATCCTTAACCGTGGCCGGATCATTTCACGGGAGAGTATAGAAAACTCATTTTATGCCTATGATGCAGATGTGAGCAGTAATGTGATACAGGTTTATATTCATAATTTACGGCGTAAGCTGGGAAAAAATATCGTGCGCACTGTACAAAGCTTTGGATATATTATGGATGAAAATTATTAATGGCCAATTTCATTCGCAGTTATTCACTGACCAGACGTCTATCATTTATTTTAATGGTCATCACCGCCAGTGTCTGGGTGGGTAGTTTAGGTTGTATTTACTGGGGAATGCAGCGTACCGCGAACAATATTTTTGATAAATCACTGGCTGAAACAGCCCATGCTTTACTTTCGACTACTTCAAGTTCACTGGCGGGGCAAATCCCGGATCATACGGTCATCGAGAAAGCTCAAGGGGAGCATTATAATCAGATTATTTTCCAGATCTGGCATCGTAATGGCAAGTTGATTTATCGTTCGGTTGGCGTTGGCACACATCCGTTTGTCCAGCAAGCCAACTTTGGCTGGATTAATATTCACAATCAAACCTATCGCAGTTATTCGGTTTGGGACAGCACCCACACTATACAAGTACAAATTGCACAGGTCTGGACTATCCGTCAGGATATCCAGAGAGATATGCTGTTATTTTTAATAGGGGTTTCAGCATTTTTTTTACCATTATTGTCTTGGCTGATTTTGCAGACCGTACGTAGCAATTTGTCCACTGTATTCAGTATCAGTCAAAATCTGGAAAAGCAGTCGATTGAACATTTAAAACCCATCAACCCTGTCGTGCCCAAAGAAATCGAACCTTTGGTGAAGTCATTAAATACATTATTGAGTGAAGTTGCAGAAAGCATGCAACGTGAAAAACGTTTTACCTCAAATGCAGCCCATGAGTTACGTACACCTTTGGCGGCGATCCGTCTGCATGCACAAGTTTTGCAGAGTGCACGTTCGACTGAGGAGGCACGAGAAGCAGCTGAGGACATCATGATTGGCATTGATAAAACCTCGCGAATGATTACACAGTTACTAACCTTAGCCCGGATTGAACCCAATGCTCATCAAATTCAAGGCTCGGTCGATCTCGTTAATGTGATTCAAAGTACTCTTTCGATGATGGATTTTCAGCTTTGTCAAAAAAAAGTTGACTTACAGTTACAACTGGAGTCAGCTCTAGTTATGGCTCAACCTGAGCAATTGGAAATTATGCTCCGTAATCTTTTAGAGAATGCCATCATCTATCGTAGTTATGAACGCCCGTGTGTCATAAAAATCAGTTGTGGCTGTGTTAAAAATTATAGCTTTGTGCAGATTGAGGATAATGGAATTGGTTTGGATGAAGCACAAATACCTCTGATTTTCCAAAGATTCTATAGGGTGAATCAGAACAGTGTCATTATTGGCAGTGGTCTCGGCTTATCGATTGTTAAGCAAATTGTCGATTTATATCACGGAAAAGTTGAGTTACATCGGACAAATGCTATTGGTGGTCTTATGGTTAGGATTGAATTTAACCAGCAGAACTAAATAATGGCGCTATTTACTGGGCTGAGAAGTAGTTTTCAAAATTGAAGATTGGGGTGCCATAACTACTTATGGCTATATAGCGACAGAGGTAAAAAAGCCTACTGTCCTACACTCATATATTGCAGCATAAGTCTGATAAAAGCAGTAATATAACTTATGCCACTTAAAGTGAGGGTGATATTAGAGTCTGTAACTCATTTTGTGTAAGTCCGATTTTTTATAAATGATCATTTAATCAACCATCGAAATGAATAGTAAATCAATTCATTGCTTAAAGTCATGAGTAGTAATGCCACATAAGATTGGCAATGTCTATTTCTTAGCAGGATTTAATGTTGCGAAGTAAATTACTTCTTTCTTCATAGAATCATCGGAAGAAAAGATTTTTCTTTTCTTGATTGACGGATCACACTATTCAATGACTCATTTGTATAAATTGTATGATGTACTTTAGCAGGATAGCTAATGTCTCCTCTGATACAATGGTTGTCCCTGAAGGTAGTATATGTCAACAAATTCACCAATCTTTACATAATGTAAAAGTCTTTTGGAAGCAGAATAAGGGTTCATCAGATACTTAAAATGGCACTGTTGCAAATAACCACGAATGGTAAGCTGAAGACTGTTTTAGCTAAAGGTGCAGCATATGAATCCTTTCCATGGTCGGCATTTTCAGGGCGAAATCATTCTTTGGGCTGTGCGCTGGTATTGTAAATATGGCATTAGCTATCGTGAACTGCAGGAAATGCTGGCCGAACGGGGTGTGAATGTTGATCACACGACTATTTACCGTTGGGTTCAACGTTATACGAATCTAAAAATGGGAGCCTATAGCTCCCATTTTTATTGTTAAACGTTGAATCCTATATGTTTTCCTGTTGGAAGCTCTACATCAATACGGAGCTTCCCACCCATTGCCTCAACATACTTTTTCATGGTTGAAATCTTAAGATCATTGCCACGATTTTCTATTGCTGAAAGCGATGGCTGTTTTATTCCCAAAGTTTCAGCAAGCTCTTTTTGAGAAATTTCGAGTTCTTCACGAATAAGATGAAGCTGATTTTCTAGCAGTAATTCATCAGCCATTTTTTGAATACGGGCTTGGCTCTCTGGAGAGCGGCTAGCTAACAATTCTTGCAGAGTCTTAGCCATTAGATTTATCTCCTAGGGTAGTGAGATGAAGTTGGTATTGTTCATCTGCAATATCCAGCATGTCTTTATAAAAACGCTTTTTACCGCCTTTATCAGCAATACATAGAACAATAGCCTGTCGTAAGGGATCAAATGCGAAGAAAGCTCTTAAGGGTCTACCGCGATGTTGAACACGCAGTTCTTTCATATTGGTAAATTTAGACTCATACACAGTATCTACTAAAGGATGGCCTAAACTCGGTCCCTGCTGCTGTAGAACAACCAGGGCAGCTAGGACCTTCTCTTGTGTAGGTTCATCTTGCTGTTCAAGCCACTGATTAAATAGATCTGTCGTAATGACTGTCCACATACCACAACCAAAATATAGATTATAGTCTATATTTTAGGGGCATTATGTTTGTTTTGCAAATGAGAAAGGATAGGCAATAAAAAAGCCCGACATCCTGTCGGGCTTTTCCATATTTGGCGCTTAGATCTGACTCCTGTCTGATCTCACGTTCCTTGTTGTTCATCTTATTCTTTTTATCTGGAGCATCCTGCTCTCTATGTCTTCATGATAGGAAATTTCCAGTATTGCGGATAGCAGCAAAGGGCCGAGATTGGTATGAGCCAGGGCTTACAAAATAGCCTAAATTTTATCCACAAAAAATGTGGATAATTTTGGACATTGAGGCATTGATAAAATTTGAAAAACCTCAAAACTGACTATTTTTTAGTCAAATTTATTGGCAAGAAGTATCAAAACCGCTCATAAAAAAGCCGACTTGTTTCAAAATCGGCTTTTTGGTCATTTTTGGATTTTTCTATTTTTATTAAGTGGTTGATATTTAGATTAATATACAAGTGTACTTCGTATAACGCCCATTATGTTAAATATATATCAATTTGATCTTTAGAATTAATTCTATTACTTGTCATTTATAATCAATGCATTATTATAAGATATAAATAATTTAAGGAAAATCAAGTGAGTAGAATTAATAGTTACAGCGCATTTTATGTAAGTGAACCTTTTGACCCATCTTCATTAGGAGCATATGCTACACATGACTTTTGTCATTATCAGATGCTAAAAGCATGGAAAGGAAAAGATGGTAGTTTTCCATTTTATAACGCTCATGAAACGACTTATAACGTTCGAGATAATAGTAATTGGGAGCAAACCTTAAAACCTAGGTTAAGAGAAAGATTAAGAAATTCAAAAAATATTATTCTTTTTTTAAGTTCAAAGACTAAAAACTCAAGAGCATTAAGAGAAGAAATTGATTATGGCGTGAATGTACTTAAACTACCAATTATTGTTGTTTATCCAGAATTTACGACATACAGTGAACTTTTATCAGTAAATGGACAATTTAAAAATGAAGTGACTCAATTGTGGGATAATTTACCAATTTTCAGGGACTCTAAAAAAAATATTCCTGTTTTACATGTTCCCTTAAATAAGTCCTTACTTCATAACGCACTATTAAACAAAGGATTTACAGTACAGTCACCTCTAGAATCTAAAGACTATAAATTATAATGAAAGTTAAAATATTTAATAAAAAGTTGAGAGATTCCTTTTTTTTAAAAATATCTCTATTCAGTGCCTTTGCAACATTATTACTTGCTTTTGTTCCCATACCATCAAAGATACAAGGCTTATTAGGTGGAGTATTCTTAGTATTTTTAGTGATTATTTATATCTATGATTGGAGAAAAGCAAATAAATTAAATTCAGTTGAAATTGATATTGAAGGTACTACAGTTTGTATTAAGGAAGGCGATATTTTTGAAGAAGATGGATTGAAGGTAATTGCTTTTAATGAATATTTTGACACTTTAGTTGATAATAAAATTATTAATGAAGTTTCTCTAAATGGAATTTTTTTACAAAAAAAATTAGATATAGAAATAAGTGCTCTTGATCAAGAGATTGATAACTATCCTTTTGAGGATAATGAAATATTAGAGGAAAACGTAGATCGTTTAGTTGGAAAGAAAAAGAAGTTTAAAATAGGAACTATATTTGTTCATAATGACCTCTGTACACGACAAATTTCATAGGGCCCTTGTCCTATCAGGCTTTTTCTTTCTTAAAATTGCTAGCACTTTCTTAAATTCTTCTTTTTTTCCAAAACCAATCAAACGTAGAATAGCCATCTGAACATAGTCCAAACCGTAGCGAAATAAACTTACTGAAAGTCGTCCATGCTTCTTTAGTTTTATCGCTTTTTTTCGATCATGTTGCCATTCACCTGTTAAATAGCACCAACAGAAACCGATCGCTAGCACTGCTATCAATTTCTTGACTCGTCTAGGGTCTGTTAAACGAGTATTTTCAAGATTGAATCCACGTCCTTTGAGACAACTAAATAAGGTTTCGATTTCCCAGCGTAATGCATAATCACCAATAGCAGAAGCATTAAACATAGGAGAAACAACAAGTAAAAGTTCTCCATCTTCTAATCGTAGCGCACTAATATACAGTTTCACTCGACCAACCCAAATACGTCGTTTACGACATTCTGTTTGACCAACTTGAAGATGACGAAATAAATCACTAATTTTATGATTCTTGGCTAAGTGATTGGTCACAATAAAGTTTTTTTAACACGTATACAGAAGTTAATGTCATTTTCAATTAACCATGTAAACCATTTCTCACCGATAAATTCTCTGTCTGCGAACACATTCACAATACGATCTTTACCAAAAATGGAGATAAAGCGTTGAATCAAAGCAATACGCTCTTTTGTATCTGAATTTCCACGTTTATTGAGCAATGTCCAAACAATAGGTATCGCTATTCCACGATAGACGATGGCTAACATCAAGATATTGATATCTCGTTTTCCCCATTTCCAGTTGGTTCTATCCAAAGTTAATTGGACTTTATCGAATGAAAATATATTGAAAATTAACTGAGAAATTTGACGATAATCGAAATACTGATCTGCAAAGAAGCGTTGTATACGTCGATAAAATGATTGTGGTAAGCACGTGATGGGTAAGGCTTTAGATGCAGAAGAAAGATTACATGTCTGTTTTACAATTAATGCCAGCATAATCAGTGTAAAACATTTTACACGTGACTTGTTCCACTTTAGATATTTGTTTAAGATGAGATGTAACTCATTGAAATGTGTCATCATATTCGTCGTCAGAAAACAAGTATTATGCCATTATTTCAATGAGTTGTCTTTTTTTGTCGTGTACAAAGCATAATGACTATATTTTGACTGCTTTTTCTAAATTTGACTCCTCTAATAGAGCTAATTTAACCATGCCTGAGTATCTAGGATTTCTAATAACATTCTGGGACAAAGTAAATATAGTTTATGGGCAGCGCAGTGTTTCTGTCCCTATATTTGGTTCAGGTATTACAAGGATTAAAGAGCATAGGGGAATTAGTGATGAGGACTTACTAAAAATTATGATTTGGACATTCAGAATTAGCGAAATGAGATTTAAACATCCTGCTAAATTAACTATTGTTATTCACTCTGAAAAAATGAATAAAATTAATTTATTGGATATTCAGGAAACAAAGAATGGAATTTGATTAAGATTTCCTAAAATGTACTAGCTCAAACCTGATCTGACAGTTACCCATTTTTTATTGTGCCTGTCAGGTTAAATTTGAGCTAAATTTTTCTCAGCCCAAATCCATTTTCCATCAAGTAAAGTTTCAAGTGGTGTACGACCACAGCACATTTTTCCTTGATGAGTTCGTTCAGTATTATAGAATTTCAGCCAATCGTCTAGATCATTTACTTTATTTCCTATTTTTCTCCAAGCAAAGAAAACAGCAAAAATAGAAGCTATTAACGCTATCACTGGCCTAAAATGTTGATCAAGCCATCCCCAAATTATTGATAAATATTCCAATGATGTCTATTTCTTCTATTAAAAAATTTATTATAAACATTAGTTCCGTTATTTTCTATTTATTGGCTTATATAACCATAGACTTTCACCGCTATTTAATATAATCGTTGTTATACAAAATATAAATAAAGCCTAGATCATGGATTCAGGCTTTATTTATATTTAAAAACGCATTTAATTTAATCTCTTAACTTTAAAAAATTAACTTTCTTTAACAGGTTTTTGTAGAGGGAGTGTTAAATTAGGCAGTCCCAATCTTTGAGTAGTAGTCGAGACTAATTCTCGCCAATAGGGCCAAACGTTGTGTCCTGTATTTTTCAGACAGAAAGCATCAACAGCTTCATCAGATATAACTTTTTTAAGCTTATATTCAGCCATATAATCAGCTTCAATTATTGCTAATTCTTTAGAAGCATCTTCTTCTGCTACCCATTTCACACCATAGCTTAATGATACACGTAATAAATGTTGCGAATGATCAGTGCTTTCTAATAAAGAAGATTGAATAACCTTATGCTTTAATAACACTTTATATTTAATATCTGGATTCAGCTCTACATCAAAGTGGTGATTTTCTGCTCTAATAGACTTCAATAAAATATTTTTTAGGAAAATATTTTCGAGAGCTTCATTAATTGGAGATTTTGCTTTACTCATGCAACTTCTTCTTTTAATTCAATATAACCATTAGCATCTGTCTCAAAGTTATGTGAATTACTCATAACATATAAACTTGGTCTTTCTCTATAATCAACATTTAGATGTATATCGACATAATTATCTTGAAACTTCTCTTTAGATGAAGCTGACAATTCTGACTTTGATACTAAATACTTAAAAAACTCCGGAACTTGATCTGCTGCTTCAATCAAGGTATTCATTGCTTTGGACTGTATAACATCATCATGTTCATATTTAGTGAAAGCCAATTTACCTCCACCAAATAAAATACTAGCTTCAGATTGAGTAAGATTTAATTTTTCTCGAACTAGACGAATTTTTTCACCAACTAGTAAACCTAACGCTTCTTTCTTAGCTAAGTTTAAAGCTCTGTTGTTCTGTTTAGCATATTCATCACTTAATTCAATACATCCACAAAAATTGCATTGTAAAAAAGCACTATGAACACGTAAAACTTTGTCTTTGAAATCAACATTATCGATCACGTTTGTTTTTATAAGTAGCCCTTGATCACACATTTCACAAGTTCTATTCGACATGGTAAGCCCCTTTCCATGACTAAGTAAAAATCAATAGGTACCAAGATGAGCAGAGATAATTAAAAGAGCCTGCCCCTTTTTATTTAAGGCAACCTTTAAATAAATATCACATGTATTCAATGAATAAGAATATTCATTGTACTCGCTATGCTTGAACACATAAGAATCACATGCGGCCCAAGCAATACCTTTGGTATGGCACCATTGAGAATTAATATAACGCCCTTCTGTTAATGCTAGACGTATATAACTTTTCAACTTAGATAAATCACCAGGTATGTTGATATTAAGTTGAAAATTTAGCTGTTTTCGACTTTTGTCAGTGGCCGTGTAAAGCTTAAAAGACGGGTCGTCAAGCTTGGTTAAAATTTCTGTTGGATCATATAAAGGATTATCTCGCTTAATAATGAGCTCTGGTTTTTCTAGATCTGTGTTTAAAGAATCTAGATCTCCAAGCTCATCGTATCTACTAATAATTGTATATGTTACCATTATGGTAAGTCTACCCTATATGTA
Source organism: Acinetobacter sp. ACNIH2 (assembly GCF_002934965.1). NCBI lineage: Bacteria > Pseudomonadati > Pseudomonadota > Gammaproteobacteria > Moraxellales > Moraxellaceae > Acinetobacter > Acinetobacter sp. ACNIH2. The sequence continues at coordinate 62,017 of NZ_CP026415.1, forward strand.
TATAAATTCACTAAAATTAACAATTTTTCAACTATTGTTATGAAGTGATAAGTTTGATCAAATTACCACATATTGTGTTGATTAAATTATGAATAGTCAATTTAACGCGACATATTGTGTCTTCTAATTAATATAAAATCTCATATACAAAATCGGGTATTAGGAACGGTAATCCCCCCTAAAATACTAGCTCTTTAAAAGAGGCAGTATTATGCTTTTACAACATGGTGTTTAACTTGAGAAACTGAATTTAAAACAATCTACTGTAACTCTTCCAGACAGATATGAAATTAATCCACCCCTAGCCCCTTAAACACAGCATCTACCGGATCTGCATAAAAGCTGGTCTGGAACTTGGTAAACAGTTCCACAGGAATCGTTGGGATATCTGCCGCACTACTCATTGGCAAAGCAACCTTCTTGGCACCAGCATCAAAAGCAACTTGAAGACATTCGGCAATACTTTCCACCGGTGTCACTGAACCACCCAAGCTCATATCACCCAGTACCACCATCTGACTTTGTACCGATCGTCCTAACAGGCCAGAAGCGAAAGCCACTAAACTTGGTAAGGCAAGATGGCTGAGCGGCCCGGTATTCTGTAATTCAACAACATGTAAGTGGAAGTCATGTTCCAGCACCTTACTGCCACCCGATATTCTGGATGCATTGGCCTTGAAGTAATCAAAAGCAATTTTGACCTGTTCTTTGGCACTGCTTGAATTCCATAAGCCTGATGTCGCCAATTTTCCTGAACCTTTGGTGACTTGAAGTTCTAAGCGGTATAAGCCTGGCATGCCTTTATTACTGAGCCCGATGGTATATAAGAAACCTGGCTTGGCTGGACCTTCGGGAATCAGTCCGCCACCACCCTGCTCTTTGACTGAGACAAAATGTTCTTCTAAGGTATCATTATCGATATAGCTGAAATGCACATCATAGAATTCCATACCACCAATTTTCTTCAGCTGCTCTTTGACCCGACGGCGTACCTGCAGCGCATATTCCAGACACTGGCGTACATCTTCTTTATTAAACTGACCGTGTGGGTAGAGCAGCTTCATCAATCCAGAAACCGTCTTGCGAACGGCGATCACATCACGCTGATTCAGGTTGTTACCGAGCTTGAAGTACTTCTCAATGGCATCCGCAAAGCTACGCTTGCGCATTTCCCGGAAGAATTCAGCCAGATAATCAACGATCAATCCATAACGGTTGGTGAAGAACTCCGGGCGCATCTTGGGAATTTCCCAGCCGGGGATATAAGCATGAAAACGATCGAAGAATGCCGAATCAATCATGGCTTCTGGGAAAGGTGCCAAAAGATGGCTGGTTTTTACCAGGGATTCCACGCTTTGGTTGATATTACCCACAAAAACCATTGAAGCTGAGGCTTCCATCTGTTCCCGGCCACGGGCAAAAGATCCCGAGGCCATGTAGTCTTTCATGATCTGCACGCCATCTTTGTCCTTAAAGGAAATACCGGCGACTTCATCAAAGGCCACTACATCCCATAACCCCACCAGACCAATACGGCGGCTACTCATGTTATAGAACAGATTGGCGACAGTCGTTTGCCCACCCGAGACTAAAATACTGTTCGGTGAACACTCTTTGTAAATATGGCTTTTCCCGGTACCACGTGGTCCCAATTCACAAACGTTATAGTTATTTTCAACGAACGGAACCATACGCGCTAATAGGTGCCATTGCACGTCCTCTTTTAGCGAAGCTGGTTCCATGCCGATCGAACGGATTAAACTCTCGCGCCACTGATCAGTGCTTAATGCTGCTCGTCCATTGAAGAGCTCCTCCATATTCATATTCGGCATTTGAATCGGCTTGAGTAAGCTCACCCCAAATGGAGAATTGGTTTGTCCTTCTTCAAAATAATAACTGAGCGTAGCAATGACCCAGATACCACCAACAAGTAATTTTTCATACTCTTTGACGATGCCTGCCGAGATTTCGGCATCTTTGATGCCTAGATTACTAAATGATGCTTCGTATTTGTCTTTACGCTCATTCAGCTTTACGGTCACCCGATCAATGACCTTATAACTGCCACGTTCACGAACCAGGGATTTCACCTTCTCAGCTTCATCAGGTCGTACATAGTTCTCTGCCAGCACGGTCTTTACGTTACGTAGTCCCTGCTCAATGATCTCAGGATCATCCGAGGCACAGTACATTCCTAGCAGGTATTCAAGTACATAGACCGGGACATTGGCCCCTTCTTTGATTAGTTTAGTTAGATCCTTACGTACCACCCGCCCAGCAAAGTGTTCATTCAGCAGCTGATCCAGTTCTTTATCGTTAGCAGATTCCATGTAGGCTACGCTCTATCGTTAATTCGTTATTAGAAGAAGTCATCGGTAAATGCCAAATCAATGGTGACCTTATAGCGTTGCATTTCGATATTCAGGTCTTTGTCCTTCAGTACCAGAAAGTAATCTTTCTTACGGTCAAAATCAGTACCGGACAATGACAGCCTGACCTGTTTGACCCGATCGGCAACAGAGTCGGTACTGCTATCAAAAGTCAAGGTTTCTTCACTGGAAACTTTGAGATCCCCATCATAAATGGCAATGGATAAAGTCACTGGCATGACCAGCTCACTGACAGCTTCAGTTTGCATCAAATCAAACTTCTGGATGTTATTGACCATCTTCAGCGTGGATTTGGTAGAAATAACCTCAACTTTACGCTTGGTTCGTTGTCCGGCCTTTTCACCACGCAGCTGTTTTACCGTTAGTACAGGCACTACGATTTCCTGAGGCATAATGCCGCCATGCACGAAACGTGAGCCTCCTACAAAATGGAAACGGTTCGCCCCTTTTGGAATCCAGAAGTCAGTCGCAGATAATGTGCCTGCCGTAGCTTGGGTTGAGCCTTTCCATGCTTCCTTGCTCTCTGGTAAACCATGCCCAATCACATAGCGTTTTTTACTCTTCAATGTATTGGCAGGTTTTTCAGTCAAGCTTGAACGATCCGCAGATTCCAGTTTACTTTGCTGGAATAAGAAGCCATGGTCGGCTGTAATCAATAGGGTGGAAATATTAAAGTGCATTAAAATTTTGCGGCTAAGTTCGGTCAGTTCTTCAATGGCATGTTCCACCGCCATAAAGGTTTCTGATTCTGTCGAGGCGCTGTCACCGCGTGCATCAATCACGTTGTGATAAACGTAAATCAGCTCATAGTCTTTCAGCGCTTCACGGCCTTCATCACGCGACCAGCCTTTTACCATTTCAGCGGTGACTGCCAATCCATTATAGGCCGCCAGAATTTTGGATCGTCCTGCAGTCCCTTTGCTGGACTGCCCATCTACTAAAACATCATCCCCTGCGGCCTCTTTGTACTCCAAAGTCTGATGCGGCAACAACGAGGCCATGCCAAGTGTGGTGTAACTTGGGACAACGCCCAGCTGTGAAGACAAGGTCGCTTCAGAATAACGCTTTTCATTAATACGATCACGCAACTCTACCGCAGCTTCATAGCGAAAAGCATCACTGATAATTACCACAATACGGCGTTTCGTTGCAGAACCCAGTAAGGGGCTGACATGGGTATCATAGAAGTTCTGCTGATTTGGGATATCTGCCACTTTCCAGACATTCAAGCGTTGCTCAGCTTCAACCCGCTCTCCCCAGTTGCGTGCCAAGTGGTCAATAAACCAGTAGGAATAGCAATTTTCAACTTCTTCATCAAGTTTTTTCAGGATATCGACATGAGCGCGTTGAGAAGCAGCACTGTAGTGGCGATAGGCCATATCAAAGCGATACAACTCCTGCTCGTAGGCTTTATACAAGGCTTCACTAGAGTCGAAATAGAACCCAGAATCAAACTGCAATCGCAGACTGAACAGCTCAATCGCTGCCTGCAACGCTGTATAGACGGTACGGTATTTACGGCGGGTTGCATCGTCCTTATGTTTGGACGCCCAATAGCCATCCAGACGGGTAGAAATAACCGTTCTGAAATGTTCCAGTTCAGCTTTGGCTGCTGCGGGGATATGACTGGCCAAATCAACAATGATCTTTTGTTCAATCACTTCAAAGGTCATGACATCGAGCAGCTGCTCCAGATCAAAGACCCCGACCTTTTCTTGGATCCGCAGTGCATTTGCCACGGTCTGGGAGAGTGTATCGAAGGTTGGGTAGTATTTAGAACTGTCTCTCCAGCGCGACAAAAAGGCTCTAGCCGTCGCACGGGAGCTGACGGATGACATCACCAGTTCTTGAGCCCATACGGGGATATCGCCCAAGCTTTCACAGAAACCCGTGGTCATCAACCGGATAAAGAACGTACCGAGCTTGAATGGTGCTTCCCCATTCAATTCTTCAACCGATGCTGGATAACCAATTTCCGCCTGTAATGCTGTGACTAAAGTTGGCACCAGTTGGAATTTTTCCAGTTCAGCAAAGGATTCCGGATTGACTTCCAGACTCAGATTCTGCTGTACCATTTCATCTGCCAACGCCAGGACAATATGCATCAGCTCGGCACTATCAGCCTTGACCACAGCCGCAATCATGGCCATATCCAGATCCTGTTCATCTGCATCAGACTGGATATAGCGTTTCAATGTACTCAGACGGGCTTTGGCTTTAAGGAATTCTTCACGTTTGGCCAGATGTTCTCTTAGACTCTGCTGCTGTAAACCCAGCTCATTGAAAATAATCGAGAAACGATCGGCATAGAAGCTGCGTGAATACAGCTTGATGTCCAGTAACCAGTCTTGTTCGGTTTCAGGCTCAGGGCTAGGGAAATACAGCAAGTATTTGCCCTGCTGGTCTTGTAGTTCCAGTTTAAGCTTAATCGCAAGGCTGGATTCTTCTGCCATATTTAAAATATGGACATCATTTAGCTCTAGGGCTTTGATTTCTTCAGTAAATGACTGTTCTGCATCATACCAAAAGACAATTCGGTGATTTTCAGTATAAAAGGCTTGTTCCAGACCCTTTTGCAGTTGATCCAGATTCATGCAACTACCTCTTTTTGATCTTGAGGAACAAATGTCTGGATACTATTAAGGTGAAGTAGTTTTCGTTTAAATGCTTCATCTCCTAATTGAACGTCCCATCTTTCCTCCATAAAACGAAGTAGCTCTAGACCTCGTTCTAAGATTTCTTGTGGTGTCCAATCATTCTTAAGATTGACTTCATTTTCCGAAACAGATCCATTGTAATATCCAATACCTTCGTCATTATTTTTCTTTAAATCAAAACTGTCATTTTGTAATGAAGAATTTTTTGAACGAGATAATGGCAATAAGTTACCTAAAGAATGTGTAAGCCATTTTCGTTGTTGCCCATCAAGATGGCCAAATTTACTAACCCAGTATGGATCTGTATCTTTTTGTGGATAGATATGCTCTAAAGTTACATAACCCTCCAAGCTTTCAGTAAACTCATTCCACATTAATTTGGTTGTAGGATTCTTTCCTTTCTCCTTGAGATAATGTTCATATTCATAAAGGAAATAACGAATACCTTTCCATGAGTAGAATCCATCCCTAAACTTGTATTTGTCTTCGATATAAGTGAAATAGTTATGTGGATCAAAGAATCGTGTGATTAATCCCTCTATTGAATTAATCGTTGCATCGATTGTGTTTCTCCCCATTAAAAGCTCACGTGCTAAACCATAAATTGCTGAGTCTCCTGTATTGGCACGTCGTTGACTCAAACTAAATAAAGTAAAAGCAAACCGCTCTGCAACTTTCAGCAATTCAGCAATCTTGGTTGCAGGAGTATTGGTATTATAAGCAGCTAATATTAAAGGTCTAAACGCATTAAAACCCAAACGTCCTAGACGATCTAGCCATAATTGCTCATCATCAGAAAGGCTGTTAGCAATTGGAAAGTAAGGATTATGTAAATAGAACCAATTCATAGCCGACTGCTGAAGACTCGCTACATACCCCTGAATCTCTTCGATTTTTAAGCTAGCTTCTCCCTTTTTGGGACTTGTGATACCACGTGCATTAAATTTTTTATCTAATAGAAATTTTTTATAATCATCGCCTTTATCACGACTATATGTGAAATACATAATCCAATGATTTTTTAAGAACTCATCGTCTGGTAAAGGTTTTTCTGGATTTTTACCTAAATATTCATAAATAGTTTTCCACGCATCATTAATATTTCTTCTAAGTTTAGAACGCCCTTCATTTTCACGATATAAAGTCGATAGATAAATCAATCGGTTTTTCAGCAATTCTAAATTGGTTAATGATTTGCCACGATTATTCATGGTTTCAAACGTAACAAATACGTCGATCTCATCATCAATTTCATACAAGTTAAAACGAAATTTTTGCGTCAATTTTTTGTATAAAACCGTGATGTCTTCAAAGCTCAGTTCCCTTAATTTTTCTTTAAAGAATTTCTTTGCATTGAATAAATTGCGTGTATACAGCGTTTCCTGCAATTGATTAGTATGAGACTGCAAACCAAAAATTTTAGTTCTTAAAAACTCATCACTTGGATTATCTTTTTCATAGCCAAAGATATAGCTTTCACGAATCCCATCCGTTGGCTTTCTTTGAACAAATTTTGCTTTTAAATCAGAAACAAACTGATTTGCGATACTTTTTCCATCAGGAACTGTTTCAATAATCGCCTGTATTAAAATAATCGCTGTCGTTAATCGCTGCTGACCATCCACGACAAAGTAGGGCTTATAATCAAGATCATCAATCAGCCATTCATCGTCTTCCCACTTCGACCAAGTTTTACGGTCTACTGCTTCTAAGGTAATAACCCCTGTATAATGAACGCGATCTGCTTCAAGCAAAATCAAGTCTTCCCAGAAGTCTTTAAGCTGCTGTTTGCGCCAAGCATATCCTCTTTGATAATCAGGGATCCGAATCAGTCGATTTTCAAAAATTTCATTTAAACTTCTTAATTTCATTATTTATCTCCCGTCACTGCTTTCACTTCAGCCAACAAGTCCCCAAACTTGCCGTAGTTCACTTTCACCCCATCATCCAGATCTAAAGTAATACGCTGATCGGCATAGTGACGCAGTTTTTCTTCAAAGCTACTCAGTTCAGCCTGTTGCTTATGCAAGTCTTGCAGTTTTTTCTCGATACGTTTGATTTCAGCCGCAGAATCACTGTTTTCTATTTCACTTTCCAAAGAATTGGCCATAGCGGACATTTTGGAAATCAGCGGCATGACGTATTCGGTACGCATACGTGCCAAAGTACTTTCGTTATAGCGGTGCAAGTACACCAATGCCTGGAAAGCGCCTTGCTTACCACTGCTGAATAACCAGTAAATCGGGCGCTTTTTATAGGTCTGCATGTGGTCTTTGTAGAACTTGCTGGCGAGGTAACGGCGAATGGTATCTTCAGCTGTTTCACTGGCTTTTTTATCTAAGCTTTCTGCAAGCCATTGCATATTGGCATCTAGCTTATCTTTACCCCAAACCGCAGTTAAGAACTCTTGGATACGATGTGTAGCATCATCTTCAAACCAGTGCATTTCAGTCAATGGAATAATGCCGTCTACATCGGCAGGGAATTGTTGATAACGGTTGGCATCAAAGTCTTGATTGCCTGCATGGGCATAGATCAAGCCCGGTTCGTCTAAGCTATAACGTCCCATCATGCAGCCAAGTGCATAGGACACTAAACGCTGGCTGTCTTTTTCACGGTCGGCACGAGTAAGCGTGATTTGTTCATCCGGTACATCGGGTGTCAGTTCATCCTGCAAACCATAAGCATCAATAAACAGCTTATTATTTTCTTCTTCCAAGCGTTTCATTTCAGCCACGGCGTCAGCATTTTGTTGCTGCCACGTATTAAAGGCTTGTTCTAAATTTGGCTGTTGAGTACGAATGATTGGATATTCATGAAAGTCGATTGAAGTTTCATAATGATCCCAATCTTGCTTTGAAATATGCAAACATTTTTTAACAATATCATCAATTAGTCGATTATAGCCTCCATCTTTTCCGCAGACAGGTAAATTTCTGATATCTCTCAATTGATAGTTTAATGTTTGATTAAAAACCCCTATCAATTTAGTTGCAACTGGTGTGTTAAAGAGACCTAAAAAAAAGTTTAAGTCTTTTTCATCTTCAAAAAATATTGAACTTCCACCAACATCAAAAACAGCATTTTCAGGTAAATATCTAAAACTTGGCAAAGAAGAAGTTATAAACCCCCAAGTAATTCCTTCCTTGTACCATAAATATTCAGGAATAATCCTTGGTACTTTCGAGGTTCTATAGTGATGGATAGCCTCAGGGCTCCAATTCACTAAATTATCTAAATTTCCATACCATCTCCTAAAACCTCCTCCTTTTGCATAGAAAATCCATTTTTTATTTTTGCCAATTCTATTAGCATCGACTTCCCATAAAAATCTCAGAAATTTATTATTATCACCTGTTAAACATTGGCTACTTTCTTGTACAGAATATTTTGAAACAGAAGTATTTGAAAATATTTCTTTAATAGTAGAATTTGCCCAATAAGCAATTGGACTACCAGGGATTTTCTTAAAGTCATCTGGTTTCGTATTATAAAACCATCCACACTTGGGATTTTTAATCGCTTCTAATGTTTTAGGTGCCTGATTTTCAGAACCTTTAAAATCAGATAAACGAATATATGAACCAGTAAATTCTACAATATGTGCTTTTGCTAATGTAAATGTACAAATTGGAACCGTTGCTCCATCAAAACCAGAATATTCAAGCTGAATCAAACTTGTGATTGTTGCATGATCAATAAAATGCGTACGCAAATTTTCATACGATGAAATAAACATCCAAACAAAAGGTGACATAAAGCCAAGCTGTCCACTTTCTTTAGTTAGCTGCAAATCTCGGATCATAAATGCTGAAAAAAGATCTTTTTCATAACCCTGATAGTTCTTTTTTAAATAGTTTTTAAGATTTGGATTTAAGTACTTGTTGCCCATATACGGCGGATTCGCAATCACGGCATCATATTGTTTAGCCAGTAATTTAGCTTGTTGTAGTAAAGGCAATAACTCTTGTGCTGACTGCTGTGCAAAAATATCACCTGATTCTAATGCTGTATTCAGCTTGCTTTCTAAATCAGGTAGTTTCTTAGCGAATGCTTGAGGAATTTGAATCAAAGAACCAAAAGTCGAAGCATATTCAAATAAATCTAGCAGTTCTTTTAAATCGGTCTGAGCAATACCAGTACTTGCCAAATCCTGACTGAATGCATCCAAACGTTCTGGCTGACTGTCTTGTAGCGCAATAATATTCAGCTTCGGTGGATTGCTAAATAAACGGCGGTCATCCTCACGTGCTTTCATCAGCAGTGCAAAGCTAGCGAGCTGTGCTGCACGGGTATCAATATCAATGCCGTACAAGTTATTTTCCAGAATCAAACGTGGAATATCACGGCTACGGTAACCACGTTCTAAGTAAATCGCTTTTAAGCAGTCATAGGCTTCCACCAGAATATGCCCCGAACCACAAGCCGGATCGAGTACCGTAATGCTTTCAGGATTTAAGGTATCGCCATCTTCACTGATACGGACATCAATCAGCTGTTTTAACTGTGCATTCACCTCATCCGTCTGTTCCGCCGGCTGAATATAATATTCCCAACTGCTCGCTAGCGTACTGTCCGGCTGTGCCATCATCCATAGACGACCAACACTGTTCTGTACTAGATATTTCACAATCCAGTTTGGGGTGAAGAGTTGTGTCGCTGCAGGAATGTCTTCACTTTTGACGACTTTACCAATCACCTGGTCTTTCTTTTCAGAAATATAGAACTGATACAGCCAGCCAATAATCTGTACATCCGACCAATCTTCTTCCGGAATACTGGTCACTAAATCACGTATCAAAGAGTCGGTTTTGGTAAGATTATCCGGTAATAGTAGTTCAGATTCATCAGACACCTGTTCGAACAGGAGTGGCATGACCTGATTCAACGCATGACACTGAGCCAGTAACAGTTCCCGATACAGCTCTTCGTCTTTGTTGCCATCCAGCTTTAACTCAGCCACACGGCTTGCATCTAAATTCGGTAGCTCAATGTCCAGACATTCTTCCAAAATCTGTGGCAAGCCTGCACTACCATCGGCACTACTGAGTACACGACGGCCATGATCCAGTAAGCCTTTGCATTCCATGTAGCGAATCGCACAGAGACGGTTAAACCAGCTGTAAGCGATATAATCAATCGTCTGCTCAAAACTGCTGGTTTGAATGCGTTTGATCAGCTTCTCACGTGGTTTCATGACTGATAGCGGAAAAACCTGATCGCCAATCAGCAGCAAGTCCCCTTTCTGTTCTGCTGGTAAAATGCTGTCTGCGGTGATGCCGTATTTGGCGGCCTGCTTGCGCATGGCTGCGATAAAATCGTTACGTGCTTGCGGTGCGTATTTTTTAATATTGCTGGTGTTCATAGTTCAACCTTAAATGAATTACTGATGCTGATATCCCTAAGCCCTGTTAGCGGATACGCACACGCTTTTTGTCACTCACAATTTTTTTCAGTTCAGCTTTGAGTGCATCTACAAACTGATCCACTGACTCTTCTGTTTCCAGATAGACACTGCTGGAGGTTTTGCTGTAAATGCTAGCGACATCAACTTCTACCACTGGTTTCGGTGGCACTACGGCTGTCGCAGGCTGTACCGGACTCACAGCAGGTGTTGATGTAACTGGGCTGGAGGTGGTTGCAGTGTTGGTTACACTCTCTGCTTTGCTCTGAGCCAGTTGTGCCGCTTTGGCCTGACGCTGGATTTCCGTCTGAACTTCGCTTTCCAACTCATACAAGGCTTCATCAAAACGCTCCACGGCGGTTTGAGTTTGCAACATATAGATGGTGGACAGGCTAGTTTCCACTTCAATATCCGTTTTCAGCAGTTGTAGTGGGCGTAATAGCTTGTTACTCAGCTCAGCGGTAGCGATGCCACTGTTTTTAATCTCGGCTTCTAACTGTTTGATCTTGTCATCAATGTGTTCTATCGCCTGATTGCGCTTCTCACTCAACAGTCGCTCATTGACGCTTTCCACAGTGCGAACCAAATCAGCGATTTTATTGAGTAAACCATATGGTGATTCAATGGTCGAAATGCGATGTAATTCAGAGAGGGCTTTTTTTGCCACCTCATCACTGCCCAGCGCCTGTTTGTTTTTCTCAAAATGACGTAAGGCCTGTTGCAGTTGTTGCCAGCTTGGCATCTGGTTGCTAAAGAATTCATGAATGTCACGATAATCTTCTTCCAGATCAAGATAGTCGTCCTTGTTCTCAACCACCGCTTTAAAGAAATCGAAGCTGTCGCTATTCGGCAGCAGACGTTCCAAAGTCAGAATCGACTTTTCAATCACTTTCTTGCCCGGGAACTGCCCAACATCAGTTTTACTCTTATACGACTTAAAGTTACCTAACCATGTCTTAAAATTCTGGGTATAGAATTCAAACAGCTCTTTTTCGGTCGAGGGTCCCATGGCCGAGAACAGCCCTTGAGTCAGTTGGCGTGCCTGTTTCAACACCTGATCATCAGTCTGGCGTTTTTTAATGATCGACACATCACGGCGACGGCGGCTGTTTTGTAAAGGCTCAAAGGCATCTTTCAGCTGCAAGCTGCCGCCATTTAACTGCAGTGAAATCCGCCCCATTGCCGCCAACTGCCCCACCAGCAGTAAAATCTCGGCATCCGGCCAGCCATAAGGACGTTTGGCAAAACGATCTATCACATCTGAGACTAGAATACGCTCTGTACCAGTGGCCCGTAGTGCAATGTACTGCTCCACTTCCTGTAGGGCTTTCGGATTGCTCTGTCCGCCATCCAGAGACAATCCGAGCTGCGCCATATCATCCACAGTCAAGACGGCGTTCAGTTCACGCCAGGCATCCTGCTGATAGACCTGCAAATAGCTCAGTTTGGTATAGGTGTTTTCCAGCAAATAACGACAAGCCTCATCCAGCTTGGTGGTTGGACTTGAAGATGAAAGTTGTAGATGTTGACCCAAGGCATAACTTTCCGCGTCCAGCAACATTTCTTCGACCCGGGCACGCAGGCGTTTTTTACGCTCCTGATTCTCACGACCACGGTCTGCCAGAATACGGGAAATATCGGACTGAGTGCCATCATCATTTAAGCGGATGAATTTATTGGTTTTCAGCCAGGTGCGCAGTTCATTAAAGAACTGTTTATCGTCTGCCAGTTTAAACAGCACTTGTCCTTCGGCCTGAGTACTTTTACCAATACAGTAAGCTTCAGTGTAGAGGTTGTATTCCGTATCCAGCGGAGAAATGATTTCAACTTTCAAATCGCTCTCATACTTGCCATCCAGGCTATGGCTATCTAGGAAACGACCAATCTGATAGTCCATCTTGTTGGCTTGATGGCGGTATTTGTTCTGATCGCGCAGTAAATCTTTAAAGATCAGATTGGCTAACTCTTTATTTTCTTCTGAAGCTGCTAAGTCAGTGGCTTTAATTTTGCGGGTAATGTCCCGCTCTTCATTGGTCAGGAACAGGAACTCATCGCCATTCCTCGTAATCAGGCTCTCTTTTTCCAGACGCTGCAAGCTCTCTTCAATCCGCTTGCGCAATGCCAGCTTATCTTCATCAATTTTCTCAATCGACAAAGTCACCAAGTTATCCAAGGTACCTTTGATGATATCGACATAGCGGATCATGAACAGGGTACGCAGCATCTGCACATCAAAACCATCCAGGGTCTTATTCTGCCCTGCCTGGTCGATGGTACGCTTCACTGCAGTATCCAGGAAGCCTTCGACTGAAGTATAGAAGCGGTGGAAAGGAACCAGGGCACCGACTTCATCTGTAGCAATCGCATTCGCGGCCATCTGGAACGCATCCAGCATGGACCGTTCACCATAGGCCAAGTGTGCACCGGTCGCACCGACTTTACGGATTTCTTCAAATACTTTTTGTACCAGCTGAAAGTGGTACGGCGCAAAAGGATAGTTATTGATAAAGCTGTCTGGACCCTCATAGTTCTTGAGTGTTGGGCCTGAACGGTCAAAGGTGATCTGGTTTTTTAAGATATCGCCCTTTTGCTCAAACACTGATCTGAGCAGTGCTTCAGCTTCCGGGGTTTTACGTAATAAACGTTTCTGGATGACTTCATCGGTATTTGAACTGGACAGTGATAACCGGGTTTTAAAACGTCCAGCAATCTTGGAGAAGTCATTGGCTTTGGAAGAAGACATCTCACCTAAAACAGCATCGATGTCTGCCTGTGAGGTCACGATAATCCAAGCGCGGCCTTTACAGATCGTACCTAGGTTTTCAGTAATGGTTTGCAATGTCAGCATCAAGCGGGTATCACTGCCAATAAACTGCCCCACCTCATCCACCAGAAACAATATGCGTTGCTGGGGTCCTTTGCTGTCTAGGTATTCTTTCACCCACTGACAGAAGTTTTCGACCGAAACACTAAAGGTCTGCTCAGAATCCTCAAACCATTTATGCGCAGCTTCAGCAGATAAGTTGAGGGCTTGGGAAATTGCGGTTTCGACATCATCCTGATAGAACTGATAGCCGTCACGTTCTTCTAGCCAAGACATGCCGCTAGATTCTTCAAAAGCCTGTTTAAAGCGCTCATACACCCCTTTCTGGCTCAGGTGACGTTCCATATGTGCAATATGTGGATGGTCAGCACTAAAACCTTGATATTCGTTAAACACGCGTAAAAACACATTCAGAATCGGATTACCATCATCATTGGAGCTGGCTTTACTGTCTATATTAAATAGGATGACATCGGCATGATGACTAACCGCTTTACCAATATCCGCACGGATAAACGCATCCCGGATTTTGCTTTCATCAAAGAATTCTGCAGCACTGCGTTCCTTACCTTCCGCGTCACGTGCCACTTTATTGGCCAGAATATACGACAAGGTTTTCAGGAAATGTGATTTACCTGAGCCAAAGAAGCCTGAAATCCACACGCCGACACGATTGGCAATCGAAGGATCGCTCAGGTCTGTGCCATAAGACTGGAAAAAGTCACGAAAATGCTTTTCCAGCTCATTGGTGACCACGTACTCATCCAGCTCCTGGTAAACCGTGGCATTATCATCCTGATCTGCCTTCACCACCCCGTTAATTGCACGATCTAATGGCTTGTAAAAAAGTTCTTTAATGTTCATCTCAATCCATTCCCCCGAATTCTTATTTCTATTTGCCGTGTTTAAGGCACTAATCTGAATGCTCTGTAGTAATTGTTGCTTGGAATTTTTCCAAATAAACTCATCGCTTGACCGTCGTAATAGCCCGGGTAAAACAGCACCACTGGCTTATGCCCCAGTAACGAATGCAAACTGTTCAATAAGTGATGGGCACGTAACAGTGGCCAAACCGACCCAACCCCAGTCATCAACACAATATCTTGCGCATTGGTGGCATATTTACTCACCAGATACGGCGCGAACTTATCCATATGCAGTGGGCCCTTTAAGGCTTTGAGCAGCGCTTCATCGCCTTTGGCTTTTTGCATTTGAATGGCTTTATCGATGAAGTTACGCTCAGCCAGATAATCCACCACGGCTTGCAGCAGGTTGATATTCACCACCTTCAGCTGACTGTGTTTTTTCTCCAGCATCCCTTCGAGAAAATGCAAATATTCGCGCACTTTCAACTCATCTTCAGGCGCATAATCAAAAATCCAGAAGCCAATTTCATTGCCCAATCCTTGTCCAGTGAGAAACTCAGTGGAAAGAATTCGCTCTGGAATCTGGTTCAGACGCTCATGTATTGTTTGACTCATTGCTGCCCCTCTACAACTACCGCGTCCATAGCGACACTTCCATAGATCTTTTAATGCGTTGTTTATAATGTTCTTCCAACAGGCTACGCAGCTCTGCTCTGACGATCACGCTCTGCAACTCCAGCTTACGGGTACTTTTTAAGTAACCGGCTTCTGCCAGCATGCGAAACACCACCTGCCCCATTTTTTTCTTGCTGGACTCTTTCCAATCACAGATATCCGGATCACGTTGTGAGCGTTCATCCAAAAAATCTGACCAGATATAACTGTCCAAGTGTTGCGCCTGAGAGATATAGGCATCCCTCATCACCGTTTCCATAAACTCAAGCAGCAACAGGTTGCGTTCCAGTGCACCACAAAAAGCCACCTGGGTCGCCAGCTCATCATCCCCATCACGTAGTGCTTTCCAGAAATCAGGCTCTAAGCGCTCAAGACGCTTACGAATGGCAGTGGCGTTACGTTGGGCTGAAGCAGGCGTTCTTTTTTGCAGAATATTGTCAATCTGAATTGCCTGATGCCATTGTTCTGGAGTCGCTTCTCGTAATAACAGATCCGCGATCAGCCGGCTTTCACGCACCATCAGGGAGCCACCAATCAGGTCACTGTCATAATGAAATTGTTCTAACATGGTCAATCTCCTATGAGGCCTGATCAAACAGGTAAGACGACAGCTTTTCGATATCTGAGCGTTGTAGTACCAAGGGATATTTCAAGGCATCATCCGCCTCAGCCAGCGTGATCGCGGCCTGATATCGCTGCAAGGTATAGTGAGCCAGGGCTTTTTTCACCGGAATCTGTAATCTGCCATCAGGCATGCCGAAGTCTTTTTCGACCAGCGCTTTTTGAGCTTCATTCAATTTTGGATTAGGGATCAGCGTCAGTAGAATTTCTTCATGCCATTGCTGATCCTGAGCAGGGTCTACTGACTCAATCGCCACCACAACAGGTGTGCGATCAATTCTGGAGAGTAAAAAGTCCTTAAACTGCTTGCTCTGATGGCAATAGGCACGGACATGCCAGCGAAAACCGGTATACACCAGGGTATGTGGGGAAATCATGCGTTCATGCCACTGCGGATTCTGCATCGAGGCATAAATCATTTTTAAAGTACTTTGGTTGCGGCAGGCACGCAAAACTTCCCGAATCACTTCAGGACGTACACTGCGATCAGGTAATTGAACTGCTGCAAGATTCGGTTCTGGCATCGCAATCAGCGCATGCGATTCACTGACCAAGCCCGAGAGCATATTGAGATATTCATTGATATGTACGGTAGTCAGCACCGGTTGAAACGTGGCTTTAGGCACATAGCCTTTTACGGAGGGGTCATGAATCAAGGCATCGGGGTTATACAGCGTATTGTAACGCTTGATATCCGCAGAAGCCTGCTGTCGACTCAGCCCAAACCAGCTCATCAAACGATTGGTAACCAAACGACCTTCCCAGTAAGCAAGCAGCTCGATGGCTCGCATTCGTAGCAGGACTTCATGCTTATCTGTCGTCATATACCAATCAGTCAATAAATAGCAGCTTTAAGATTACCCTACAGCAAATATACAGTAAACATTTTTGACGGTATTTAAAGGTAGTATTGCAATCACCAGATAAAAAATATACTAGTATCCTGATGATAGCCGTCAAAGTACGATCTCTAGCAGATCATGGATCCTGGTATAGCGCGTGAATTGAGCTAAGTTTTAGAATGAGAGAAATATGGGTTTTAGATTTCGTAAAAGTATTAAATTATTCCCGGGTTTTAAAATTAATCTAACCCATAAAGGCATCAGCAGTGCCAGCATTGGCAAACCTGGTGCTTCTCTAAATATTGGGAAAAAAGGTACGCGAACCAGTGTCGGCATTCCAGGTACGGGACTATCTTACTCTAAACACCAACCTTACTCTAAAAAGACCCGTGTTCCACAACCGACATCGCTAGAACACACGGAATATAATCCTCAGAATTTAGAACAACCGAAGACAAAGATCTGGCCTTGGATTATTTTTGGAATATTGTGTTTTATGGTGGGTGCCGTCATTTTTTAGCAAGAACAGCATTGTATTTTAATCAAAAAAAATGCCCAGATGGATGAATGGGCAAACTAAGGAATTAATATCCTTCAGAAACTCCAGCGCAATTCTCGCTACTTTCAGTAAGCGACTCTGGCTCAATCATGATGATCTGACTCAATCGAGTCGAGGTAAATCAATCCATCACAAATGGAGCAGAAATTATGCTTGATCACACTCTTGGTTAATGCTGAAAAGTCTTTGAGTTTTAATTAATAAATAAGAGTATCCATGTCTACCCTCAACTTTACTTATTTTCAGATAGCAACCAATCGAGAGCACTCATTTTTACAATACCATTATAATTCGCTTCAGTCCCTATCGTGTCTAAGGTAAGCAAATACTTGGGATACGAATCAGAAATTTTCTGTAATGGACGTAACTCTCGGCTGAGTGTCTCCTCATTGAGCGTTTCTAATGCCACCTGATAATAAGTTAAATTCTGTAAAGTATCGACAGCAACAAAATCAATTTCATATTCATCAACCCGCCCTACATAGACCGTATAACCTCGTCTGACAAGCTCAAGATAAATCACATTTTCTAAGATATGACCTTGATCAGCATTAGCATCAGGCAACATAATCCGGCGCAATCCGACATCAACTAAATAGTATTTTTCAGAGGATTGTAATAACTCACGCCCGCGTACTTTAAATTGTGCGGCACTATAAAATAACAAACTGTCCTGTAAGCCCTGAATATAGCGTTTTACTGTTTCAAATGAAATCTTAACCCCACTTGAAACAAAGGTATTTTTAATTTTATTGATGGAAATAGGTGAGCCTGTCACGCTTGCCAAATATCTTGCGACACGCTCGAGAGAGTTAATATCGGCAGTATTCAAACGGGGAATAACATCTTTAAACATTACACTGGCATAGACCGCTTGCAAGTAATCATAAGTTTCCTGCTGGCTAGTCATGGCAAGCGTATAAGGGAAACTACTGCGCGTATACATGGCATACAAATCACGATTGGATAATTGTTGGATGATCGGATTATTTTCAATATGCCACTGTTTAAATTCTTGGAATGACAGAGGTAGAACGTGTTGCTCGATATAGCGTCCTGTAAGTAAAGTCGCAAGTTCTCCACTTAGAAAGAATGCATTTGAGCCTGTAATATATAAATCGATATAATCCCGAACATATAAAGAGTCGACTACTTTCTCAAAATTTGTAACATGTTGTATTTCATCTAAAAAAACATAGTTTTTTTTACTTTTATCAACTTTAGACAATACATAATCATGTAGTTTACGGTAATCGGTGAGTTCTTCAAATTCCATAAATTCGAAGTTGATGGCAATGATGTTTTCGGCTTGTATACCCTGTGCTTTTAGGTCTTGTTGAAACATCGCCAATAAGGTGGATTTTCCAGAGCGACGCACACCTGAAAGTACTTTAATGACATCACGGTCTTGCCATGTATTCAGAAATTTCAGGTAGCTTTCACGTCGAATATTATTCTTTATCATTACTTATACTTAGACTCTAAACTTTTCATATATTTTATCAGAATTTAGATCACATAAGAAATATTCTTTGTTTTCAAGAAAAGTTTAAATTCTAATTGAAATATTTAAATTCCTATTATCGCAGGTGTTAGAGGTGCTATAGACAATAGATTTTCACTGGAATATTTTTTTCAAACACGATATAGAATATTACGTCTATGTAGATACTAAGCTGTTTTTAAAAAATCAGAGATGGTCACATCAAAACTATCAGCCAATCACACAGTCCAGCACCATCCATCTTCCAACACAGCAAGAATCTTGTGAAACGAAAGACCAGCTGCAAATCGAACTGGAACGTGTAGAAAACAGTATTGTTCAACTCAATCACGAAATCAGTATTTACCAACGCTATGCCGATCAATTCCCACGGCTGTCGAATGCTCTTCATTATTCCTGCATGAATCACAGCCAAAATAATTTAGAACTACTCGAATGTGAAACGTAAGAGTCTATATGTACATATCGTTCATTTGTGGCAAATGAGAACCTCAACTAAAACGATCTCGTGTCCTTTAGAATGTTTGCGTAGCAGTCATGCTTATAGTGTGACTTTTGATAATGGTAAGGAGTTTTCAGGGCACTGTTGCAAATAGTGATTTGAGTCGATGAAGTTCCCTTTAAAAAGTACTTAGAGACCGAAAACCCTGTTGATTAGACACACTTCACCCTGAGGCTGACCATAATAAAATGACGATGCTTGTCCTTTACGTAGTGCACGCATGACTTCAATACCTTTAATTGTGGCATAAGCAGTCTTCATAGATTTGAATCCTAATGTGGCCCTGATGATTCGCTTTAACTTACCATGATCACATTCAATGACATTATTTTTATACTTAATCTGCCTGTGCTCAATATCTACTGGACATTTTCCTTCTCGCTTTAATCGTGATAAAGCATGGCCATAGGTCGCTGCTTTATCTGTATTGATGACCCGTGGAATTTGCCATTTTTTCACCGTATTGAAGATCTTTCCTAGAAAACTATAGGCTGATTTACTGTTCCGTCTAGCGGAAAGGTAAAAGTCAATCGTATGACCCCGTTGATCAACTGCACGATACAGGTAAGTCCATCGCCCCTTCACTTTGATATAAGTCTCATCCATATGCCATGAATGTAAATCTGTAGGATTACGCCAATACCAGCGTAACCGTTTTTCCATTTCTGGAGCATAACGCTGAACCCAACGATAAATTGTACTGTGATCCACATTTATGCCTCGTTCAGCGAGCATTTCTTGAAGTTCACGATAGCTGATGCCATATTTACAATACCAACGAACAGCCCAAAGAATGATTTCACCTTGAAAGTGCCGACCGTGGAAGGGATTCATCTGCTGTATCTCGAAATAAATAAGATATTTAGCTTATCATGTCAGCCTATTTGCAACAGTGCCGCAAGGAATTGCTTTAGCATTAGAAATGCTTTAATTAGTACAACAGACCTTATCTGGATTTTTATTGACCATGGCTCATTCCCACACACATGAGACATCACATTACGGTACGGCCTTTGCTATCGGTATTGTATTGAACTTGGGCTTTGTTTTAATTGAAGCATTCTATGGCTGGCAAACCGACTCCATGGCCTTGCTGGCTGATGCGGGCCATAACTTAACCGATGTCGGTGGATTACTTCTGGCATGGGCAGCCTATAGCGTAGCGCGTATTCACTCCAATCGTCGACATACTTATGGTTGGCAAAAAGCCTCGATTCTGGCCAGTTTTACTAATGCCGTGCTGATCCTCTTTGCGATGTTTTCTCTAGGCTGGGAATCTATACAACGGATTCAGTCTCCCAGCCCTGTAGCGGCAGTCACCGTTATGATCGTCGCTGCAATCGGTGTGGTAGTGAATTTGAGCACCGCCCTTTTGTTTCTTAAAAACAGTCAGCATGATTTGAATATCAAAGGTGCCTTTCTACATATGGCGGCAGATGCCGTTGTTTCGGTCGGCGTAGTGGTCGCGGGGGCCTTATATTTATGGCAGGGCTGGTTATGGATTGACGCTGTGGTAGGTTTGATTATCGCCATTATTATTATTTTGGGAACATTTTCCTTGTTCCGCCAATCCTTACACTTGCTCTTTGATGGTGTGCCCGATCAGATTAACCTTTTAGAAGTCAGGAACTGCTTACTCAATATTCCGAGCGTTGTGGATCTGCATGATTTACACATCTGGAGTATGAGTACCCTGGAAAATGCACTCACGGTGCATGTGGTTTATGATGACAACTTACAAACTGCGAATACCTTACTTGCAGAAATTACCGAAGCTTTACATCATCATTTTGATCTCAAACATGTGACGGTGCAGCTGGAATCGATCGCTTATGCTGAAGGTTGTGAAATGAAACTTAAACCACATTATACTTCTAGCCAATCCTTGTTGAAATAAAGTCTCAGAATCATATATTTCATATTGCGCATATTCGGATATTCATATATAACCAAGCTATTCTTTTAAGGATAACTCTCATGGATCAAATGCCGAAAGTGCAAATTTATCATAACCCTGCCTGTGGCACTTCACGTAATACCCTGGCTTTAATTCGTAATGCGGGCATTGAACCTGAAGTGATTGAATATCTGGTCACCCCCCCTTCAAAAGATCAGTTGATCAAACTGATTCAGGATTCTGGCTTAAGCGTTCGTGAAGTGTTACGTAAGAATGTGGATCCTTATACCGAGTTGAATCTGGATGATGCAAGTTGGACCGATGAAAAACTCATTGATGCCATGCTTGAACATCCGATCCTGATTAACCGTCCACTGGTAGTTACGGATCTCGGAACACGTTTATGCCGTCCATCGGAAGTAGTGCTGGACATCCTGCCTTTGCCACAATTAAAAGCTTTTGCCAAAGAAGATGGTGAAGTCATCATTGATGAACAGGGCAATCGCGTAAAATAAAGCATTATTCACTGAAGAAAAGCTCAACTCTGTTGGGCTTTTTTTTTACAGAAAAAAACACATTGACAGCCATCAATATAATTTAGATACTCAATATTATAAGTATGTTACGGAAAATCTTAATTGGATCATGAACAAGCGACTTCTCTTTATAAAGTTTTGACGGATGCTACCCGTCTCAAGATCTTACAGATGCTACAGACAGGGGAATGTTGCGCATGCGAATTGTTGCAAAATCTTGCCATTACCCAGTCTACTTTATCGCATCACATGAAGTGTTTGACTGAATCGGGTCTGGTCAAAGGAAGAAAAGACGGACGCTGGATACGCTATTCACTGAATCCCATCCGTGCTGAAGAACTGTCTCTATTTACACAAGCACTATTATTCCCCCAAGACCAGGAGATTTAAATGGATCAAATAATTGCCCTCTTTGCTTGGCTGAATGATGTGCTGCTTAAAATGACCTGGCTCTCGGATGGTGTACGCTGGCTGGTCGAAAATGTCTTCGGTTTATCGGTCGCGACCCGGCTTGGTGGCAGTATTCACTTCTTTATCTATGATGTCTTCAAGATCTTTATTCTGCTCTCGGTCCTGATCTATACTCTGTCATATATCCAGAGTTATTTTCCGCCTGAACGTACCAAGCAGATTTTAGGCCGAATGACCGGGATTAAAGCCAATATAATGGGGGCCTTACTCGGCACCATTACCCCATTTTGTTCCTGTTCCTCGATTCCGCTGTTTATCGGTTTTACCCGTGCCGGATTGCCTGTGGGGGTGACCTTTTCATTTCTGATTTCATCTCCGTTAGTCGATCTAGCTTCAATTATTTTATTGGCCAGTATTTTTAACTGGAAAATCGCCATGATCTATGTGCTACTGGGTTTAGTGCTGGCGGTACTGGGCGGCTCATTGATTAGCTTTTTAAAAATGGAAAAGTATGTGGCTGAGTTTGTCACCCATAATGGTGCCATTCAGGGAGAAGAAGATTTTAGTATGACGGCTAAACAGCGACGCGAGTTCGCTTGGGAGCAAGTAGTAGAAATTTTTAAAAAGGTCTGGTTGTATGTACTGATCGGGGTAGGTATTGGTGCGGCGATTCATAACTGGATTCCTGAACAATGGATTACCGCCTTACTCGGCCAGGAACACTGGTATTCTGTGTTAATCGCTACGGTCGTTGGTATACCGATGTACGCGGATATCTTTGGTACCCTGCCGATTGCGGAAGCGTTGGTAGGCAAAGGTGTAGGGTTGGGTACGGTCTTGGCCTTTATGATGGCGGTGACCGCGCTTTCCTTGCCTTCCTTGATCCTGTTAAAACAGGTGGTGAAACTTCCTTTACTTAGCCTGTTTGTTGGTATCGTATTTGTCGGGATTTTGGTCATCGGCTACAGTTTAAATAGTTTTGGTTACTGGTTTTTATAAAACGTTTGGAGAATAAAACATGCAAATTAAAGTCGTAGGTACAGGCTGCCGTAAATGTAAGGCGCTCTTGGCGGCAACAGAAGAAGCAGTCCAAAGCACGGGTGTGCAAGCGGACATTGAATATGTCACGGATATGATGAAAATTGCGGAAACAGGCCTGTTAAGCACGCCAGGTCTGATTATTGATAATAAAATCGTTTCTAGCGGTAAGGTGCTGGAAGCTCAAGCCGTAGCGGAGCTGATTGAGAAAAATAAATAAGCCCAAAATGCATTTTCTTTAAAAAAACCAGTAGCTCAGACTACTGGGTTTTTTATGGCGTGAACTGAAATTATGTCAGTTATTGCTTAACGATTAATACGGGTACTTAGGACAACTTTAATACCTCTTCAGCCACACTACCTAAAGCCAGTTTCTGAATGCCTTTTCGTCCATGCGATCCCATCACAATCAGTGAAGCAGCCAGTTCTTCAGAGAGACTGACAATAGTTTGCGCAGACACTTCAGCTTTGACGAGTTTGGTTTCAACCTCACGTGCACCTGAATCGACCGAGAGTTTTTGTGCATCGGCCAAGGCCTTTGTTGCATTACCACACGCTTCATCAAAAAACTTTTTCATCGTTGTTGCATCTGCACCAAAGTAATAAAAATCGGTATTGGCAAACGGATTTTCTTCGACAATACTGATGACAATCAGCTTGCTGTCCAGGGCATTTGCCATAATGGCGGCCTCTCTGACTGCTGCAAGTGCCTGATCAGAACCGTCAATCGGCACTAAAATATTTTTATCAGTCATTCGATATTCCTTAAATTTTCTAATCGTTAAAATTTTCTTTATTCATAACACAGCCGAGAAAAGCGGACAATTTTTTAAATTGACCTCTTTCAAACCACATTATAATCCTTCCTTTATCATTTTTAACTTATACTATTTACTGTATATGCGGATATGTATATATTTGCATAATAGAATGGGAGCAGCTATGGACCACGTTCAGTTTTTTAAATGTTTATCCGATGAGACACGTCTCAGTATTGTCATGTTGATTGCTGAAAATGAAGAGCAATGCGTCTGTGATCTGACGGACAAATTGCAAGTGAGCCAACCCAAGATTTCACGGCATTTGGCTTTGTTGCGCTCTAGTGGTTTGTTGAATGACCGTCGTCAAAGTCAGTGGGTGTATTACAGCATCAATCCGCAATTACCGGCGTGGTGTTTTGAAATTCTGGATGCTCTCAAACACAGCCAATCTCCGATTTCCCTTTCCACATCTGCTCTGCCGATTCAGAGCCATTGCGAGTAAGTTTTTATGAAGTTTTTATTTTTGTGCACCGGTAACAGTTGCCGCAGCATTCTCTCTGAAGTTCTGTTTAACAGCCGTGCGCCTGAAGGCTGGATCGCTTACAGTGCGGGCAGCAAACCATCAGGTCAGGTGCATCCTTTAACGATTAAAACCTTGCAGAATCTGGGTTTATCTACCGAAGGCTTATCGAGCAAAACCATTGATGCCTGCGAGCAATATGAGCCAGAAGTCGTGATTACGGTATGCGATTCAGCTGCACAGGAAGCCTGCCCATTGTATTTGGGTGGCGCAATCAAGGCACATTGGGGCTTGTCTGATCCTTCACATCTGGACTTACCTGAAGAAGAAAAATTACAGGCGTTCTTGACCACTGTGGATCACATCAACAAGCGTTTAGATGCGTTCTTCGCTTTAGATGCAAAAAACTTGAGCCGTCCAGAGCTCATTGCTGAAATCAATAAAATTTCTCATATTTAATCGAGCACATTATGTCTAAACAAGGATTATCCTTTTTAGATCGCAACCTGACGCTATGGATTTTTGTGGCCATGGCATTGGGTGTTGCGATTGGGGTGTTTTTTCCGCAAGCATCGACAGCACTGGATGCCATGAGTGTGAACTCGGTCAATCTGCCGATTGCGATTGGTCTGATTCTGATGATGTACCCCCCGTTGGCCAAAGTGGACTACGCGACCCTGCCACAGGTTTTTCACGATAAAAAGACTCTGACTTTATCACTGGTACAAAACTGGCTGATTGCACCGGTACTGATGTTTGTGCTGGCCATCGTCTTTCTCAGTGATTATCCGGAATACATGACCGGCCTGATCCTGATCGGTTTGGCACGCTGTATTGCGATGGTACTGATCTGGAACGGCCTGGCTTGTGGTGATAACCAATACGGTGCCGCACTGGTGGCGTTTAACAGTATCTTCCAGATTGTTTTCTTTAGTAGTTATGCCTGGTTCTTCCTGACTTATTTGCCACCATTTTTTGGGGTAGAAGGTCATGTGATTAATGTGGATTTCTGGACCATTGCCAATGCCGTCTTGATCTACCTGGGTATTCCTTTCCTGATGGGTTTCCTGACGCGTATTTCATTGGTCAAAGCCAAAGGTCTGGATTGGTATCAGACGAAATTCCTGCCAAAAATTGGCCCACTCAGCTTGCTGGCTTTATTGTTCACCATCGTGGCGATGTTTAGTTTAAAAGGCGCTGATGTAGTGAGCTTGCCTTTAGATGTATTGCGTATTGCGATTCCACTAACGATTTACTTTGTACTGATGTTCTTTGTCAGCTTCTTTATGAGTAAATGGATGGGCAATGATTATCCAAAAACCACCGCGATTTCCTTTACTGCTGCGGGCAATAACTTCGAGTTGGCTTTGGCTGTTGCAATCGCCACGTTTGGTCTGGCTTCTCCGATTGCCTTTACCACCATTATTGGTCCATTGGTTGAAGTACCGGTGTTAATTGCCTTGGTGAGCGTATCTTTATGGCTGAAGAAAAAATATTATCCAAATAGTTAAGAGGCAGAATATGACACTCCCAAATCTTGAATCTGATCTTTTGCCGACGCCTACATTTGCTGAGGTACAAGCCAAAGAACTGACCCATCCCCCACGGATGTTATTGCTGTATGGCTCAAACCGAGAACGCTCGTACAGTCGTCTTGCAGTGACGGAAGCAGGTCGTATTTTGGAGCGGTTTGGCTGTGAAGTAAAAATCTTTCATCCCAAAGGTTTACCTTTGCCGGAAGATGGTGATCTGGAACATCCTAAAGTCAAGGAACTGCATGAATTGCTAGCATGGTCTGAAGGCATGGTCTGGTGTTCACCTGAGCGGCATGGTTCGATGAGTTCGATCTTTAAAGCGCAAATTGACTGGATTCCACTAGCAGCGGGAGCCATTCGTGCGACTCAGGGCAAAACCCTGGCACTGATGCAGGTCAGTGGTGGCTCACAGTCTTTCAATAGCGTCAACCAGATGCGAATCTTGGGGCGCTGGATGCGGATGATCACGATTCCGAATCAGTCTTCTATTCCCAAGGCCTTTTTGGAATTTGATGAAGAGGGACGCATGAAACCTTCGTCCTTATATGATCGGATTGTCGATGTGATGGAGGAACTGTATAAGTTCACCTTGCTGACCCGCGGACAAAGCGCGTACCTCACGGATCGTTACTCGGAGCGTAAGGAATCGGCTGAAGAGCTGTCTAAGCGTGTCAATCAACGTAACATCTAATCTGTTAGAGAATATAAAAATGTCAACACGCCATTCAAAACTCATCATTTTAGGTTCTGGTCCTGCCGGTTATAGTGCAGCGGTATATGCGGCACGTGCCAACTTAAAACCTATGCTGATTGCAGGTATGCAACTCGGCGGCCAGTTGACCACCACGACTGAAGTCGATAACTGGCCAGGTGATCCTGAAGGCTTAACCGGTCCGGCATTAATGGAACGTATGCAGGCGCATGCCGAACGTTTTGGTACTGAACTGGTCTATGACCATATCAATGAAGTTGATTTGAACACGCGTCCATTTGTCCTTAAAGGTGATATGGAAGAATACACCTGTGATGCCCTGATTGTGGCAACAGGTGCAACCGCACAATATCTCGGCCTGGAATCCGAACAGGCATTCATGGGTCAAGGCGTAAGTGCCTGTGCAACCTGTGACGGTTTCTTTTATAAGAACCAGAAAGTTATGGTAGTCGGTGGTGGTAATACAGCGGTTGAAGAAGCCCTGTATTTGTCCAACATCGCGGAGCATGTGACATTGGTGCACCGTCGTGACTTCCTGCGTTCAGAAAAGATCCTGCAAGATCATCTCTTCGAAAAAGAAAAAGAAGGTAAGATCAGTATCATCTGGAATCATCAAGTGGATGATGTATTGGGTGACAATACCGGTGTTACAGGTGTACGTTTAAAATCGACACAGGATGATTCCATTCAGGACGTTGATGTTCAAGGTGTATTCATTGCAATTGGTCATAAACCAAATACCAGTATGTTTGAAGGCCAGCTTGAGTTACGAAATGGCTATATCCAGGTACAAAGCGGTACTGCAGGCAATGCTACAGCCACTTCCGTACCGGGTGTTTTCGCTGCTGGTGATGTTGCAGATAGCGTATACCGTCAAGCCATTACTTCGGCTGGTTCAGGCTGTATGGCTGCATTGGATGCTGAAAAGTACCTTGATAATTTGTAGAAGTAATACTCTCATTTTATCTACCCTCTAATATAGAGAGATAGTGCTGCCCATGCCCAATATCAGTTCATCCTGATATTGGGTTTTTATTGGGCACAATGATCAAGATAGATATATACTTTTGATAATAATGAAGTTATGGGAAAGAAAAATGTCAATAACAACAGAAACAGACGTGATCATCATTGGTGGGGGGCAAGCAGCATTAGCTACATCTTACTTTTTAAAGCGCAATGGTCTGTCTTTTATCATTTTAGATGAACAGCCGCAGGCAGGCGGTGCCTGGCTACATGCTTGGGATTCTTTGCGACTGTTTTCACCGAATAGCTGGAGTTCCTTACCAGGCTGGATGATGCCAGGGACCGAACAAACCTATCCAACTCGTCATGAAGTGATTGAATACATACAACAATATGAGCAACGTTATCATTTTCCGGTTGTCCGTCCTGTGCATGTTGATCGTGTTGAGGCTGAGGAAGACATGTTAAACGTCTATGCGGGTGAACAGTCATGGAAAGCCAAGGCTGTGGTGAGTGCAACCGGTACCTGGAGTCATCCTTATATGCCAGCTTATCCAGGTCAGGAAAATTTTAAAGGACTACAATTACATTCCGCACATTACCAAAATGCAGAAAACTTCAAAGATAAGAACGTCATGATTGTGGGTGGTGGAAATTCTGGAGCACAAATTCTGGCTGAAGTTTCTCAAGTGGCAAATACACTTTGGATCACGCCGACACCTCCTCAATTTCTAGCTGATGATGTTGATGGACGTATCTTGTTTTTACGCGCCACGGAGCGTTTAAAGGCACAACTCGAAGGTCGTACTGTAGATCAGCCGATTGGCGGCCTAGGCGATATTGTTATGATTGATTCGGTCAAAGATGCACGTGCACGTGGTGTGCTGCATAGCGAGCGACCATTTACAGCATTCACGGAAGATGGCGTGATTTGGGAAGATGGATCAGCTCAAAAGATCGATGCCGTGATTTGGTGTACTGGGTTTAAAGCGGCTCTAGATCATTTAAAACCGCTTGAGGTCGTAGAGGAAAACAATACGGTACTGGTTACAGGGACAAGGTCAGTCAAACAACCTAACCTGTGGTTAGTGGGATATGGTGAATGGACTGGACCTGGTTCAGCAACTTTAGTGGGCGTTTCAAGGACAGCAAAAGCAACAGCTGAAGAAATTACTAAATTTTTAGCTTAAATTTTATGGGGTAGTTATTTATGAGCCTATAAAAATTAGTAGATCATTTATACTCCCCATTTAGAAAAACTTGCAGACCCTTTTAAAATTTGTAATCCTTGTTACTAAGGGTGTCTAGCTAGGCTAAGACAGGTGTTTGTTGTAGTCGGGCCGCTACAATACTGATAAAGAGCGCCTGTATGTTTAATTTCAAGATTTTTAATAAAGTCTCTGCAGAAGTATTGACCATCAAAAATGACCTTCAGCTTAATGCTGAGCTGCAATTAATTAATAAGGCTCTAGACTAGCAGACTAGTTATGTTGGTCTGTAATCATGATTAAAAACAGTAAATTAAGCCACTACAAGATTAAAAAAATCATTCAATGCTTTTGCATTGATATACCCGCTTCTAAAACTGCATTATTACTCAATTTAAATCGTAATACGATCAACTATTGGTACATGCTTTTTAGGGAAGCTATTTATGATCATCAAACAGATTTAAGAACTAAATTTGTAGGTTCTATTGAAGTGGATGAAAGCTATTTTGGCGCTAAACGACAACGTGGTTTTCATGGGAAGTTAAAACGTGGTCGTGGCACTTTAAAACAACCCGTATTTGGAATATTTGAACGGGATGGGCGTGTTTATACTGAAATCGTTCCTGACTGTAAAATGAAGACTTTACAAAAGGTTATCTTAGGTAAGGTGGCACTAGAAAGTGTCATTTATAGTGATGGATGGCGAGGCTATAATGGTCTAGTTGATGTTGGTTATTCAAAGCATTTCAGGGTAAATCACGGAGCAAATGAGTTTGCTAGAGGACAATGTCACATAAATGGAATAGAATCATTTTGGAGTTTCTGTAAACGAAGATTATCCAAGTTCAATGGTATCTCAAAAGATTATTTTGACTACCATCTGAAGGAGTCTGAATGGCGTTGGATGAGAGAACCTAATGAGTTAGCAACTGAGTTGTGGAACATCATTAGATAAAATTAAGTATAAATCTGCTAGTCTAGAGCCTTAATAAATATAAAACGGCCACTTCTGAAGATTATAAACAGGCTATTGTTTTGATCTTTAAAGAACGTGGCTATACACGTTTGGAAATAGGTCAATTACTTGGGGAGCTAAAAGCTTCATAAAATACCGATTAAACAAAGCTTGGTATAACACCCAGGCTTTATAAAAAAGTACCTAGCTGTTACCCTTGTCCTGATTTTTTACTCTAAAAAGTTCCTCCATCTTATGACGCTTACGCCACCTTAAGTTTATTTACCCTCTTAAATCTGTAAATAACTCATCACTGTCTAGTGATGTGGTGTAGTCGCTTGTGTGTTGTATATATCACATCACTGGCCTATCTGAAAAATTAAAAAACAGGCTATGTTTATGTTATCTAATGTCCGAGAACAGTGGTTCTCTAACATCCGTGGGGATGTACTTGCCGGATTAGTCGTCGGTCTTGCACTCATCCCTGAAGCCATCGCATTTTCAATTATTGCAGGTGTAGATCCTAAAGTCGGTCTATACGCATCCTTCTGTATTGCTGTCGTGATTTCTTTCGTAGGTGGTCGTCCAGCAATGATTTCAGCTGCTACAGGGGCTATGGCACTGCTTATGGTCACATTGGTCAAAGAGCATGGGCTTGAATATCTGCTGGCAGCAACAATTCTGACAGGCATGATTCAGATATTGGCAGGCTATTTAAAGCTCGCCAAGTTAATGCGGTTCGTATCTAAATCTGTAGTTATTGGATTCGTAAATGCGTTAGCGATCTTAATTTTCATGGCTCAGTTACCAGAACTGATTAATGTGACCTGGCATGTATATGCTCTGGTTGCTTTAGGTCTGGCGATTATTTATCTCTTTCCTTTGGTTCCCAAATTAGGAAAATTACTCCCCTCTCCACTTGTCTGCATCATTGCGATCACATTACTGGCAATCGCTTTAGGAATTGATGTACGGACTGTGGGTGATATGGGGTCTTTACCTGACACACTTCCAATGTTTTTGATTCCAAATATTCCTTTGAATATTGAAACATTGATGATTATTTTGCCTTACTCAGTAGCACTGGCGGCTGTAGGTTTACTTGAATCGATGATGACAGCAACCATCGTGGATGAAATGACAGATACGCCAAGTGATAAATATCAGGAATGTAAGGGACAAGGGATTGCGAATATTGCTTCTGGCTTTATGGGTGGCATGGCCGGTTGTGCCATGATTGGTCAATCTATGATTAACGTAAAATCAGGCGGCCTTACACGCTTATCAACATTCTCTGCGGGTATTTTTCTTCTTATTCTGGTTGTATTTATTAGTGACTGGCTCAAAGTGATTCCAATGGCTGCATTGGTAGCGGTGATGATCATGGTCTCGATCAGTACCTTTGAATGGAGTTCTGTCACTCAGTTAAAAGATAATCCTAAGAGCAGTAATATCGTCATGATTGCGACCGTAATTGTAGTTGTTGCTACGCATAACCTGGCTCTAGGTGTATTAACGGGCGTATTGCTTTCAGCCTTATTCTTGGCGAATAAACTTGAAAATGATATCCAGGTAACAGCATCTTTTGAAGGAACAGCCCGTTTATATGATTTGAGAGGTCAGATCTTCTTTAGTTCTTCTGAAAAATTCATGCAAGGTTTTGACTTTAAAGAGGATGTAAAGGATGTGATTATTGATTTGACCCATTCTCACATTTGGGATGTAACATCAGTCGCCATGCTTGACTCTGTTGTCAGCAAATTCCAGAAAAACGGGATTAAGGTTACTGTGCGTGGCTTAAATGAAGCCAGCTCTATCATGATTGATAAGTATGGAACACATTCCAGAAGGCACTGTTGCAAATAGGCTGACATGATAAGCTAAATATCTTATTTATTTCGAGATACAGCAGATGAATCCCTTCCACGGTCGGCACTTTCAAGGTGAAATCATTCTTTGGGCTGTTCGTTGGTATTGTAAATATGGCATCAGCTATCGTGAACTTCAAGAAATGCTCGCTGAACGAGGCATAAATGTGGATCACAGTACAATTTATCGTTGGGTTCAGCGTTATGCTCCAGAAATGGAAAAACGGTTACGCTGGTATTGGCGTAATCCTACAGATTTACATTCATGGCATATGGATGAGACTTATATCAAAGTGAAGGGGCGATGGACTTACCTGTATCGTGCAGTTGATCAACGGGGTCATACGATTGACTTTTACCTTTCCGCTAGACGGAACAGTAAATCAGCCTATAGTTTTCTAGGAAAGATCTTCAATACGGTGAAAAAATGGCAAATTCCACGGGTCATCAATACAGATAAAGCAGCGACCTATGGCCATGCTTTATCACGATTAAAGCGAGAAGGAAAATGTCCAGTAGATATTGAGCACAGGCAGATTAAGTATAAAAATAATGTCATTGAATGTGATCATGGTAAGTTAAAGCGAATCATCAGGGCCACATTAGGATTCAAATCTATGAAGACTGCTTATGCCACAATTAAAGGTATTGAAGTCATGCGTGCACTACGTAAAGGACAAGCATCGTCATTTTATTATGGTCAGCCTCAGGGTGAAGTGTGTCTAATCAACAGGGTTTTCGGTCTCTAAGCACTTTTTAAAGGGAACTTCATCGACTCAAATCACTATTTGCAACAGTGCCAAAAAACCTCCTTAAGGAGGTTTTTTAAAATCAACTGGATTAAAACTGCGGTTTAACCACCACTAAAATCACTACTGCGAGTAAAATAAGCGTTGGCATTTCATTGAAGAAACGCCAAAACTTATGTGATTTGTAATGCGGGTTTTCCATCAGTTTTTTACGGTAATAACCACAAACAAAATGGTAAATCACCAGTAAGCCCACTAATCCAACTTTCAGGTAAAACCAGAGTGCTTCATGGTAATGCCGAGTTGCATCACCCCAATCCACTAAAAAATGCGCTGTGATGAGAGTGGCAAGCATTGACGGCCACATGATGCCGCGGTACAACTTTCGTTCCATAATCTGGAAACGCTGATGACTCGTGCCATCTTCACTCATCGCATGATAAACATATAAACGTGGCAGGTAGAACAATGCCGCGAACCAACAAACGACTGCAATAATATGTAATGCTTTTACCCACAAGAAAGCATCAGAAGGAGCATCCATCCATTCACCCTTTTAAAGGGCAGTGTGGCAGAAGTTGATCATCCATGGCTGAATGATCAACACTTCTTAGCTTAGCCTTCCTATTTTTTGAAAACAAGAAGACAGGCATTTACACCGCCAAAACCGAAACTGTTACTCATCACAGTATTCAATTTTGCATCACGTTTTTCAAGTACGATATCAAATCGTTTTGCGCCTTCATCCAGTTCAGTCACGTTGATGTTTGGTGCAATAAAGTCATTTTTTCATCATCAATACTGAATAAATCACTCATATAGGCATACGATACGGATACAGTCCATTCAGTTTCGCTGACTGTAAGCGTCATATGTTCACAGCTCATTAGCCATTGCGTAGTGATCCTGAAAACAGCCAGTTTTTACGTCCCATGCATGGGTATTTGTAGTCATGAATTAAGTCCCCATTTATTTTTAAGTGGGAACTTAATTAAGGCTTATCGGATAGCTTGGTAAAGTGTGTTCACTAGAGAGGTTGCTACAATCCTTTTTGGGGAAAGAATTAGTTCATTAGAAAGTGATGATTCAGTGGAATGAGCTTAGATAGTGGCAGTCCGAACCGATTAGGTATCTAAATTAGGAAGGAATTGTTTTACATAATACTTAAAAATATATTATATTATTCTTAATTAAATAAGATAAGCAAAATACAGATGCAAACATTTTTATTAGGAAAGAGGGCTCTTTCCGTTCTTGTAGTGCTTATTACATTAATCTTATTTTTGGTTTATGTCCTATTGCGTACAGGACCTTTTGCACCTGTCAAGGTCACTCTGATACAAGTTCAGTATAAATCCATTCAGCCTAGTCTATTTGGTATAGCGACTGTTGAAGCTCGTCATAATTACAAGATTGGTCCCACAACGGCAGGTCGTCTTAAAAACCTTCGAGTCGATATAGGAGATGCTGTACAAGCTGGACAACTTTTAGGGGAAATGGATCCCGTTGATTTAGAAGAAAAAATACTTGCGCAACGTGCCATTATCCAAAAAATCATCTCTCAGCAACAAGATACTCAAATTCGTCAAAAGTTTGCACAGCAACAAGTTCAACGCTATCAGCAACTCACCAAAATCAATGCCACCAGTCAAGAGTCACTCGCCATTAAGCAGCAGGAACTTGATCTTGCTACAACGGCACTTGGCTCAATGCAGCAAGAACTTAATAAAGCCCGTGCAGACCTCAATACACTACAAGCCCAGCGCGACAATTTAAATTTAATGGCAACAGCACCAGGTATAGTCACAGCCCGTTATGCAGAACCTGGCTCTACTGTAGTTGCAGGGCAAACCGTATTGGAAATTGTAGACCCGAAGTCTATTTGGTTGAATACACGCTTCGATCAATCTAGTGCGATTGGCTTAGCCTCAGGTTTACCTGCACAAATTCATTTACGTTCGCGTCAAAGTAACACGCTTTCAGGTCAAGTCTTATGGGTAGAGCCTCGTGCAGATGTTATTACCGAAGAAATCTTAGCCAAAGTAGTCTTTAGTCAACAACCTAACCCTCTACCCCCTTTAGGTGAATTAGCAGAAGTGACAATTAAACTAGCACCACTGTCTCGCAGCCTTGCTATTCCAAATGCTGCTATTCACCGCATCAATAACCAAGTCGGTGTCTGGAAAGTGACAGATCAAAAACTACAATTTATTGAAATTAAACTAGGTCGCTCTAATTTAGAGGGTGATGTTCAAGTACTCGATGGTCTATCAGAAAATGATCAAATCGTTTTATATAGTGAAAAACCACTTAATGCGAAAAACCGTTTGCGTATTGTAAAAAATCTTGCAGGAACATCTGAATGATTAGCTTAGCCGGTCGGGATATATTCCATTCATGGGGTAAGTTTGTTTTTACTGGTTTTGGACTTGGCTTGTTGATCGGCGTGACTCTAATTATGGCGGGTGTCTACCGTGGTATGGTGGATGATGCCAAGGCTTTATTAAATAATAGCGGTGCAGATTTATGGGTAGTACAACAAGATACGCTTGGTCCATATGCTGAACCTTCTAGTGTGCGTGATGATTTATATCGTAGTGTCATGACTACACCTGAAGTAGAACATGCCTCAAATATTACTTATCTGACCACACAAGTTCATTATAAAGATAAAGATATCCGTGCGATGGTGGTTGGAATCCATACAGGTGAACATGCCTGGAATAATTTAGGCTGGCCACCTTACCTTTTAGCGGGACGTCAATTGACTCGAGGGCACTATGAAGCTGTTGTAGACATCACTTCAGGACTTAAATTAGGTGATCGCATCAAAATCCGTCGTAATTATTTTACTGTAGTAGGATTGACTCGACGAATGGTGTCATCAGGTGGTGACCCGATGATTTTTATTCCGATTAAAGATGCACAACAAGCCCAATTTCAAAAAGATAATGCGGCAATTTTACAAGACCGCCGACGTACCGCACAAAATCCAATTTACAATCGGCCTGCTTATCCAGATTTATTAGACAGTGTTCTGAGTGCTCAAACCAGCAATCGTTATGTAAATGCAATTTTAGTCCGTCTTAAAACTGGTACTTCCGCAGAAGATACTGCTGAACACATCCAACGTTGGCAGCAACTGACTGTCTACACGCGTCTTCAAATGGAACATATTTTAATTAGCAAGATGATTGCAACGTCAGCAAGGCAGATTGCGATGTTTTTAGTAATTTTGGCTTTGGTGAGCGCGGCAATTGTGGCATTTATTATTTATACCCTAACCATGGATAAAATTCGAGAAATTGCAGTTCTGAAACTAATTGGAACACGCAACCGAACGATTGCCTGGATGATCTTACAGCAAGCGCTCGCACTTGGTCTAATTGGATTTACTATAGGTAAAATCACTTCAACCTTTGCTGCGCCATATTTTCCAAAGTATGTATTATTGATTCCTCAGGATTCTATTCTTGGATTTATTGCTGTGATGTTGATTTGTATGTTGGCAAGTCTAGTAGCTATTCGTATGGCATTACGTATTGATCCAGCCGAAGCAATTGGAGGATAACACATGACCCACGGAATTTTAATTGAGGGTTTAAAAAAACGTTTTGGGCAAGGTGATAATGCTTTTTATGCATTAAAAGATGTCAATATGTGGGTGGATCCAGGAGAAGTTGTTGGACTGATTGGTCCGTCAGGTTCAGGTAAAAGTACCTTATTAAAATGTTTAGGCGCTGTGATTGATCCCACTGAAGGACGTATGACTTTAGGGAGTGAAGTGATTTTTGATCAACACTGGTTGGTAAAAGATTTAAGTGCATTGCGACGTGACAAAATTGGTTTTATGTTCCAAACACCTTATTTGATTCCTTTTTTGAATGTTTTAGATAATGTTGCGCTATTACCTATGCTTGCAGGTGTTCCTAATGACACTGCACGTGCAAGTGCTTTAGAAATTTTAACGGCTTTAGATGTTCAGCATCGTATTCATGCCATGCCTGGGCAATTATCAGGTGGTGAACAACAACGTGTAGCTATTGCACGCGGCTTGATTAATAAGCCACCTGTCATTTTGGCAGATGAGCCAACGGCACCTTTAGACAGCGTTCGTGCCATGACTGTAATTCGTTTGTTGCACGAAATGGCGGAAAAATTTCAAACAGCAATTATTGTTGTTACACATGACGATAAAATTATTCCGACTTTCCAGCGACTATATCATATTCGTGAGGGAATAACGTATGAAGAAAAAGGAGAGGGTCGTAGTTTCTAAAAGCGTAGAAATTTAAAGTATTTTATCTAGGGTCTGTTGACACTTACTGTTCATAATTAACCCTATAAAGGTAGCCATAAAAATATACAGGCTAAAGCAACAGAACTTTGATAATTTCTTTTGAGCTTGTCATATCGAGTAGCTATTCCTCTAAATTGCTTTAATCTACAAAACATATTTTCAACTAAATGCCTGATTTTATATAAATACCAGTCCATATGGTCATTGTTAGATTGGCTATTCGTTTTCTTTGGTATATTCGCTTTAGTCCCTGTTTTCCTGATCTGTTCACGCAGTGGTTCTGAATCATAGCCTTTATCTGCGCATACCACTTTTGTCTCTTTTAAATCTAATGTTGATGTGTTAAATCAGGTGCAACTTTAACATCATGTGTGGTTCCATCGGTAATTATGAAATCAATAGGATTGCCATGTGCATCAACAATCAAATGTATTTTTGAGGAGTTTCCTCCTACACTTTTAGAAATAGATTGATTCGCTATGCCAGCAGAATGTTGATGAGCACGTACATGAGAGCCATCAATAAAAATCCACTCCATTGATCCTAGACAGTATCGTGGACAACAAATCCCTCTAAATTCTTAAAATATTTCTGTTCAAAGGCTTCTGGGCTTAACCAGCCGTTTGCGGAATGCCTTCTGACCCGATTGTAATAAATCTCAATATAGTCAAACAAGACAGTATTCGCTTCTTTTCGAGTGGCAAACACACTGCCATGGACCACATGACCTTTCAATGTATGAAAGAAGCTTTCGGTCACTGCATTATCCCAACATGAGCAGTGTACTGCGCAAGGCTGCGTGACATACTTTGAACGCAGTTATTCGTAAATAATAGCGCCCTAAAATCACGACTACAGTACTGTGAGCCTGAGAAGCACTGCTTCGCAAGTGAATGCACCATGACACCCATTGGATACCCCTGACGAGCCATTGCATAATGAAACGCATCACACACCAATTGACGGTCTATTCGATGGCTGGTTTGCCAACCGACAATACGACGGCTGAATAGATCCAGCATCACACATAAATACAGCCAACCTTGCTTAGTACGGATATAGGTAATATCCGTTGTCCAGATCTTATTGGGTTCATTGACCGTAAATTGACGATCCAACAAGTTAGGCGCTGTAGGCAAACGATGGTTTGAATCAGTCGTATGCTTGTATTTACGTGCAATCCTGCTACGTAAACCAAGCTTTTTAAGCATTCTTCCAACGGTTCGTTCGCTCATGCTGTAACCTAAATCATGCATGTCATGTACCAATGAAGGTGCACCCAATCGTGCATGATGCTGCCAATATACGGCTTTTAAATCATTATATTTCTGCGCTAGATTGGCCTGGCGTTTTCGCCAGGCACAATAGCCTGAAGTGCTGACACCCAGGCATTTACAGGCAGAAGATACAGTGACTTCATTCACATCCAGATCTTGAATTACCGTGTACTTTTCTTGGCATGATCTGTCAGAAAGTACACATGCGCTTTTTTTAAGATGTCATTGGCTTCCCTGAGCTGTTTGACTTCTTTCTCTAATTCTAAGATCCGCTGTTGTTCTGGTGAAAGTTGACGTTTGCTTGAACCTACTGGGTTGGCTTCACGAATCCATTTATCTAAGGTTGAATAACCCACACCTAATTTATGGGCGATTGCAGCTATAGGCTCGTGGGAGTTTGAAAGTGCATAATCAATCGCTTGCTGTTTAAATTCAGGACTAAAACGTTTAGCCATTTCTTGAATCTCCAAAGATTAAAGTTACGTTATCTTTAGAGGGACGTGCTGTCCATTATTTTGGCTAGGATCACATATCGGGGCATGAGGCTAGCAATTTGAATAATCTAAGTAACTTACCGCTGCTTGACCAACGATTAAAACGTTTGAAAATAGAGTTTGAATGACCAAAACAAGAAGGAATATCTCGCCACGGACAGCCTGTTCTAATTCTATAGAGAATAGCTTCAATAAAATTGCGTAAATTTGAGTTGTGGTGAATGGATAAATTACGCAGAATAGCTTTCAACTTTTGCCAGTGTTGATCTGTCAGCATGGTACGAGGCATAGCGAATAGTAAAATTGGGTTTGGCGATTTGATTTTACTACTTCGCTATTTTTTAAGCTAAAAGTGTCAACACACCCTAGTTGATTTTGCTTAAAAAACAAAATTTTTTATAGCCGACCAAAGCACTATAATTGATCAATCCTGATGCTGATTTTTTGTATAGGTTCTTTTAGCCTGTTATATTTTTATTTACAAGCAGATTAAATTATATACAAATTTATCTCATTAAATCACTTTTTTGATGCTTGGTTAGTATGTGCTAAGAGCCTAGATTAATATATTAAATTGAAAACAGTACTACAGCATCAGAAAGAAAAAACCAACTGATGCATCACTTACGAAATTAGTATTCGTAGTTATTATTGATTGACCATTCTTGTAATTTTCCAAACTTGATCTGGTCATTAAAAAGCAAATCATTGTTTGCTAGCGTCCTACTCTCATCTGTTGGACAGAAACCATCATCACAGTCTGAATCGACGACCCAGCAGCCGCGGACAAATAGGATTTCATTTCCTTCTTGCTCCAGCTGTTTTTCTACCCGTTGAATTGCTTCATCAATGTTTTTTGCGCCTAAATAAGCTGTCACATACGCATAGGATTCCGATGGATCCAATGCTTTTTTAAATTCAATGCCTACACAAAAAAGATGGTTTTTCATCATTTACTCCTCATTTATTTTTAGTCCAAATCTCTCATCAAACTTATTCAGATCCAGCAACTTTTAACATCTAAAAAACTGAACCTCTATAGAAAATAGGTCAGTAAGGAAAACCTCACTGACCTGTGTTTAAAACTTAATAAGCCAATTTTAACAGAAATCTAAATAGTCCTGCGACCAATGCCAAACTTAAAAAACCAGCCAGCCATAAGCCAATAAACCATTTCAATTCAGAAATTTTCATTCTGCCTCCTTAATGATAACCCTCATCACCCACACGCACTTTATCTCGGAAAATCCAATAGGATAATCCTGTATAAATAAGAATGATCGGAATTAAGATCAACGCTCCAATGAGGGCAAACAATTGACTACTAGCAGGTGCCGCAGCCTCCCAAATGGTGACTGATGGTGGAATGACGTAAGGCCATAGACTGATTAGAAAGCCCGTATAGGCCAAAATTACCAAAGCCAAGGTATAAATGAATGGCAGGAACTCTTTGCGCTGCTTACAGGCTTTGATTGCCAGGAAAGTAAACAGCAGAACCAATACTGGCACTGGACTAAAATAAAAGAGTTGTGGTTGGCTGAACCAGCGTTCTGCAATTTGAGGATGAGCCAAAGGCGTATAGATGCTGACACAAACAAAAATCATCAGTAATGAAATCAGCAGTTTTGGCATCAATTCAAACATGCGGTTCTGCAGCATTTTTTCGGTTTTAAAGATCAACCAGCCACATCCTAGCGTTGCATACAGAACAACAACACTAATACCAGTAAAGAGTGAAAAAGGTGTTAACCAGTCAAGACCACCGCCAGTATATATCCCATTGGTGGTTTCAATTCCCTGAATATAGGCACCTAAAATTACGCCTTGTAAAAATGAACTCAGAATGGAACCCCATATAAAAGCTTGATCCCATAGATGTTTAGTTTTATTGGCCTTAAATCGGAACTCGAACGCAACACCACGGAAGATCAACGCGATCACCATCAGAATAATCGGCATATACAGGGCGGACAGTACAGTGGAATACACTAAGGGAAATGCTGCAAATAATCCCGCACCTCCAAGTACCATCCATGTTTCATTGCCATCCCAGACTGGCGCGACGGTATTCATCATGACATCACGTTCCTGACGATCGGAAATAAAGGGAAATAGAATACCGATGCCGAGGTCAAAACCATCTAGCACGACATAGATCAGCACACCTAATCCAATAATTAGAATCCAAATCAATGATAAATCGATCATTTTTGGTTCTCCTGATCCTGTTTAGGATTTTCTTTATTTAGGTCGTTCTCATCATCAATCGTACTTAATGGACGTTTTGATGCCTGTATAACTGCCTGCTCACTATGTGGTGCCGAATGTATAAATTCTGGACCTTTGCGCATCAATTTCAACATGTAGAAAATGCCGACTCCAAACACAATAAAGTAGACCATCACAAAAATAATAAGGGTTAAACCTACCTGTTCCGCTGAAACTGGAGAAAGTGTATCTTTGGTACGCAATACACCATAAACAACCCATGGTTGACGACCGACTTCAGTGGTAAACCAACCTGCAAGTAAAGCGATAAATCCTGAAGGTCCCATGTATAGCGCAAATCTATGCAACCATACCGAGTCATAGAACTTGTCAGTTTTTCTTAGCCATGCACCTAGCACCGCCATTAAAATCATCAGTACACCAAGTCCGACCATAATCCGGAAACTCCAGAACACGACCAGCGAGTTTGGACGGTCTTCAGGTGCAAATTCCTTTAAGCCTTTGACTTCACCATCTAAGGTATGTGTCATGATCAGGCTACCTAGATTCGGAATTCCGATCGCATACTTGGTTTCTTCAGCTTCCATATCTGGAATACCAAATAAATACAGTGGCATGCCATGATCTTTATTGGTTTCCCAGTGTCCTTCCATAGCTGCCAGTTTGGCCGGTTGGTGTTCTAGGGTATTCAAGCCATGTAGATCTCCGACAAACATTTGCAATGGTGCCAATGCGAGAATCATCCACATGGCCATGGAAAATGATTTTTTCACCAAGGCATCACGACGGCCTTTTAATAAATGAAATGCGGCTGTGGCAGCTACTAGCAAAGCAGAGACCAGAAAGGAAGCCATTGCCATATGTGCCAATCGATAAGGGAAAGATGGATTAAAGACAATCGCAAACCAGTCTTGCGGGATGATGATCCCATTTTCAATGGTGAAGCCTTGTGGCGTCTGCATCCAACTGTTTGAGGACAGAATCCAGAACATGGATATACAGGTACCGACAGCCACCATCAGCGTTGCGAAAAAATGGGTTTTGGGTCCCACTCTGCCCCAACCAAATAGCATAATCCCCAGAAAACCAGCTTCAAGGAAGAAAGCACTTAAAACCTCATAAGCTAATAATGGTCCAGTCACACTGCCGGAAATCCGTGAAAACTCACTCCAGTTGGTACCAAACTGATAGCTCATCACCACGCCAGAGACCACGCCCATACCAAAGGACAGGGCAAAGACTTTGATCCAGAACTTAAATAAGTCTCGGTATACTGGATCGTTAGTTTTAAGCCAACGCCATTCCAGAACAGCCAGAAAACTGGCCAAACCAATAGAAATGGCAGGAAAAATGATATGAAACGATACGGTAAATGCAAACTGGATACGCGCCAGTTCTAGCGCGGTTAACCCTAAGTCCATGTTGTCACCTTATCCTTCTATTAATGGGTGAAAAGATTTCAGCAAAACACTCTGAAATATCGTTTTATGTATATTTAAATTTAAGTGTGTCCACATATTTACAGTATTGTAAATACGTAAGCCTTCACGTTTGCATGCCCACATTACTTTTTTAAGGCTGAGATAACTCATAATGCTGCTAACAGGCAACAAAGTATTAATTTTCATGATTAAAACTCTTTAAGATGTTGTGTGGTACAAACAGATCAACTGTTTGATGTGACAAATCGTGTCTTAAAGAGCCAAAGGAGGCGCTCTGCCCTGCGGCAGCAAATACAGCTTCTGTAAGCTGAAATAGACATGCCGGAAAACAGTCTGATAGAAATTTAATCTGACTTGAATCCGGTCCAGAACTTCATCAATCCCCAACTTAAATGGCAGCACCAAATCACCATAGACCTTACAATATTGGCATTGATGGTTATGTTCATTGTGATCGTGGGAATGTTGAAGCATCAAATCCTGTAGCAGCTCATGATGAACCGAGTGGATATGATGATGATCAGCAGGCGAAAGAAGATTATGGGTGATCGACATACAGACCGGAGCAATATGAAATTTTTCCGGCAGCAGAGGCTGTAAATATACTGCAATTTGCAAAAGTATGGCTGCAAATGCAATAAAGATTCCACTTCGCTTCAGCAAGTTTTCTCTCGACTGGCATCGAATAAGAGGGATACGCTGGATAAAAAGATGAAATTTAAAGATAAATTCCTACTTATTTACTCAGCTTTTCATTCTATAAATATATAATATATATTCGTTTTTGAAAAGCAAAAAAAATAAATAAAAAGTTGATTAAATTAAACACTTAAGATAATAAAATAACTTTCTCTTACAGTTGATGCAGGAGAAAGTTATGTATTGTACAAAGAGTGTTCAGAAGAAGACTTTGCTTACTTGAAATAATTGAGAGGCAATTTTAAGTAAGATACGCCATTTTGTTCTGGTTGGGGAAAGCGTCCCGCATTCATATTAATCTGAATGGATGGCAGAATCAGCTCAGGCATTCTCAAGGTTGCATCACGTTTTTGGCGCATTGCAACAAACTCCGCTTTTTCTGTGCCAATATGAATATTAAACTGTTTCTGAGTTTTGATATCCGTTTCACAGATGTAGTCATGACGTGATTCCGGTAAATAGTCATGACATAGGAAAACACGAGTGTCTTCAGGCAACTGATAGAGGGTCTGTACAGAATCAAATAAAGTCGCAGCACTGCCCTTAGGAAAATCACATCGTGCCGTTCCATAATCAGGCATAAACAAGGTATCACCCACAAAAACAGCATCCCCAATCACATAACTCAAGCATGCAGGTGTATGGCCAGGAGTAGGAATATTATAGGCTTTCAGGTTGCCAATATGAAATTCTTCGTGATCCTGAAATACATGATCAAATGTCTGGTAAGCATTGAATTGTTTGATATCAATGTTATAGATTTAGCTAAAGGTGTCCTGTACCAGTGAAATTCGTTCGCTCATCGCTGTTTTTCCACCGAGTTGCTGTTTTAAATACTGTGCTGCTGTTAAATGATGTGCATGTA
The DNA here is from genome assembly GCF_002934965.1 of Acinetobacter sp. ACNIH2. Classification (NCBI taxonomy): domain Bacteria; kingdom Pseudomonadati; phylum Pseudomonadota; class Gammaproteobacteria; order Moraxellales; family Moraxellaceae; genus Acinetobacter; species Acinetobacter sp. ACNIH2. The sequence goes on from NZ_CP026415.1 coordinate 105,326, forward strand.
CATGCGTTTCCAAAATCCACTCAACCTGTAAGCCCTGCTCTTTGACATACGCGATGATTTGATCGGCATGCGTGGTAGATGTCACTGCTGAAGCAGAGTCATAATCGAGAACACTGTCGATAATCGCACATTGTTTTGTGGCTGGATCTGAAACTACATAACTGAATGTATTTGTTTTAGGATCAAAAAAATCTTTTACATTTGGTTGAGTCGACATAGTCTTACTCCTTTTTAAAATTTAGAAGCTCACAGAGCACATTTAAAACTTAGTTTTTGATGCAAGGTAGGTTGTTTTTCCACCAGGATTTCATACCACCTTTTAACTGTGTGACTGAATAACCCATCTTGGCCAATCTGCGTGTTGCAGGAATACTCCGGTGTGCCGATAGACAAATGGTCACCACAGGCTGATCCGGATCAAGCCCTAATGACTGTATTGTAGATTCGTTCAACTGTGTAATAGGTAAATTGACAGCACCTTCTATATGACTATGTTTAAACTCTTGAGCACTTCGGACATCAACAATCTGTACAATTTCCCGTTTCTGCCATAATTCCTGACAGGTAGTTTCAGGCACCTTGCCCCAAGGTAGATACATCAGAATGTTAAACATGATTTTCCTCTATTAGAACAGTGGTTATCCGTGACCTATATTTATAAGAGTTTAAAATAAAAATCAGCAGTAAAATTAATATAAGTCAATCTCAGGTTAAACTTCAAATCTGTTTCATAGAATATGATGATTTTTCAATAATCGATTCTTTAATATAACCTTACTGTGTAAGACCTCATTGGCTTTAGAATCTTACGTTTCCTGTTATATAAAGAAAAAATAAAATTATGTTGAGTAGCAGATTTAAATCGATTTAATCATCTATTTTTTCAATTATAAATTTTATATTTTGTTATATTATAACTTATGTAATGTTCATAAAAGTGTAAGTATCAACTAAAAAGTAAACATGTATTCATTACCAAAACCCTTTGAAATCTGCCCAACCCAACGCTCTATTTGATCTGCCTTCATCACCTTAAAATCCCGCCAGTTATACTTCATCTGCTTCCAAACCATCTCAATTCTATTCAGCTCAGGACTATACGCAGGTAGAAAATACAAAGTCGTTGAATACTCTTGTACAAGAAGCTTGCGCCAATCTACCATCTGTTTGCTGCGATGAATCGAGGCATTGTCAACAATCAACACCAAAGGAACTTGATAGCTGCGTTTCACCTGTGCTGCTACACCCATCAAATAGGCATAAAACCAGCGACTGTTAACGGACTCCTGTAGGCAACTGGTGATCAGATGACCCGTTGACAGCAGACAACCCATCACATTAACTCGCTTTAGTCTTACAGCATCAACCGCATGAACATCGCCTATCTTTGTCCATGCATAACGATTATCTGGCGTAGCCGAAAATCCTGTTTCGTCCACATAGCCCAATACAATTTCACCACGTGCCGCTTGCTCACGTAATGCTTCAATCTGCTGTTGCGCTTGTCCAAATGCGGTCGGGTCTCTTTTTTTTCAAGCTGTGGCGGGTGCGTTTGAAGACCATGCCTGAATCTCGCAAAAACTTGCGAAGAGTTTCAACAGACACGGATACACCGTGTTTTTCATGCAGTTTGACTCGGATTTGTTCTGCATTGAGTGGACTTGTGTTGACCCACTCTAAGATTTGAGCCTGATAGTTTGAGGTCAGTGTATTGGGACGGCCTGAGCGATGACCTTCTTGAATCGATTCAAACTGATGTAGCTCCCAATGTCGGCGTTGTAGCCTTATGGTTTCTGGGATACGCTCTTGTAACGCAGCAACTTCGGCAACAGTTTTACCTTCGGAAAGCCAGAGAATGGTTTGGGCACGTTGTCTTTCACGCCAATGTGCTGCATGCTTGGTCAGGAGAATTAGTTGTGCACGCTGTTCTAAGCTGAGTGGGACGGTAACAATCCGTGGCATGTGCAAACATCGGTTAACCAAAAATGTCTTTTCGCATGTTTAGTTGTTTTTGTCAACTTAATGAAGTGCTCATGATGTTGGGAAGATTGTTGGGGCTATCAGCAATCTTGTTACAGATCGTTGTATTCCTGCAGCCTTTATTTCCAGAAAAACATAGTGTTTTTCTGGTATGTAAAACTGTTGCTGTAGCATTAGATCTAGAAGTTACTAGCGCTCACCCACAACATAGCTTCGCAACATCACACCCGCATAGCAATCAAGCCAGTAGAGCAGACCAAAGCAATGCACATATCCTCGCACATGTGCAGGATCGACATGAACATCAACAGCAGGATGACTGTCAGTTTTGCTTGGTGTATAGCTATACCTTACCGCTACTGGATACTAAACTCAGACTGGTACTGGTCAGAAATCAGACCTTGTTACTGTTCTTCAGTACAGTTGTCTTGCATATGCTGTCCCCACCTACTCCCTGGTTCCTTATTCCTCAGAGCCGTGCTCCTCCTCTAACATTCATCCATTAAATCAGCAGATGTGATATCGCTGAGCAGTCTTCCTAGTTTGCGATATGGTCGAAAATATTCATCTATCCAGAATATGTAGGCAGCTCACAATCGACATCTTCAGTCACCGTAATCCTATCCGTAATAGTGAATATGACTTTTGATTTGTCTGTATCTAAATCTTTTTGAAGTCCAACTATCACAGTCTCAATGACTTTCTAATTTTTCAAAGTGTTATTACAACTTTTTAGTATATCGATAAGGAGGACACAATGATGAATCTACTTCAGCATGATCAGGCACATCACCTAAAAAGTGATTTTAATAACAGCTGTTGTCTGGATTTAGCACAACAAATTGTAAGGATCCGGCAAGCTCTCAATATTTCACAGACAGAACTGGCGGCCAAGCTGTGTATTTCTTCCCGTACCCTAGAAAGCTGGGAACGTGGAGTTCGTAATCCCTCAAGCGCAGCCCAAGCTTTGCTAAAACTTTTTATCAAGTCACCTCATTTTGTTTTAGAAAATCTTGCTTGAATAGTATTAGTTATGTTTTTGAATAGCTTCTGTCGCTACAAGCTTAACTTATGAATCATCATGAACCGATACATGCCTATAAAGAGTGGCTGTATCATTTGGGAGAAATCTTTATGATAATTGTAATTACATCACAGAACCGACGTCACATTACTCCGCATGCTGGAAAATGCCGAAAATTCTGGAAATATGAGCTCAAAGATGGGAAAGTTATGGACAAACAGCTCATTGAGGTGGAGAAAGAAGCATCATTTTCTCAGTCGGGTGAGGTGCTAGAAAAACTGTTACCTATGGATATTTTCGTAACTACAGGGATGGGGGACAGATTACGAGAAAAACTCAAAAATATTGGCGTACATGTTATTGTGACTGGCGAAATTGATCCTGATAACTTTATTAACAGTTTAGTTTAACTCGCCTACCTATATGCTTTCGTTAAATGCTTTAGATTATTTTCTGTGTACGCTTGAATAAAATCTGAAACCAGAGTTAAAGTTTCCATTAAAAGTTAATGGGAACTTTCGCTGATAAAATACATCTTACTTAACTGATATTTGATCAAAACATTAAATTGCCTAGGTTTGAACAAATTGACACTATATTTCATATAAATGCCTGACGAATTTCATCAGGCATTTTTTATTTGTAAAACAGATGCTTCTAATAAATTCCAAAAGGAAAACCTTCTTAATCAAATGAAAGCCTTTCCTAAAATTAACTATTGTGAAGTATATGAACCATCTACTACATACTGGCTGCCCGTTACAAAAGATGCATCATCAGAGAGTAAGAAAGCAACGACCTGTGCAACTTCTTCCGGATTTCCTAAACGACCAACTGGATGCAATTTTATCAGTTCAGCTTCATCAAACTCACCAATTAAAGGCGTTTTAATATAACCAGGATGTACTGAATTAATACGAATACCCTTTTTAGCATATTCTAGCGAGGCTGTTTTAGTAAGCCCGGTTACACCATGCTTAGCTGCAACATAACCAGAAATATTTTCAGTCCCAACTAAACCTAAAATTGATGCTGTATTCACAATTGCACCACCGCCGGCTGCCAATATTGCAGGGATTTGATAATGTAAGCCATAAAAGACCGCATTCAAATTAATATCAATCACATGACGCCAAGCTTCAATACTTAAATCTGCAATTGGCTGAACATCACCCAATATTCCAGCATTGTTAAAAGCTAAATGAAGGGCACCATACGTGCTAATTGAAAATTCAACCGCTGCTTTCATGTCTTCAGGTTCAGCCGTATTGGCTTTATTCGCAGCCGCTTTACCACCTAAAGATACAATTTCCTCAGCAACTTTCTGTGCTGCTTCAAAGTTAATATCCGAGACTACGACACTTGCACCCTGCTTCGCTAAAAGCATAGCTGTGCTTTTCCCAATTCCAGAACCCGCACCAGTAACTAGGGCAACTTTATTTTTGAACCGATTTGACATAATAAAATCTCTTTTTTTAAAGTGCTGCAATGCTGAATATTTGCATCACATTTAAGAATTCACTTGTTTTTACTTCTTCACTTGTATCGCAAATTGAATAACATGGCATTTACCACAATGTAATTCTCCCTCCTGTCTTTCTTGCTCTCCAACATAAAAATGATGGATATGATCCTGCTTGAAAACCTGCAAAATATCCCACGGATAGTATAAATATTCGATATTTTTAGGGCCACCAGTTTTATAGTTGATCTGCTCCTTGGAATACAGCTCACCGATAAACCATCCACCGTTTAGCAAAGATTCTCTTATGCCTTCTAAAACCTTTGTTTGTGTTTCTGTATCGAAATGACCAAATACACAAATCACGTTTTGATAACGCTCGGACGGCCATTTAGCTGCTGTTAAATCAACATGTCTGAGTTCAAGATTTATCCCTGTGGCTTCGGCTTTGCTGGACAGATGCTTCAAAGCAACATCGGAATAATCCCAAACTTCCGCCGAAAAAGGATAATTATGCTGTCTTGCCTGCTCAGCCAGGTACAGGATATTCCGTCCTTCTCCTTCAGCAATTGCCAGTGTTTTACCTTCTATCCGGATTTTTTCTGCAATCTCCTGGATAAACAGGTTTGCTGCTGTGCCGTATAGGTCCTGCGTCTGGGCATACAATTCATTCCAGTGCTGACTCATTTCATCTCTCCATTTACTACAATCAAATCAGCTGGAAAACTCTTTAAATGCCTCCAGGGCATTTGCGGCATACATCAATGAAGGTCCACCACCCATATAGACTGCAACGCCTAGCACTTCTTCCAGTTCCTGCAGGGTCATGCCCATTTTGACCAGCGTTCTGACATGAAAACCGATACAGCCATCACAACGTGCCGCCACACCAATCGCCAAGGCAATCAGCTCCTTGGTTTTCGGATCAATTACGCCATCACGCATAGCAGTCTGGGACAGCTGATTAAAACTTTTCATTAAATCCGGTGAATCCTGGCTTAGAGTTCTTAAACTGCCTGAAATATTTTTGGTTAATTCTTTGTATTTCATAACTTTTTCTCAAATTAAAAATCAACAATCAAGTTTTTATATTCAACAGCTTATTTTTCTACCGGGTAGCCCTGTTCCAGCCAAGCCTGATAGCCACCTTGAACCGACTTCACCTGGGTAAATCCCATATTCTGTAAGGTATCGGTTGCCAATGCGGAACGTCCACCCGTGCCACAGATCAAATAGATCGGCTGATCTTTAAGATGTTCCAGTGCTTGCAAGGTATCACAATGATGGCTGGCTAAAGGATGCTGGTGAATCCTCATTTCTAAAACACCACGAGGATAATTGATTGCTCGATCTATTGCTGCTGCCTGAAATTCATCTGGTTCTCTGACATCAATCAGTATGGTTTTATGGTTTTTCATTGCCTCAAACAATTCATCTACGCTCACTTCCTGAATCCGGCTTTTCGCATTCCGGATCAATTGCTCTGCAGTTTTCATCATTTTCATTCTTCCTCGCTCATCAAAATCAGCTTCATTTGTTATAAATGCCAGTTCAGCAGCTTAAAAGCGCTTTGTTGTAGCTACCACCGCGGCTGTTTCAGCACTGTTGCAGTGATCACTGCTATTGCAAACCATCTATTTGTTAAAGCCATTTCAGACTCTACACCGGTTGGATATTCATTCAAATGACAGAAAAACAGGCTATTCATCTGTCATCCAGAAGCAGACTTTCTATCTCCGTCCGGAGAGCACTTCACGGGACTAGCCCATGAGTGCTGAATAGATTAAATACACAGCTACCCCAATCACAGTCGTGGCAAAAATTTTCTGTACCCGGTTACTTTCAATCCGGTGCATCAGACTGCGTCCAATCAACATTCCCACAATACAAGCCAGAACAAAAGTCAGTGTGACCGAAACAGGATATTGAAAACCATCCAGCACGTGTGCAGTAATACTGACACCGCCAATCAGGAAAATAATCATCAGGGAAGTCGCGACGATACTGCGCATATCGAGGTCGGTGAATTTACGCAGTGCCGGGACAATCACAAAACCGCCGCCCACCCCGAGCAAGCCAGTCAGCAAACCCGCCACTACGCCAATACCGGCGAGGAACGAGGCCGTTTTCACATTCCAGATCAGGCGACCGGTCGTTTGATTGACCTTACACGGTGGATTCTCATGGTCATTAACTTTGTTAAAGAAGATCCGGTAAGCCACAATCAACATGACTAGACTGAAAGCCATCGTCAGCCAGACCGGAGAAACAATACCAGCCAGATTTACGCCATAGCGTGCTGAAGGAATACTGATCAGGGCGATCCAGAGCGCAGCGCGATAACGTACAATACGCTTGAATAAACCCTCGAACGTTCCGACCAAGGCAGACAGAGTCACTGCCAGCAAGCCCACAGGCGCAGCCTGTGCCACGGTCCAGCCCTGACTCGCCATCAGTGCCGGTACAGCCAGGATACCGCCACCAGCACCGGTTAAACCCAGCAAGCCACCGATGGCCAACCCTTCCAGTATTAACACCCACATAGCCACTGTTCCTCTCTTTGCTAATGCAATTAAACAAAAGACCAAACTTTTTGTTTAATCTTGAAACATGTCTATTTGAAGTAATTGAGCGGAAGTTTTAAATAAGAAACCCCATTCTCTTCTGGCGTTGGAAACTGTCCACCTTTCATATTGATCTGAATGGAAGGCAGGATCAGCTTCGGCATACTAAGTCCCGCATCACGCTGCTGACGCATTGCGACAAAATCGGCTTTACTGATCCCGCTATGCACATGAATATTATGCTGTTTCTGCATCTGAACAGTGGTTTCACACTGATACGCATGACGTGACTCAGGCAGATAGTCATGACACAAGAAGACCCGAGTATCTTCTGGTAGCTGATACAGGCTGTGTACCGAATCAAAAAGCGTTTCTGCACTGCCCTTTGGAAAATCACAACGTGCCGTACCATAGTCCGGCATAAACAGCGTGTCGCCGACAAAGACGGCATCTTCAACCACATAGCTCAAGCAAGCAGGCGTATGCCCCGGTGTTGCTATGTTATAGACATCCAGCTCACCGATTTTGAAATGCTCACCATCTTCAAATAAATGATCAAATGGCTGACTAGCATTCACCTGCTTGAGATCCAGATTATAAATTGCAGCAAAGGTCTGCTGCACCACAGCGATTTTCTGGCTGATTGCAATTTTTCCGCCCAGTTCCTGTTTCAAATACTGGGCTGCAGTCAAGTGATCTGCATGAACATGGGTTTCCAAAATCCATTCCACGTCTAAAGTCTGTGCTTTGACATAGGCAATGATACGATCTGCCTGTGTGGTTGAAGTGGTTGCAGATGCCGCATCATAATCCAGCACACTGTCAATGATGGCACAGCGCTTTGTTATTGGATCGGATACCACGTAACTGAAGGTATTGGTCGCCTCGTCAAAAAAATCCTGTACCAGTGGGTGTTTTGTCATCGTTATTCTCCAGCCCATTTACGGTGCAGCAATACGCCAATCAACATCGCGATAATAAAATAGAAGACCTGGTAATGCCCCAGGCCAATCAAGGTGAAACTTGGTGCTGGACATACCCCAGCAATCCCCCAGCCGATACCAAACAACAGGCTGCCAATGATTAAGCGTGGATCAAGTTTTTGACTGGTGGGCAATACAATAGGTTCGTTAAATACGGTTTTCGGTGCTGCAGAACGCATGGCTTTTTGAAAGGGAATAAATGCCACGGCAATTGCACCCATCATCACAAAGGCCAGACTTGCATCCCAGTCACCAAACAGATCCAGGAAATCCAGCACTTTTTCCGGATTGGACATGCCTGAAACCATCAGTCCGACAGAAAAAAGAGCACCAAAAATAAAAGCTAAAATATTTTTCATTTTAAAATGCTCCAGTCACGTGACGAACAATATAAACAGTGACAAAACCAGCAAACATGAAACTCATGGTGGCCACGATGGAACGTTTAGACAAACGACTCATCCCGCAAATGCCATGACCGCTGGTACAGCCTGAACCTAAGCGGGTACCAAAGCCGACCAAGAGACCCGCAACCACCAGCATCAGCGGACTCGCATTCAATTCAATTTCTGGCTGAACAAACAGTCCATAGATAAATGGCACAGTGATTAAACCCGCCATGAACCAAATCGCAGATGTTTTAAACATCATTTTAGGATTCAGCACCTGTCCGATTAAGCCACTGATGCCTGCGATACGACCATGCACATACAGGTAACCAACGACCGATACACCGAGCATCAAACCGCCGAGAAAAGCAATCAGGAAATCATGCATAGCGAGTCTACTTAACTTTACAATATATTTATATATAATATATAATATATAATATTAATCAAGCACTCTGTGATATTCTTTCATAAATGATTTTTAACTATGCAGGACTGAAGGAGATCGTAATGAATACTGGAACTAATCAGGCTAAAATTGATTTTTCGGAAGTCGATATAGTCACAAACTACTTAAAAGTCTTATCAAATCCTGACCGCCTAAAAATTTTATGTGTCTTGGTAGAAGGCGAACTCAATGTACAGAAAATTGAGGAAAGCACTGATATTCATCAACCAACACTGTCCCAACAACTGACTGTACTGCGTAAAAATAATATGGTCAGCACTCGTCGTGAAGGTAAACAGATTTTCTATCAAGTATCTGACCCCAGAATCCTGACGATTATGCAAACCCTGCATCAGTTATATTGTGCTGCTTAAGCCTATTTTTCACTCTAACTTGTACCTGATGTGTGCTGAAAAAACAGGAGGTTTTAACTTGGTAAACTAAACACACTCATCAGGAGTTTACCATGAGCAAGAAACACAAGACTTACACCACAGAATTTAAAGCTGAAGCCATCAAATTAATTGAAGCCAATCAAGGCAATGTCTCGGAAACAGCTAGACAACTTAGCATTTCAATGCAAACTCTTTCAAATTGGAATACCAAAGCAAAGGCTGGAACTTTAGCAGGTACAAAACAGTATTCACCTGATCTAAACGCTCTACTCGAAGAAAATAAAAAACTCAAACAACAGCTCAAAATAGCTGAAATGGAACGTGAATTTTTAAAAAGGCAGCAGCGTACTTTGCCAAAGAAAGTCAGTAAGGTACGCCTATATGAAACAAAAAAGATATTCTTTTCCAATTACCTTAATGGCTCGATTACTTCATGTTTCAGTTTCATGTTTTTATGATTGGCTCAAGAGAGGCGTGAGCAAAAGAACGATTCAACGAAATCAACAGACGATATTGGTGAAAATAGCCCATGAGGAGACAAGGCAGAGCTATGGTTATATTCGATTAACCAAATACTTACAAGCTCAGGGCATAAAAATGAGTATGTACGCTGTACGTCAGATAAAAGCGCTGAACCACCTGTATTGTAAGCGACACAAGCGTTTTAAAAGGACTACGAATAGTGACCATAATCGAGCGATCTATGAAAACCTGCTGGAGCAACAATTCTCAATGACTAGACCAAATCAAGCATGGTCAAGTGATATTACGTACATATGGACTGTTGAAGGATGGCTGTACTTAGCAGCGGTAAAAGACCTTTACACGAAGCAAGTGGTTGGCTATAGCTTAAATGAGCGCATGACAGCACAGCTTGTTTGTAATGCGCTAAATATGGCTATTCACAATCAAAAACCAACCAAAGAACTGATTGTGCATTCAGACAGAGGAAGTCAATATTGCAGCCATGAATATCGAAATATACTTGAGCAATATGGTTTTCAAGGTTCAATGAGCAAGCGCGGAGACTGTTACGATAATGCACCGATTGAAAGCTTTTGGGGAATACTGAAAAATGAGTTAGTGCATCATTACAACTATCAAACCAGAGAAGAAGCCAAAGCAGATATTATAAAATACATTGAGTTATTTTATAATCATCGAAGAATTCAAAAGGGTTTGGGTTTTAAGACACCAAATCAAATGGCCGAAGACTTTTATAAGTTGGCTGCCTAGAATCTCCCAAGGGAAAGTCTCCTGATAATTCAGCGTATATCAAACTTTGCTCTGCAATATTCCTCAGATATGAAGAACATTTTTGTTTCGCCACCTTTCGATATTACGCATACACTCATTTATGAATCCATTGATCATAAAATTGCACTCAAACTGGCGGGTAGTAAAGCATTTCCAGACCTGTCACATCTCATTAAATTGGCTGAAAGTGATCAATTTAGAATTAGAAATCCCAAAGCAATCATAGAGTCCTTGAGCGAAAATATATTGGACTATCTTCGTGCATCAAATGAGGTTCAATTATTCGATGGATTGCGGACATCTATAGAACTTTCAATTTCAAATGTTATGGCGACAGGCCTTGGCACCCAACATTATCGACATGATAAAAAGAAGTAATTTAAATGGTGTAATGAAAAATCCTGTAAAAAGACTCAAAATCTTGCAATAAGTACAAGGGCAACGTAAGATGAGGAGTGAAGTCATTTTAAATTCCTTGTACGGCAATTTGCATTACATGGAACAAACCCACAATAGTTACCGCTATTGTGGGTCATTAGCCCCTCTTCTTAACTAAGTTATAAGAAAAATACCTCTATCATTCGATTGATTCCTTTATATAAATAATAAAGTAAATATATGTTTTCGATGAAGCTTTATAAAATTCAGTATTAGACCTGTAGGGAAAACTTATCAAACGAAGTATTAGTTAATCCTTTTCTTCAACTTCTTCCTTAAACTCAAACAAATCATTCATCGTACAGTTAAAGTACTTACACAACTTATCGGCGACTGGTAATTCAATACGTACAGCACGGTCATAATACATACTTGTGAGCGTATTGCGATTGATACCTGTTGCATGCACCACTTCACTTAATTTTAAAATTTTTCTATCGCCCATGAGGCTAGATAACTTACAAGTAATCATATTTAAATTAATTTACAAAAAATAACTTGCTGCGGGTTATTTAAAGTTGTTGCCTGAGTAATACTTTGCTAAAATTAACCTACAGCAGGTTATTAAAACTTATAGAAAGTATATTTTATCCATTTCAACTAAATTATAACTTTTTAAGTATAAGGATTGAACCTGCATTAGATTATTTTGTGGAGATGACCGCCGTGTTAACAAATGAGTTATTGATCAGCCAGCAAGCTCGTGACTTAGGAAATCAATTAATTAAAGAAATGAACATCAATAGAAGTTATGGAATGGCTAATTTTCTTGGAGTAAATACTTGCTATGATAATCATCAGGCTGTACTTATTTGGACATTTCAACTGCTTGAAAGGGAACCTGCCTTAAATGAATTAGCAGAAATTAAAAAATATTTTCTTTTAATCTTTCCAGATAGTGTTTATCAATTAGCCTAAGTTGTATTTAAAAATTAATTTTTTAAATAAAAAGCACTAAATCAAAGAAACTTTCTTTAAAAATACCTATTAATTCATACGATTTACAGAATATATGAAGCATAAATTCTTGTTCCTGCTCTATCACTCACTCCTACTAGACATTAGTACAGACTAAAATTACATAGCTCTTTTTACTGATACTAAACGATTCATGTCCACACTACGTTCTGCGGCTTCGAGGGCTAGTTTTTGTTAAACCACTGAGAACAATGACAATAAACTGACCACTATATTTTTCCGGAGAGTGGTGTAGGAACTTTTTCATTATTGCTAACCATATCAGCGACAACATCAGCAACGAGCTCCTCTATTCCTGAGAATGCTTTAGACTGATCCGCATCAAGCCAAGACAATGATGGAAACTCAGCACACAACCCAACATACTCATTATCTTCTGCTGACCATATAACACGGTAAGTATATTGTTTACTATCCATTTGACACCCCATAATGTTTTAAGTTTATGTATAAAAGTACGATTTTCACTTAGTAGTACTTAAATAATCACCCCACCACTGCATCATTTCAGTCCGTTGAGCTAAATAGTCAGCGTGATTATAGCTGGCACGGGTACGATTCTTATCAATATGTGAAAGTTGTGCCTCAATCCAATTATCTTGGAACAAACCGGAGTCATTCAAAATAGTACTGAAGGTAGAACGTAATCCATGGGAGGAAAGTTGATGTTTGCTATACCCCATCTTACGTATAGCCATATTTAATGTATTAAAATGAATCGGGTGATTCTGCTTTCGCGGACTAGCAAAAATGAATTTTTCACCCAATGACCATTGCATTGCATCTTTTAAAATCTCTAAAGCCTGATCAGAAAGTGGAACTAAAAAATCTGGAATTTCATGCCCTAAGATCACTTTACGTCGAAACTGTTTAATATGTAGGGCTGGAATCCTCCATATTTTATCTTTTAAATCAAAATGATGGGGTTCAGCCAGTAACAATTCTGCTCCTCGTACCCCCGTATGTAATTTAAACATGAGTGCTTTTTTAATGATGGGATGCGCATCCAACTTTTGTAATTTATAAATAAAATCTGAGATATCTTCCTCTTTTAAATAAGGATAGTTTTTTTTGATTTTATTATTAACAGCAATTTTATTTAAACCATGCGCGATATTGAATTCGCAATAACCCATGGCGACAGCATAATCATAAATTTGGTTCAAATAACTACAAGCTTTTTTGACGGGCTCTTTGACTTGACGTGACTCTATTTTTCTAATTATCGAAACCAGGTCATAGCGCTTAATGTCTTGAA
>NZ_CP026414.1:0-17598 GCF_002934965.1 Acinetobacter sp. ACNIH2
TCTAAGTTCTAAAGCCAGTTATCTACTCCACCATGGCCAGAACAAGTACCTCTCCTATTCAAGCTAAAAGACCAAGTCCCATCTCTACACTTCGCTGTTGCATTAGAAGGTTGCTTATTTGCTTTCCGAGGACTTGGAACGTACTTTCCATCTACGTTTGTATAGCCTTTTCCTTGGTTTGAACTGATTCTGTTATGTTGAGTAGAGGATTTAGGTTGCGTAATTAGGCTGGGAGAAGTCTTACGTGTATTTACTGATGATTTTACTGTGGGTGTATTTTCTTGCTTCCAACAATTTTCCGTGAAACATATCCCTGCTAAATCTACCCAATAAGGATATTCAATATCTGCTGAAATATTGGCTAGGTTCCCTGATGTATCAAAAATTAATACTCTAGTTCCCCTAGTTACATGATTAACTACTACTGATCGGTTTGGGGAAGAAAAAATCTGCAGAAGGTCTCTATTTACATACCCTATAATCTTTACTTCTAGCGGCTCTGGTACTTTTTGCAAAAGCTGATTTATAGAATCCTTTTCTTCTAAGAGTACAGTTTCACTGGTTATTTTTTTATCTTGTGTTTTTAGACTTACTGATTGGGATTCTAATGAAACGCATCCGATATTGAAAATTGTTAAAATACATATAGATATAATTTTTTTTAAAATTTTTTTGTTTATATCTATCATGTGAAATTATCTGAAAATTAGATAGTATGGATTATTATTCACTTATTATTTTTGTCAAATAAAATCATTCTTAAATCTTAGTTATTTCTTAAAAACCTAAGTAATTTATATTCAATTTCGCTAAATAAACACGTGCTAATTTAAATTTATTTGCACTTATATATCTAAGACCATACAAAGTGAGATTATTGAGAATAAACAAGTAAAAATAAACCTAAATTAAATTTAGATAATAAAAAAGCCCGACATCCTGTCGGGCTTTTTCATATCGGGTTGCTAATCTTACTGATCTCGTGCTGCCCATTCCTTGCGCTATTTTCTTATTCTTGTTTTCTGGAAACATCCAGTTCCCTTATGTATTCATCATAGGGCTAATGCCTTTGATTACCAATCCGCAAAAACCTTAAATCTGTGTAAGTTTTAGCTTACAAAGTTGGCCTGTTTTATCCCAAGAGTTGTCCGCAGAAATTGGGGATTATTTCTGAACTGTGACCCTTGAGAAATCAGGAAAAAATGTAAAAACGAATGTTTTTTGATCAATTTTATTGGCTAAAAGTTACAGTTTTGCTTAAAAAGAAACCGACTTGTTTCCCAGTCGGTTTTTTGTGGTTTTTTAGGGGGATGAAAAATTTTTAACTATATGAAAAACAAGGATATTTTAAAAAGCATTTCGTATAAGCTCTATTATGTTAAATAATTAAGGATAAAAGCTTTATTACTAAATAGAACAGTTGCTTAAAGCAGTATAGAGTTAAGTTTGCATTTTAATATCAAGTTGTCTTTCAGCACCGATAATCACCATACGAATCCCATTTTCAAAAATGTCATCCGCATTCATATTTTGTAAGGTATTCACTCCTTGGAGCATGAGTGGATATATAGTTGGATCGGCTTCGAATGGTGGGTCTGATCTTATTTCTTCTTGCTGCTCCTCAAGGACCCACCCAACAATAAACCTTCCTAATGTCATAAGTAATGCAACTGCTTCAACAGGAGAAAACCCAGCATGAGATAACAGCGCAACTTGGGCCTCAATCGTGTTGAAATGTCCTTGACTGGGGCTAGTTCTTGCATGTAGACGAGCACCATCACGGTAAGCTAGTAGTGCTCGACGAAAGCTTACAGAATTAGCGAGCAACCAATCTTGCCATGTCATCCCATCGATGGGTAAAGAAACTAAATGGTGTTCATTTATAATGGTTTCCGCCATTGCTTCCATTAACAAGGATTTATTCTTGAAATGCCAATATAGAGTTGGAGATTTAATACCCAATCGTTGAGCTAGCTTGCGTGTGGTTATTGAATCTATGCCTTCTTCATTCAACATATCCAATGCGGTACGCAGGACTATTTCACGTGTCAGACGTTGAGGTGCAATATCTTTTTTACTCATAAATCTATCACTGATAGGGAGTGTGTGAGAGAATATTAATTCTATCATTGCTAGAGAAGGCATTTGTGAAGAAATCATTGAGCGTGATTTTAATCACTATATTTCTGGATGCTGTTGGGATTGGTTTAATTATGCCGATCTTGCCTGAATTATTACGGTCATTGGCTGGAGCTGAAGCAGGCGGTGTTCACTATGGTGCTTTATTAGCTGTGTATGCTCTGATGCAGTTCATTTTTGCACCTATCCTTGGAGCGTTGAGTGACCGATTTGGACGTCGACCTGTATTAATTATTTCAATTGCTGGTGCAACGGCTGATTATCTCCTAATGGCTGCTGCTCCTTCTCTATTGTGGCTATATATTGGTCGTATTTTTGCGGGAATTACAGGTGCCAACATGGCTGTTGCAACAGCTTATGTTTCAGATATTACTCCAGCCCATGAGCGTGCAAAAAGGTTTGGTCTCCTTGGAGCTGTCTTTGGTATTGGGTTTATAGCGGGTCCGGTAATAGGTGGAGTTTTGGGTGAATGGAACTTACATGCACCGTTCTTTGCTGCTGCTTTTATGAATGGGATTAATTTAATAATGACAGCAGTCTTATTAAAAGAATCAAAACACAGCAATAAAATGACTGAGAAGGTTCAGGAGCAATCAATATTAAAGAAATTATCCTATTTGATCACTCAACCTAATATGGCTCCATTGCTTGGTATCTTTTTAATTATCACATTGGTTTCACAAGTCCCCGCAACTTTATGGGTTATCTATGGGCAGGATCGTTATGGCTGGAGTATATTTATTGCAGGTGTTTCCCTTGCTAGTTATGGAATATGCCATTCTATTGCACAGGCTTTTGCTATCGCCCCTATGGTAAAGAGGTTTGGAGAGAAAAATACGTTGTTATGTGGAATAGCTTGCGATGCAATTGGTTTACTTCTTTTATCTATTGCTGTTGAAGAATGGGTGCCTTTTGCGTTGTTACCATTGTTTGCCCTTGGTGGAGTAGCCGTTCCTGCTTTGCAAGCAATGATGTCCAGAGGTATTAGTGATGAAAGACAAGGTGAATTACAAGGGCTATTAAGCAGTTTTAATAGTCTGGGGGCTATAATTGGTCCTGTATTAGTTACTAGCCTCTATTTTATGACTCAGGCATCAGCTCCTGGAATGGTATGGGCATTAGCTGCAATACTTTATGTAATCACCCTACCCTTATTGCTTAAGTATCGCCTGAATAAATATTCTGGAGTTCCATAAAATATTTAATTTATTGGTTTAAAAACTAATGGATTCTATAGTTTATCTAAAATTAACATAATACACGTTATACGAATTCCCAAGGCATGGCTTTTAGTCATGCTTTTTTTATCAAAAGACTATACCTGAATGATAGCGAGCCAAATCGCATACAATATCTATCATTAGACTTAATGCAATAATTAAATGATAGTATTATCATTAATCTAATAGAATTAAGATTAAATGATAGAAATGAATACACGTATTTATCTACGAGCTTCAACTAAAGATCAAGATGCAGAAAGGGCTTTGCAGATTCTTCAGGATCTAAACCAAAACTTGAATTTGGGTGAAACCATTGTGTACGTGGAAAACTATAGTGGTACGAAGTTAGACCGACCTGAATTGAATAAGCTACTGTCAGAAGCAAATCAAGGTGACACATTGTTAGTTGAAAGTATTGACCGCTTATCACGCCTAACCCAACGAGATTTTCAAGAGCTGAAGCGCAGGATCCAGGAGAAGGGACTTCGTTTAGTCGTAGCAGATCTTCCTACTACCTACCAAATGATTCAAACCAGTGACAGCATTACTCATTCAATCTTGGAACTCATCAACAATATGTTGATTGATCTTCTGGCAACAATGGCCCGCCTAGACAATGAGAAACGTATAGAACGTATTAAGCAGGGCCTGGCACGTTCGGGTTACAAACCAACAGGCAAGAAGGCAAATGAGGCTAAACATAAACGAATAAAAGAATTGCTAGTAGTTGGCAATATGACTAAGGAAGAAATTGCCAAAGCAGTGAATTGTGGAGTTGCAACTGTCTATCGAGTTGCTAAAGTTATCTAAAAGAGGCTTATCTCAACGCGCCCCCAATGGGGCACCGCTGCATTCAGGTTACTTCACATAAGAAATTTTATGTTAAATGATTGTTAGAAATGCCCCTTGATCGAGGCATTTTCTATAAAGAATACTAAAAACTAATTAAAGCCAACCAAGTTTCAAAACAAGGCAGTTCTCAGCAATCATATTTTTAAATTATATAACTCCCAACTGAGCTTTTGCTCCAACGATAAGGCTTTCATTTTGAGTTTCTAAGGCAAATAAACCATACATCAAAGGAGAGGCCGCTGCTCTTTCTAAAGTCTGTTCATATAGTTTATTCCAAACTTTACCCCCTAGTTTTTCATACTCGATGATTAGAGTTTTGAGGCTTTCTTCTCCAAACAAAGTTACATGCCCAGCAAAATCAATCGCTGGGTCATCTATATGGGCTGTTGACCAATCAATAACGCCTGAAACAGCTCCATCCTTTGAAGCTAGTACATGCCCAGCATATAAATCGCCATGTATAAATTGGGTGAAATCTGCCCATAGAACATCATTATCCAACCATTTTCTGTAGCGGGTTTCCAATTGCTCACTTATACCAATTTCAGATTTTACTAACTGCAAATTGTTTGCTATTTCAGGTCTTAAATCTGAAGGTTTCATAATTTTCAAATCATTTTCCCGAACTTCTTTTTCAGGAATACTATGGATTTCAAATAAGGTTTTTGCCAAAGATGTTATGTATTTCGGGCTATCTTTGTCCATATTCCAAATTATTTCATAGGTTTCAGCATCCAAATTTAAAACAGGATTATCTTTAAGTATGGGATAAGCCACTAATTCTGTAGATGAAATTCTCCAATCAGGAACCTCTACAGAAAGATGTTTTTTTACCAATTCTAAAATGCGTTTTTCTTTCTTGATTTGTTCCCTCATGCCATCACGACGAGGAATACGCAGCAACCATTGTTGCCCCTTTGTATCAAGAGCAAAAACGACCTTAAAATCAATGCCCATTTCATTGAAATTCATTTTGTCCGTAAGCAACAAGCCGTGTGCTTCAGCAAGTGATTGAATATCTTGAATTGTCATTTTTAATTTCCTTTAAAGAGTTCAATAATTAATGTTCGGATTAGATTGGCTATCATTAACAATCTCTCTCAAAAGTCTTGATGATTTTGTGGTCTTTGATCTCGTAGATAATGTCAGCAATATTATCGACCAATTGCTTGTCATGAGATACGAAGATAATAGTTCCTGCATAGGACTTCATCATTGTTTCTAATGCGGCAATACTTTTTAGGTCAAGATAGTTTCCTGGTTCATCCATAAGCAAAATATTATATTTTCCTAAAAGCATTTTGGATAAAAGCAGTTTGATGATTTCACCTCCCGATAAGTCGGATAAGTTTTTTTGAATATCATTCGCTCCGATCCCCATTGAAGCCAATACTGCACGAATTTCCGCAACTGTGTACTCGCACTCTTCCTGCATAAAGGAGAGCACAGATTTATGCGTGTTAAATTTATATCCTGTTTGTGTAAAGTAGCCAATTTCAGCTTTTGGAGATATGGTTAATCCATCAGCACGTTCTGATATCATTTTTAACAAGGACGTTTTCCCTGTTCCATTCGATCCAGTTATAGCGACTTTAGCGCCAAGCGGTATTATAAAGTTAGCGTCATCAAAGATAGTACGGCTACCAAATTTTAAGCTCAGACCATCTGCCGTAATCGGGAACTTATTGTGCAGTTCTAGGGCTGAACTTTGACGAAAACGAATAGAACGCAAATGCTCTGGTGCTTGAATATCTTCTAATGCAGCCAAACGCTTTTCCATACTCTTAGCTGCCTGATACAGTTTTCTTTGCTTGGTGCCAGTCATTTTTGCATGCCCAAGTCGTCCAGCACTTTCGGTAGAGTTTTTGGATTTTTCTCCTTTTTTCTTATTGTCTAATCGATTAGCTTGCTGGCGTTTTTCTTGCACAGCAGATTCTAATCGCTCCCGTTCCTTCATCATCAGCTCATATTCTACGGCTTGGTGTTGTCGCTCTTCTTCTTTTTGACGCAAGTAATCCGAGTAACCACCCCAATATTCCGTAATTTTACCGTCTTTTAACTCCCATATCTTGTCTACAACCATATCAAGAAAATATCGGTCATGACTGATAACAAGTAATGCTCCATCAAATGCTTTAAGTTGACCAATAAGTAGATCTATTCCATTGAGATCAAGGTGGCTGGTTGGTTCATCCGCTAGAATGCCATGTACTTGTTGGGAAAATGCGGCAGCAATTTTTGCACGAGTTTCCTCTCCGCCACTCATTGTGTCGTTTTGTACATTGGAAACACCAAGGCGAGATAACATTGCCCGGTCTTCGACCGTTTCTATTTCGATTCCGCCCAGTTGGCTGATATGTGCAAAATCACCAAAACGCTGTAATGTCGCTTCGGCTAAAACAATTTCGCCATTAAGTACTTTGAGTAAACTACTCTTTCCTGCTCCGTTATCACCCACAAGACCAATACGGTCATAAGAGTGAATTTCCAATTCATCAATATCCAAAACATCACGCCCAGCATAATCCAAGCGTATGTTTCTCGCTTTAATAATTAAACTCATTTTTATTTACTCCTGTTTAGCTCTTGAAATTTTTTATGCAGCAAACAGGATTTAGGTGAAAACAAAAGCTAGCATCACAGTGTCCTCCCAAAAAAAAAGCTATTCATCCACAGGGTGGACAAATAGCTAGTCAATTAAGTTATAACTGGAAACTATGCACTAAAAGCATACTTATAAATTAAGCATACTTTTACTTTATATATCCGCATATATTCTTAAAGACACAACAAAAGCCCACCATTATAAAATAGTGTCACTATGCAAATAGTTGTGTCTTAACGAATGCGGATAGAATGCATAAACTTACCTAAAAAATAAAATTCAGTTTTATGATAACTTTACTGTTAAAAGAAGTCTAGACAACCTTGTTTTATGCTTGGATATAAGGCTTATTTTAAAATAATAGTAGTGAAGATTTTCTAAAATTAACATAATACACCTTATACGAAATAAAAATGGGAGCCTTAAGCTCCCATTTTTTAAGTAATTTTTTCAAATAAGGCTTGGGTGAGCATCTAAAATTCGAATCAATGTAGCTGCTGGTCCAGTTGGATAGCGTCGTCCCTGTTCCCAATTTTGCAGGGTACGGGGGCTAATATGTAGACGTGCAGCAAATTCATTTTGGCTCAAGCCAGTTTTTTCACGTACTTCTTTAATATCAGGCAATTCGAGTTCTGTAACTCGGCTTGCTTTAACTTCTTTACGTTTGATAGCTCCAGCTTCTTTGATTGAAGCAACCAAGTCATCAAATAAGTTGTTATCCATGAAATTGCTCCTTCACGAGTTGGTGCAGAATGGCGGTTTCCTTATCTGTTAAATTATCTTTTACTGATTTTGGATAAGCCACTAAGAAAAAGATCTGATCATCCTCGGTGACCCAATAATAAATCACCCGTATCCCACCACTTTTCCCTTTGTTACCTTGAGCACAACGTACTTTGCGAATACCACCGCCATTCTTGATTAGGTCACCTCTATCAGGCTGTACCAAAAGATCTTGCTGAAGTTGACGATATTCCTCATCAGATACAAGGTCTTTAATTTGCTTGGTAAAGATGCTGGTTTCAATAAATAACATGGACTCTTTATACGTCAATGGCGTATTTGAATTTTAGCAGTTTCCATAACAAAAAACGAGAGCTGGTAGATCTCGTTTCGCATAACAGCCATTATGTTAAATTGTAGTAAGAACTTTAATGCGATAGAGCAGAATGTATATGCAAAATAAGCTTGATAACATTATTCAAGAATTAAAAGAACTATCTGGGAATAGTCGTCTAAACATAGAACTACCTGATGATATTTTCATATCTGCTTATGAACGAAAAATAGGTTTTATTTTTCCAAAAGATTATAAAAAAGTTTTGAAAGAGATTAGCAATATCTTTTATGGAACAATTGAATTAGCGTCTCTTACAGATGAGAAAGAATGCTATCGAGGGCTATCTCAGATATTAAATGATGCTAGGGAGCAAGGTCTGCCAGAAGATTGGCTACCTATTTGTGAAGATAATGGTAGTTATTATTGCCTATCTCCTAATCATAAAATTAGATATTGGACAGCAGATGGATATAGCGATGAGCAGTGGGAAGATTTAGCAGATTGGATCAAGCAAGTTTGGATAGATGGAAATTAAGAATTTCTAAAATTAACATAATACACCTTATACGAAATGCAAATTTTTATTTCATATAAATCATAGTTTTATGCTGATGTTGAAAGCCCAGTCACACCCGATTGGGCTTTTTTATGGATTATTCATGTTCCACGCTTACTATTTGATCAATGTTCCACGAGTTTGATTAGCAGATTTTACAAATAAAAGCTTAATACGGTAGCTTTATAAAATTAAAAATATGCTATTATGTATCTCAATTGAGTTACATAACATTAAGGTGAAGATATGACTTCTCAAACCTCAATGCTGCACGTTCGAATTGATGATGATACTAAGCTTCAAGCACAACAGGCCTTAAAATCAATGGGTATGTCTGTTTCTGATGCTGTACGGATCTTTTTAACTCGTGTAGTGGCAGAACAAGCAATACCGTTTGATGTCCGTGTACCTAACGCCAAGACCGTTTCAGCCCTGAATGAAGCAGATGAACTAATCCAAGCAAAAAAAGCCCGTTTTGATAATGTAGAAGACTTGTTCAATGACCTCGAAAAAAACAGCTAAATCGAAACGTGCCGTTTTACCAAGATCATCGGATTACACCAAAGAGTTTCTAGCAGATTGGCAACGGCTTTCTCGCAGTGGTCGCTACGACATGGGGAAGTTGAAGGAAGTCATGATGCTTTTAATCGCTAATGATGAGCCTTTAGGGGCAGAATGGCTTGATCATGCCTTAAATGGAAACCAATGGAAAAACTGCCGTGAATTACACGTCGGTGGAGATTTTCTACTGGTCTATCGTATTGAGTCGCTTTCTAAGTTCGATATGATTGTTTTTGTTCGTGCAGGAACGCATAGCGAACTATTTTAAGAATTAAAATCTTAGGAAAAAGATATGTCCTTACTTACTATTGTTGAAGCATCAAAACAGTTCAAGGTGGGACGCACCACAATTTATAAAGCGATTAAACGTGGTGATCTAACACCACAAAAAAATCATGATGGTGTACAAGTTATTGATGCCCAGGACATGATTCGAGTGTTTGGTTCATCGAAAAAATCTGTTTCTCACCCTGTTTCCGAAAACAGTACCCAACCTGTTTCTGGAAACAGCGGAAACAACGAGGATTTACTGAGAGAATTACGCGAGCAAGTTAAAGAATTAAAACAGGACAAAGAGTTCCTAAAGCAAGAGATATCAAGTGTTAGAAAAGATTTCGATGACTATAAGCTGATGATTACATACAAGGGAAACTTATCCAGTGTAGAAACAGTGGAAACAGTACCCGAAACAGGTGGAAACAGTTTTGATGAACAGGAAAAACAGCCTAAGGAACAGGTAGAAACACCTCAAAATGAACCACAAATAGAAGAGAAGAAAGGGTTCTTTAAACGGCTTTTTGGTGGTTGATCCTTCTTTAACTTTTAAGACCTTCAATCATTTTATTTTTAATAAAAATAGGTGTAAACGAGATCTTTTTAAGCTAGTCGAGACAAATATTTATTAAAAATAATAGTATTGCTAGTCTGCGGTATATGCTTGAAAATAAATAAAAAAAAGTGGCGCAAAGACTTGAATCTTTACACCACTTTTGTTTAATCTATGGGTACGCAGTTAGTTGATGGTGAGACATCCACTAACGAAGATCATAAGGTTTGACGACCGTTATGATTTCACCAAAGGCCTTGTACCACTTTCTATTTTAGAAAACTATGAAAAAAATACAAGCGCTAAAATGAAAAATCTTCGTTAATCACCATGTTATCGTTCATCAATTAAGCAACAAAATGTTTTTGTTCGGGCTTTGTCAGCTTCTGTGTGTCCGTTTTACGGTGGACACGCATAACGTGTGGTAGGAATAAGTGTCACTGGCGTTATGTGGCTATAGTCGAAAGGCTAAACCGCTACAGGGGAACTTCACATAAGCGGAGCGTTGGGAGTAGTTGCATAGGACTGTTAAGTTGCATGTTGGGGAAACCCTCGCAGAGATATAGCCGTGTAACGACAGGGAGCGCGTGGAGAGAGGTGCAAAACTTTTAGTCCTTGTCTGCATAGTCAGCAAAACTATGTGCGGATACGACCGATGCGTGGCTCCGTCAGCCCAATCAGGTTAATCGGCAATACTTAAGGGATAAGTCATTTTTTAATGGCCTCTCTTAGGGTGAGTATTGCCGAAACTCTCTCAACGTTCACCATCAGCCCGAGCAAAGCGAGGGATGTGGGGGACTTGAGAGAGTGAGAGCATTTAGTAGATTAGGTGTAATTTGTTTAGATAATTTGAATATATTGTTTAAACGCAAAAAATAGGGGTTTTTAGCTCGATTAACTATTTTTTTAATCTTACGTACTTGTTGTTATTAAAGTTGCTTATAGAGCAAATGAGAGCAAAATAGGAAAGCCCTGTCCAATAAACTTGGAACAGGGCTTATGTTGGAGTTTCACGTTACCGCCTAACGCCAATAGAACGTATTGGTACGTTTTCACAGTTATCAACTTGTGACATTCTCTTTGCATAGCAAAGGAAGCGAATCTCAAACCGTTCAGACAGCTTATGCCCGACTGTCATCACCACTAAGTTTAAGACAAACTTCGGTTGTGTTTTAGTTCCACAACTACGACTTTCTAATACCACTTTTCCGCTAGTTACGAAGCAAGATGTTTTCCATCACCGCTAAGTACAGGTCCGCTAATATTCAACCATCAAATTCAATCGTCACCGCTAAGTCACATTTGGACCGCTAGATGAAAATTCAGGAAAGAATACATCACCGCTAAAACACTATTCCGCTAGTAAAACAACTTGACTGCTTCATAACGTCACCGCTAAAAAAAATAGCTAGTAGCGATTAATTCAACTTTAAAGTTTGGATTAATAACTAAGATATTTGGTTGGCGTGAACCAACAACGGAGCCACCGTTCATGCTTCTTACTGAATAATCATCAAATATCACAACTACTAACAGCCACGTTAATAATTGAAATAATCATTTTGATTTTCTTCCACGCCAAAAAAGTTCGTACCATTTCATAGATACCGAGGCTGCCACACCTCACTTTAAAAACCCTTGTCAGTGGTTTTAAATATTTCCCGCATTGTCTTTCGCTTCATCACCGCTTACGTTTTTATTCGCTCGAAGTGACTGGATCTGTATCAAGGTTCGATACAGAATCTACTCAACAATTCTCCCTCTCTCATTAATCAAAACTTATTCCCCACTCAAGGCAGGTTTTCGCTTCAAAAGTCTATATCAAGGAGCCACCTTGTATAATGATCGACTTGAGAGATTCCCATATTAGTCATAATGGTCTTTGTTCATTAATAAAAGTAAACCAGTATTAATAAACGATCAGTACGCTTATCCACTCCACAAAATAACAGCGATTCCGTTGTTCTACGGTAAGAGTTCCAAAAACCCGTATTATTCACCGTTATTCGACTTCATTGTGGGTAAAGCACTTGACCTACGCAAAGCAACATCTTCGCTATGTTTAAATCACTAAAAAATAAAAAAGACCGCAATGAACTTAATCAATGCAGTCTTAATTTCTGAGTGACATAACGTTCTACGTGTCACCGTTACAGGCTTGAGCTATCCAGCGATCTCACCA
The DNA here is from genome assembly GCF_002934965.1 of Acinetobacter sp. ACNIH2. NCBI lineage: Bacteria > Pseudomonadati > Pseudomonadota > Gammaproteobacteria > Moraxellales > Moraxellaceae > Acinetobacter > Acinetobacter sp. ACNIH2. The sequence goes on from NZ_CP026414.1 coordinate 12,005, forward strand.
ACTAACCTGAAATGTCATCTCGACAAGTCATTCAAGTTAATCCTTGAGTACCGAAGTTTCCAGATTTCTCCTCAACTCCCTAATACCTCGCGATATTCTCAGCAGCCCACCTGTGCGCCATACATCATGCCCTTCGTAAAAATTGAAGCATGAAATAGGTGTTGTTAACGCAACTATCAATCCTTGAAGTTACTCACACTCTCCATTAGACAGGGTTTGATCTAGTCGCCTAGATTCCCGTTTCTATGTCGCCCAACTATTACATAGATTACATATTTACGACTGGTGAGCTTAAAAGCAGACCTGCGTTTATATGCAGTCAGGATTGGGTCAATAAGCGGAATTTCACCACCTAGTGCCCGTCATAGCCGCGCCAGCTAGATTTCTCACGCACGCAGCTTTGCGAGTTTTAGTATACGTTGGCTGACGTATACACATAAAACCGCAATGACAAGGGTCTAGAAAAATTCGGGACAGATACGAATCACATCGATCCCAAAAAATTCATATTTGGCAGGCACAGAATAAGCCACAAAAAACCTAAAAACAACTGTTTGCTCGGGTCCACAGGAACTCTTATTTACAGAAAACCCATCTTCGCTTAAAAAAAAACCATTTTTAGTGAAAAATGGTTTTGTGATTCTTTAAAATAAAAGATAGACTTTTATGCTTTCCGCAAAAAACGCAGGTTTTGGTTGATTTATGATCTACTACACAACAACAAAAAATGACTGCCTGCTCAGTATCATGCAATGCGTTTCCAATGGAAAAGCAAAGTTCTGGTTTTCTGATGTTGTGCCTTTTTCGAAGTTTCAAAACCTGATTCCGAAGCTAATTTTGGAATATGGTCTGGATATCGGTGAGCAAGCGCGTAAGAAAAAATCAGACTACGGGGAGCCAGTGTGGAGTCTTGTGATCAATTATGATCCGGCAAAAAGTGAGGTGTTCCAGTTCTGGTTATTCAGCACCGGTTATCGTGAAGCACGAAGAAGTAAGCTGACGCTACAAGAAATACTGGCTCAGAATTCGAGTATGCTACGCAAGCAAAAGTTGAATAGTATTTTGACGACTAGAAAAGAAAAACTGCTGCGTTATGGGGATTATGTACTGGGACAGTACATCGATTTTATGGATCTTAAACCGCAGTTTTCTCGGATCTATTATCATCCGGAACGCTTTGGCGTGATTTTTAATGTGCACGCGAAGCAGATGAAAACCATTGATAGCAACCGGAAGCACGTTTACCGCCTGTTTCAGCCTTTTAATGCCTTTGAAGAAAAACGTTTTGAAAGTATTCAGCGGATTTTCGGATTTGCTTTTTTAGAGAATGAACATACGCATTGGAATCAGGCATCAGTGAGTGAATTCCTGTTGCGAAGATTTGGGATTCAGTTTGATCCTGAAGTCAGTTATAACGAGCGGTTGAAAGCGCTGACCGCTGCATTACGTGGCGTTCGTAAAAAGCATCTGGAGTTTTTTCAGCGGCATTCTCAAAAAAAGATCAGATTCACCTGGTATCTGTCACAGGAGTTCTTAGATGGATCTAAACGTGAGTTTGAAAAGAGATTAAACAAGATCCAGACTACGCCAGAAAGTATAGAGAAATTTGCAGAAGCTAGCGCACGCTTGATGGCGCATGGGAATTTTCATGGAACTCGATTTCAAATTGGTTCAATACAGGCCCGAGTGCGAAAGATATTGAATCAGATACAGCCTGATCATAAGAAGCTGAACAAGAAGTATTTCACGGATCATCTGCACTATGTTCGATTTACCAAGAAAAAGGCAATGAGCATTAAACAGTTTGAACTGGCTTGTAGAAATGCAGATCAGATCTATTTGAACAAACAGAATAAGCAAAAAACTAAAGACTGAAGGTGAACTATGCCGAAATATCCTGATGATGATGATTATCTCAGCCGCCAAGAAATTGACGACTTGAGGAGTGAGGCCAAACACCCAGCAAAATATATGAAAGCTTTTTTCGATTTTAAGATTGAAGCCCGTTACTCATTTAGCGTGAACTGGTCCGCCGAAGATCGAGAATTTGTTGGCCTTTGTGCCGAATTTCCTTCGCTGTCCTGGCTAGATCCGGACAGCGATAAAGCACGCTCAGGCATTGAAAGACTTGTCTTTGATGTATTACAAGACATGAGTTCCACTGGAGAAGCCATACCTTAATATTTTTGGAAAAATGCCTGATTCCGCTGGATGTATTCATTCAGATTATTTGAATCTAAGCCGAATATTTGAAGTTTTTTATCGACATATTTGAAAAAGAAGCAGTAAACAATGTGCATTATCCCAAGTGCCAACGCTTCCATTTTGATCACCGGTAATAGGGCATTGGGGTCTGTAAAGAGAATTTCTAATGTGAAATGATTAAAAAAATAGATAAAAAAAGTGATTAGAGTCAACAAAGTCAAAAGTGCATAAGATTTAGCACAAGTATTGCAGTGCCTATTCATTTTTTCTAATTTCTGAAAAATTATATGATTCATTTGGTTCTCTGGCAGCTAAATTTTTGAATGACGAACTCTCTACAGATTTTAAATATCCAGAATTAAAAATGGGTAGAAATTTTGTGTCGGATGATTGCTGGCTTTATAAAAAATTATCAAAATTATAGATAGTTAAATTGTTAGTAAAGTACTGAAATTAAATAAGATGGTTAATACCAACACACATCATAGCTACCTGATTAAGTCAAATTAGGTAGCTATGATGTGTGTTGCTAAGCTTTAAATTTTTTATAAAATATAAGTGTTTGATTTTAAATATTATTGTATTTAGATTGTAAAAATAAAATTCAAACATTAACATTTGTAAGTAATTGAAATTAAATATAAAATTCAGATCACACATAATACCTACCTTGATTTGAAAAGAAGCTATTGTGTGGTCGATCAGAGCATTATATGTAGAAAGGTCTCTAGTTCTTTATCCTGTCTACCCGACTTGTAATATGATTCATATATCAGCTAATTGGGAGTACGGCACTATGTCAACAGTAGATCTAATTGATGAAGATGACAATGAATCAGATATTGCTAGCAGAGCAGCTCGTGTACTCCAAGAGTGCTTTATTGCCGCAGTTCAACAGGGAACAGTGCTGTATGTCGAAAATAATAGCTTAGTGAGTAAAATGCCGAATCGAACCCCAATTGTGATTAAACACCTATCTGGGCGTAATCCTGAACTTGCTCAACGAGTAGCGAGTCGTGGAACTTTTAAAATTAAAAAATGTAAAGTAAGCCAAGATTGAAGCTAACTGGGACTTACAATTCAAATTTCGCATAAGAGATTTTATGTTAAGTAGCCATTTTATTTAACTGAAGAGTGTCTATTAGTCTTATAAAAGTCAGATTCTAATAATAAGTATTATAGAATTGTGATATAACTTAAATAATTTAAATAAATTACTGATTGTTATGAATAAAACTATATTTTTTATTTTATTTTCTACTATTAGCTCCTTCACCCATTCAGTTTCTATCGACCAGAATTTATTAGAAAAAGCTAATACAGGTGACAGAGTTTCTCAAGAAGAAGTAGCTAAATTTTATGAATTTTCAGGTAGAGAAGGAGAAGCCTTATCTTGGTTGTATAAAGCCTCTGAAAATGGATCTGGCTATGCTGCCAGTAAAATTGCAAAAGCCTATTACGATGGAAGTATGGGATTAAAGAAAAATCATCAGGAGGCTTGGAGTTGGTATAAAAAAGGAGCATCTTTAAATAATAAGGAATCTCTACTCTATATGGCAGACTACTATGAAAACAGAAATAAAATAACGGCATTAAGTTATTTATCTACATGTATAAACACCCTAGAAGATCAAGACTGCCTTATTAAATATGGAAAGTTAAAAAGATCTGCAGATGGAAATCTTGATGAAAATGCAATTAAAGCATTTCAATGGGCAGCTAAACTTAATGCACCTGAAGCTTATACTGAATTAGCGTTCTATTATGAAAATGGGTATATCGTAAAGAAAGATACTGATAAAGCTTATAGTTATATTCAAAATGCGGCTTCTAAAAATGAAAAAAATGCATTAAATAAGCTTGGTAATGCATATCTTTATGGTAATAAATATGGATTAGCTAAAGATGAGAAGAAGGGCTTAGAATTGTTAGAAAAAGCAGGCCTCTTGGGAAGTGGAGATGCTTATAGCACCTTAGGAGATTATTACTTTATTGATAATGCAAGCCCAGCTAATCTGAATAAGGCTATTTTTTATTATAAAAAATCAGTTGAACTAAATGATAACCACGCTAAATGGAATTTAGCTGCACTTTATACCCAGCATTTTTTAAAATCTGGCTTTGACAAAGAATATTATAAAAAAGAAGTTGCAAGCCTTCTAAAATCAGCTGCCGACGCAGGTTCTCTCGTAGCTCAATTAACTTTAGCTGAAGCTTATGATAAAGGGTATTACGGTTTATTTTCTAAAGAGAAGTCTAAACATTATTATCAGCTTGCTGCCAAACAAGGATCAGGTGAAGCCAAGCTAAAACTTAAAGGATTTGGCGAATTCTGATGAAGTTACTAGGCTATTTTATGTTGTTGGCATCTCTATCTATAAGCGAATTAACCTATGCAGATATGTATAAAAACTATAATGCGGATGGCAATATAGTTTCTTTATCTACATCACCTCGTGTCTATGATGAGTCATCATTAGAAGATCAATATGTCTTTTTAAATAAAGACCCAAATGCTGTAAACATTCGAAGCATTTTTTCTAAGAGTCATGTAATGAAAGTAGGTGACACTTATATTTTCAATGAGAGTTTAAGTAAATTCCCTGAAGATACTAATGAAAATTTTAGGTTTGAGAAAATCATTACTGTTGAGGAACAACTAAAAGACAAAAATCGGGTAGTCCGATCCATTCTCGTAATAAACGATGTAAATGATCAAATTAAAAGAAGTAATGTTGATGAAACTAAACCTAGATTAATATATAAACCATATGCTGTTATTACAAAGTATTCTTTATTGAACAAATCAAAACTAGTTGTCCAAAGCTGGACAGAAAAAAGTTCTATGCAGTTTTTAACACTAAAAGAATGCAATACTGCTATGCCTCAATATAAACAAATGGGCACTAATAAAATGAACACTACTTTCTTCGTTAAATCACAATTGCTAACAAGTAAAGTAAGTGTTTCTTGTTTGAAAATAGATAAATCATCACTATAGGTAAAAAAAATGAGTAGCGATCCAAAGTACCTTGTAGAGTTTGCATTACAAACTGTTGTGAAATTCTTAGAATTGGAGGGGATAGATATCACTGAATTAGTTGATAAATATTCGGGTAAAGTTCTGGGAAATGAATTAGGTTTTGATGGTGGATTAGGGCCAGTGGATAAGCTTCGAGCATTAGAACTTATTAAATCTATGAATAATTAAACAATAAGGATTTAAGGTAGAGGTTAAATAGCCACTGACTTTGCAGGCATTTTATAGTTTCTCTAAAATTAACATAATGCACGTTATACGAAGCTGAAAAATAGGAACTTGAAGTTCCTGTTTTTATTGGTTTTTAAGTTTTACGCATATTGCACGATAAGCTTTAAATCAGAAGTAT
>NZ_CP026416.1:0-127843 GCF_002934965.1 Acinetobacter sp. ACNIH2
TCAAATAATGAAAAAGAGCTTGCCATCGGTATATCACAACCTTTGGATATTTTTGGTGAGCGAAGAGCAAACCAAAAATTAGCCAGTCTCTCTACAGATAAAACAGCACTGAAGCAGAAGATTTATCAAGCGCAAATTGAGCTTGCAGTGAAATATGTATGGTCACAACTGGCCATTGCCGAACTTGAAAGAAACATTGTCAATGAACAACTTCGGGTGAGCGAAGAAAACCTTAAAGCGATCGAGAAGCGCTTTACTGCGGGCGGTATCGCGCAAGTAGATGTGAATCGCGCACGTTTAAGTCATGCTGAAAATATCCGTCTTTTTAGACAGGCCGACTTACAAGTCCAAGTGGCCACCCAACAATTATCAAATTTATGGGGAACCTCTGATAAGTCATTGAAGGTAAACCTCTCTTCGCAAAAGCTTTGGCCAAAATCGACTCATGGGCAGGTTCAAGAATATTTAGCGGATAACTACATTGAGAAATATCGGATTTTACAGGTGTTAGAGTCTCAAGCAACGGTTGATCAGCTGAAAGCAAAGTCACGTCCCAATCCTACTTTAAACCTGGGCGTTAACCGCACCCAATCCTTGGATAACTCAACACAAAATCAACTGGTGGTTGGAGTCAGTGTACCGCTCAATATTTTCGATCGTCAGCAAAATGGCATAAAAATCGCGCAAGAAAAAATGAACTTATTAGAGCGTCAGAAAGACTTTTATCTAAAGCAAAATGCGCTGCAAATAGGCACGATCTTAACCGAGTTGCAGGGTTTAGAGCTTCAATTCAAAGTCGTTGACGAGACTCAAATTCCTTTGGCGACTCAAGTTCAAAGTAAAACTTTACAAGGTTTTCTGGCAGGAAAGTTTGCTTTAACCGATGTTCAGCAAGCCACGCTTCAATTACAAGACATCCGTCTACGTAAAGTCCAGTTGTTACGGGAGGGCTGGCAAAAGGCCATCGAAGCAGAAAGTTTAAGCTTAGGCATTAGCCCAAGTGAAGTCATGTCGAAAGATGCTATTGCACAAATCAATCAAAATTTATGGCAAGACATACAGGCCATGCCTGTCATTGGTGGGGGAAATTAACATGTTCGATCTTAAAAACAGCTTAAAAAAACAGAGCGGAAAAATCTCTCAACCCCTACTGATTAGTTTGGTCATCGGCGCTACCGTACTCCTCAGTATTTTCTTGATCTTAACGGGTAAGAATAAATCTGAAACATCAGATGAACATGCCGAGGAAGAAGGGGGAGAAGAACATGGTGGTGAAACCGAAGAGCATGCAGAAGGTGTGAGCCTGACTGCCAAGCAACTGGTGGAACAGGGCATACAATTATCAGCGGTCGATCAAGGCCCGGTGGTTAAATTAAGTTCTTATCCTGCCAAACTGAATGTGAATACTGACCAGCAAGCGCACGTCTCACCGAGTTTTAGTGGTCATGTAGAAAATGTCTATGTAGAACTCGGTCAAAAAGTTCAGAAAGGACAGCCTTTGGCTGCGTTGCTTGTTCCTGATCTAGTTGATCAGCAGGCCAATCTTAAAATTGAACAAACCAACCTTGAACTGGCGAAACAAGACTATGATCGTGAGCGTCAGCTTTGGTCACAGGGCATTTCAGCAAAACAGGACTATCAACGTGCTTATAACAGCTATAAACGGGCACAAATTCAGGTTCAAGCGGCCCAATCACGTTTAAGTGCATTTGGTGCAGTGAATGCCAGTAACGGACGCTATATTTTGAAAGCTCCCATTTCTGGCGTGATCAGTAAAAAGGATTTGGTTCTCGGGGAAAATGTTCAGTTAGCCGATCAACTCTTTACGATAGACCGGTTAGATCAACTCTGGCTTGAGTTTATTGTTCCAAATTCTGAAATTATGGGCTTAGCCCCGAATCAAAAGATCGAATTTAAATCCTTGCAAACGGAAAAGGTCTACAGGGCAGTTATTCAGACTTTAAATACTGAAGCGGATATTCAAACAGGCCGTCTTCAGGTGCGAGCAAAAGTTGAATCGAATGCAACCGAATTACGTCCAAACTTGATGGTAAACGTACAGTTGCAACAACGCAGTGAAAGTACCGCATTACGGGTACTTAAGTCCGCAGTTCAGAATGTCGATGGAAAAGATGTGGTTTTTGTCGCCACTCAGCATGGACAGAAAGTTGAATTCAGTCCGCAACCGGTGAAATTAGGGCAATCGTCTGGGGATAGCCAGTGGATTGAAGTGGTAAATGGGCTTAATCAGGGACAAAAATATGCAGCTCAAGGCAGTTTCTTACTGAAATCTGAGATGGAAAAAGGAGAGGCTTCACATGAGCACTAAAAGCCCTCACATTCCAGACCACGAATCGGTAAAACCTGAAGGGCTGTTTGATCGGCTGATCCAGTTTTCTATCCATAACGCCATTTGGATTATGCTGTTTATTGCAGCCTGGATTGCTATTGGTATTTATAGTTATCAAAAGTTACCGATTGATGCTGTACCGGATATTACCAATACTCAGGTGCAGATTAACACTTCAGCCAATGGCTTTACGGCTTTGGAAATGGAACAGCGGATTACCTATCCCATTGAGAATGCCATGTCAGGCATGCCGAAAATGGAACAAACCCGTTCGATTTCACGCTACGGCTTATCGCAAGTGACCATCATTTTTGAAGATGGCACGGATATTTACTGGGCCAGACAGCTTATCAACCAGCGCTTGCAAGAAGCAATGGGAGAAATGCCTGAAGATGTGCAACCTAACATGTCGCCTATTTCGACAGGTTTAGGTGAAATCTATCAATGGGTGATTAAAGCCGAACCAAATGCTAAAAAGCCGGATGGAACCCCTTATTCGGCGATGGATTTACGTGAAATTCAGGATTGGATTGTAAGACCGCAATTACAGCGCGTAAAAGGCGTTGCTGAGATCAACAGTATCGGTGGCTTTAATAAAACCTATGTGGTTGCCCCTGATCTGAACCGATTGCAACAATTGCAAATTCCTTTGTCTGATTTACAAACTGCCTTAACAGAGAATAATGAAAACCGTGGTGCTGGCTATATTGAGAAAAATGGACAACAGCTAACGGTTCGTGTTCCCGGCACTTTAAACACGATTGAAGATATCCAGAACATCAGTATTGCCAATAAAAACGGCTATCCGATTCGGGTGGCAGATGTCGCCAATGTCTCAATTGGTCATGACTTAAGAACAGGGGCTGCAACCTATAATGGTGAAGAAACTGTATTGGGTATTGCCATGATGATGATGGGAGAAAATAGCCGTACCGTTGCTCAAGCCATTGATGAAAAGGTGCAATCGATCCAGCAATCGCTACCTAAAGGTGTGGTGATTGAGACTGTGTATGACCGTACGCATTTGGTTGATCGGGCGATCAAAACCGTTCAGAAAAATTTGATTGAGGGTGCAATCCTCGTCATTGTTATTTTATTTCTCTTTCTAGGTAATTTCCGTGCTGCGCTGATCACGGCTTGCGTTATTCCACTGTCAATGCTGTTTACCTTGACGGGAATGGCAGAGCAGAAGATTAGTGCAAATCTGATGAGTTTAGGGGCACTGGACTTCGGTATTATTATTGATGGTGCAGTGGTTATTGTAGAAAACTGTATCCGTCGGCTAGCAGAAGCTCAGAAGCTGAAAGGTGGTTTACTTAGCCGTTCTGAAAGATTTAAAGAAGTCTTCTTGGCTGCAAAACAGGCGCGTCGTCCTCTGATTTTTGGACAGTTAATTATTTTGGTGGTTTATCTACCTATCTTTACCCTGACGGGTGTAGAAGCCAAACTTTTCCATCCTATGGCAATGACTGTTGTACTGGCTTTAATTGGGGCCATGATTTTATCTGTCACTTTTGTGCCAGCCGCAGTTGCCCTATTTGTCACTGGAGAAGTCAAGGAAACCGAAAGTCGCTGGATGCATTGGCTTAAAACCAAATATGAACTGCTTTTAGATAAAGCCTATGAGCTTCGTTTATTTGTGACTATTGTGGCTGCCTGTATTTTAGTGCTTACGGGCGTGCTAGCCACTCAAACAGGTAGCGAGTTTGCACCTCAACTGGGTGAAGGTGATTTTGCTGTTCAGCAAATGCGTTCCCCAAGTACAGGGTTAGAACAGTCACTGAAAATGCAGGAAAATACTGAAAAGTTACTGTTGAAAGAATTTCCTGAAATTAAAGCAATCTTTGCCCGTACCGGTACAGCAGAAGTGGCCACAGATGTCATGCCACCCAACATTTCAGATGGCGTGGTGCTGTTAAAACCTCATGATGAATGGCCTGATCCAAAACAAACGATTGATGAGCTTCGCCAAAGAATGATTACTTTCTTAGCGACATTGCCGGGAAATAACAGTGAGTTCTCGCAACCCATTGAACTGCGCTTTAACGAGTTAATTTCAGGGGTGCGAAGTGATGTGGGTGTCAAATTATTTGGCGATGATATGGAAATTCTGAATCGTGAAGCGAATAAGATTTCTCAGAAAATTAAATCAATTTCAGGCGCGACAGCCGTTAATGTAGAGCAAACCAGCGGCTTACCCTTGTTGAATGTAGAGGTGGATAAGTCCAGAGCTGCACAATATGGCTTGTCGGTAAGAGCAATTCAGGATCTGGTAGCTACAAGTGTCGGTGGCCAGAATGTTGGAACAATTTTACAGGGAGACAAGCGTTTTGATTTTGTCATCCGTCTAGATGAATCCCAGCGTAGTCCTGAACAGTTAGCGGTACTTCCTATTCAATTGCCGAATGGTGGTTTAGTCCAACTGCAAGATGTGGCACGCGTTGAAAATATCCTGGGTATTAATCAGGTCAGCCGTGAAAATGGTAAACGTCGAGTGGTTATTACTGCAAATGTAGAAGGACGTGATTTAGGCTCATTCGTAACAGAGCTTCAGAGCACGTTATCCAAACAGGAATTACCAAGCGGTTATTGGATAGATTATGGCGGTCAATTTCAAAATCTGATGTCTGCAAAAGCGCGTATGCAATTGGTGGTTCCGCTCGCATTGTTGACGATCTTTATTTTATTGATGGCTGTATTCCATAATATCAAAGAAAGCTTACTGGTCTTTAGTGGTGTACCGTTTGCCTTATGTGGAGGCTTAATCGCGTTGTGGTTGCGTGACATTCCATTATCCATGTCAGCAGGGGTTGGCTTCATTGCACTATCGGGGGTGGCTGTACTGAATGGCTTAGTCATGCTTACCTTTATCAAAGAGTTGCGACAACAATATGACCTTTATTATGCAACGTGGCAGGGTGCAATTTTGCGTCTTAGACCTGTGCTGATGACCGCTTGTGTGGCGTCCCTTGGGTTTGTCCCGATGGCTTTGGCAACCGGAACTGGGGCAGAAGTACAGAGACCTTTAGCAACAGTGGTTATTGGAGGAATTATCTCCTCTACCCTGCTTACATTGGTTTTATTGCCCGTACTGTACCGGTGGATGAATGAAAAGAAAGCTTCTTAATCCATTAGATTAAGCAACTTTTAGCAGAGATATTGGGTCTGTCTCAAATATCTCTGCTAATCATGGATTAAATAAGGAAAATTTTATGTCAGAACATCATGATCATAGCCATGCGGTTGTTACTGAAGGAAATAGTAAGAAATTAATGTTTGCTTTGGGTTTAACGACTACTTTTTTAATAGTAGAAGTTGTCGCTGCTTTTATTACCCAAAGTTTAGCATTACTGTCTGATGCCGCTCACATGTTTACTGATGTAGCCGCATTAGCTATTGCTCTTGCTGCTATCAAAATTGGTAAAAAAGCCGCAGATGATAAAAGAACTTTTGGCTATCAGCGATTCGAAATTTTAGCGGCTCTGTTTAATGCAGTGATGCTTTTTGTAGTGGCGATATATATCGTCTATGAAGCTTACCAACGTTTTACGAATCCTGCTGAAATTCAAAGTATTGGAATGATGATTGTCGCAGTCATTGGTTTGGTCATAAATTTGATTTCAATGAAAATCCTTTCTGCGAGTGCTGAAGGAAGTCTAAATGTGAAAGGCGCATATTTAGAAGTTCTTAGTGATGCACTGGGATCGATAGGCGTGATTATCGGAGGAGTGGTCATTTATTTTACCCAGTGGATGTGGGTAGATACCTTAATCGCTGTGTTAATTGGCTTCTGGGTCTTACCTCGAACTTGGGTTTTATTAAAACAAAGTATCCATATTTTGCTTGAAGGGGTTCCTGATGAGATTGATATTGAGTCGTTAAGAAATGATTTATTGATGCTAGAGGGTGTTGAAGGGATTCATCAGTTGAAAGTCTGGGCTATATCTTCAAAAAACATTCATTTAACTGCTCATTTGGTTGCTCCTAATAGCGATCCAGATCAGCTCTATCAAAAGGCCTTAGACGTTCTAAAACATAATCATAGTATTACTGAAATTACGTTACAAATAGAAAGTAAGGAATGTAATACATTGGAACAGCATAAACATTAAAGTGCTGCTCTTTCTACATAATGGACAGATGACTAGGCTGATAAACCTTACCATTTTCCTGTATTACACTTCTATTTATCACACGCACTTTAAACACCATCCTGAGACATTTTAAAATTACAAGAATGTAATTTATGAGTCCTCTGGGTGTTAATTCTTTAAAGTTAGAATATCTAACAAGTATTAAATGAGAGTAAATAAACATGCTATTCAAAAATAAATTTTGTACTAAATTACTGTTAATTAGTGCATTCTTTAGTATCGCAAGTTTTAGTTATGCAGATGGCGGCTTGTTATTTCTTGAAAAGAATTTAAAAGCTTCTAAAGTTGAAAATTCTAAACAAAAACAAGTTAAAAATAATGAATCAAATGAATCAAATGAATCAAATGAATCAAATGAATCAAATGAATCAAATGAATCAAATGAATCAAATGAATCAAATGAATCAAATGAATCAAATGAATCAAATGAATCAAATGAATCAAATGAATCAAATGAATCAAATGAATCAAATGAATCAAATGAATCAAATGAATCAAATGAATCAAATGAATCAAATGAATCAAATGAATCAAATGAATCAAATGAATCAAATGAATCAAATGAATCAAATGAATCAAATGAATCAAATGAATCAAATGAATCAAATGAATCAAATGAATCAAATGAATCAAATGAATCAAATGAATAGTTGGGTTGCATAAATAAATCAATTAGACTTATTCATTCAGCAATATAATTCCTGAATGAATAAGTTTATAACTAAAACCTATCACACCATTAGTTGAACTACATATAATTATAATATTAAAAATAAAGTATTTTTTTTAATCCCATTTCAATGGGTCATCTTTATATATCTCAATTTATGTTGTAAACATACAATGTAATTTCTAAATAAAAATATCCAATTTTTTTAAATCACTTCAGGATATAAAGCTTTAGCTATGCCAAAGCCAATTAAACCTGCTATGGCTAAATATAGGGCTTTCATGTACCACATGCCCCAAAGTACAGTTATTTTATTTGCTGAAAACTTATGTACTGGCTGACTTAAAAAATTGGTTGTTTGGTTAAATGACTTTTCAGATGCTTCAAGAGCATAATAATTTAATGCGGGGAACAAGCAAGCAACCAATAAAATAGCGATTGCGGGAAACACAAATGCTTTAGGCAGACTAAATTTTATTGCGAATTATAAAGCCGCACCGGCACTGTTGCAAATAACCACGAATGGTAAGCTGAAGACTGTTTTAGCTAAAGGTGCAGCATATGAATCCTTTCCATGGTCGGCATTTTCAGGGCGAAATCATTCTTTGGGCTGTGCGCTGGTATTGTAAATATGGCATTAGCTATCGTGAACTGCAGGAAATGCTGGCCGAACGGGGTGTGAATGTTGATCACACGACTATTTACCGTTGGGTTCAACGTTATGCTCCTGAAATAGAAAAACGTTTACGCTGGTATTGGCATAATCCTACAGATCTGAGCTCGTGGCATATTGATGAAACCTATGTAAAAGTGAATGGACGATGGTCTTATCTGTATCGTGCAGTCGATCAACGTGGCGATACCATTGATTTTTATCTTTCTTCTAGACGTAATACCAAATCAGCATATTGTTTTCTTGGAAAAATTTTAAATAATGTGAAGAAGTGGCAAATTCCACAAGTGATCAACACGGATAAAGCACCCACATATGGACGTGCTTTATCACGGTTAAAACGGGAAGGTAAATGTCCACCAGACCTTGAGCACAGGCAGATTAAGTATAAAAATAACGTGATTGAATGTGATCATGGCAAGCTAAAGCGGATCATCAGGGCCACATTAGGATTCAAATCTATGAAGACGGCTTATGCCACAATTAAAGGTATTGAAGTCATGCGTGCACTACGTAAAGGACAAGCATCGTCATTTTATTATGGTCAGCCTCAGGGTGAAGTGTGTCTAATCAACAGGGTTTTCGGTCTCTAAGTACTTTTTAAAGGGAACATCATCGACTCAAATCTCTATTTGCAACAGTGCCAGAAATAATGAACAAAATGACATGTGTTATTTATTTAACATAATCAAGATTATACGAAATCAGTCTGTAAGCCCAAAATAGAAATGTCCGGTTTCTCCAAAGTAAAAATGTCCGCTTTTAGAATATGCGCTTTTGCAATTTCCTTAGCGGACGGTTTGATATGTTGGTGTCTATGTCGGATAAAGAACTTAAACGATTGTCGGTCTTGCAAGAAATCTGTGATCAACGTATAACTCAATCCCAGGCTGCTCAGCTACTTCATATCTCAGAACGTCACATCAGACGCTTACTGCAGAAATACAAAGCTCAAGGTCCCGCTGCATTAGCCCATGCCGGTCGTGGCCAAATCAGCAATTCTAAACTTTCTGAAGAACTCAGACTTAAGTGTCTCAATATTGTTTCAGATCAACTTTATGGTTTCGGACCCACTTTAGCGCATGAAAAGCTCACCACCGTGCATGGATTCGATCTTTCAGTAGAAACCCTGCGTTCCTGGATGATTGCAGCCGATTTATGGATCCCTCGCTGCAAGCGCCTGAAACGACCATATCAGCCTCGTTATAACCGAGATTGTTATGGTGAATTGATCCAAATTGATGGCTCACACCATGATTGGTTTGAAGGTCGAGCACCTAAATGCTGTCTGCTAGTATTCATCGATGATGCCACAGGAAAATTGCAGCATTTACGCTTCTGTGCGTCAGAGTCAGCCTTTGACTATATGATTTCGACACGTTTATATATCGAACAGCATGGTAAGCCATTGGCATTTTACAGTGACAAACATTCAGTTTTTAGGGTGAATCAAAGTAGCAAGAAAGACACCAAGATTACCCAGTTTGGACGTGTTCTGAGCACTCTCAATATCGATATCATTTTCGCTAACTCACCTCAAGCCAAAGGTCGTGTAGAACGAGCGAATAGAACACTTCAGGATCGTCTGATTAAGGAGATGCGTCTAGAAGGCATCAGTTCAATTGCAGATGCCAATAAGTGGCTGCCGTGCTTTATTGAGCAATTTAATCGTAAATTCGCCAAGATGGCTTTTAATCCCAAGGATCTACATCGGCCTATCGCTGAAACAGCCGAAGAATTAGATGATGTTTTTACCTGGCGTGAACCCCGCAGGGTCACGAACAGCTTGACGATTACTTATGATAAATGCGTATATATCTTGGAAAACAGCGAAGAAAATCAAAGATTGGGCGGCAAGTATCTTGAGTTCCTGGAATATCCGGATGGTACTGTAGCCATTGAATATCAGGGAAGAAAAATCAATTACAGCATCTTTGATAAATTAAGTCAGCTCAACCAGAGAGAGATCGTTGAGAATAAACGTTTGGGTTCTGTGCTGGCACATATTCAACAACAGCATGAACAACTGGAACACCAAAACAAACGCAATCGTTCTCAAAAGATGCCACGTAGATAAGCACAGAAAACAGCGATTGAACAACGAAATCTCAATCCTGTGCTTGACTTGGAAATGTCCATATAGGACATTTCTATTTGGTTATTAGGTAGGACATTTCTACTTGGGAATAACACGTCTTGTTAGAACCCATTTAAAGTGTCTATATTCTCACCAATAAAAATGTCCGGTCTATGATGCACATCAACAGCTACTTGGACACCAATTCTTATTAAGAATGGACACTTACTATTTACTTGTTTGGTGTCACTTTATGCCGTAAAATGGCATTGAAAAGATTAAGAGGTGTTAAATGTCTACGCTAATTAAAAAAAGAGTTCAATATACTGTGGATGAGGCAATCTCAGAATCAGCAGAGTACATAATCAAAAAAGTTGGGCTAACCCCTGCATCTGTTTTTAGTATGGTTATGGCTGAAATTGCTAAAACAGGTCGAATTCCTGTGAGTAATCAAATAAGTGATGATGATTTTAATACAGCACAGCTCATAGCCCTGAGCCATAATATTCCGAGTGTAAAAGTATCCGATACAAAATCTGCTCAAGAGTTTTTAAATGATGATGGTGGATACTAATGGCACAGGACTTGTATTGGGCTTACGTTGGTTTTACAGACATAGCAGATGGTAAAACCCGTCCTGTTTTATATATTCGACAAACAAAAAAAGACTACATCGTATTCCGTTTAAGCAGTCAATATGACAATAAATCTGACTTTATTAAAAGTAAATATATTGAAATTACAGATTGGAAATCGGTTGGACTAAGTAAAAAATCATGGATTGATACTGTACAGACATATCAATTGCCAATTGATATGACAAAATTAACTTACATTGGTAAACTTTCTAAAAATGACTATGAACGATTAATTAATCATCTTAAAGAGCAATAACTGTTTGTCCAGATTAGCACAATACTTAATGATCATTTAAATATGAATTTGCAGTAAAAAACCAGCAGAATCTTCGCAGCTGATTTTAAACAGCATCAGGTCGAACTTTATCTGCAGCCAGACACATCGGTGGGCGGTGGGACTAACAGTTATGTTTTTGGAAGATGTGTAGTAAAGGTCGACCTACTAAGCAAAAAACAAGTGAAATCCGCAAAAAAAAGTCGCCTAAGAGTATTGTCTTTTAGAATCCACCACTTAAGCTAAGCGAAAGTGGTGGGAGTATGTCAGTACGTTTCTGTTAAAACACCTAAAACCCCATTAATAATCATATCTACCGCAATAGTCCCAATCAGTAAGGCTGACAGTCGCCCGACAATATCAACATAACGGTCAATATATTTGGCATGCTTATAACGCAAATGGTCATGCGCAAATTTCATTAAAATCATCAAGCCACAGGTCAACGCCAAAGTCAGAAAAATAATCATCGCTGCGCCGCTGATTGGCAGTGCCATACCTGTCACCACAGCAGCACTGATGGTTCCTGGACCAATCATAAAAGGCATCGCAATGGTTCCTGCCAAATGCTCAGGCGCACCACGCATTTCACCAATGGTATCTGCTCCCTGAAACACGTAGCGATAACCAATCACCAAGAAGATCAGACCACCAAATATTTGAAAGGCTTCAAAGCGTACATTTAAATATTTACTAAAAATCGCTTCCCCACCCCATGCGAACAGCATAAATACTATAAAAGCAATGAGACAGCCCTGAATCAAGGCTTTATTAAACACTTTAGCTTCGGAGTTCCGAATCATGCCAATCATGTAAATACTCATTAAAAACGGATTCAGCAATGAGAAAAACAAAGCAAAAGCATGTAAATATGAGGTCAACATGGTTCCTCCTAATTATCCTTGAGGGTCTGGAAATAAGGGACGATTCCCTGGACTGATTCGATTGATATGTAAGAAGGTCATATGGCGCTCATAACGATCCAGCACATCATTAATCACTTGCTCTTTGGTATAACCAACAAGGTCGTTGCCTTGAGAACCTTCATACAAATAAGTTTCAAGACGGTAGTAGAAGCGTTTACCCAGTTTGCCTCGTTCACTAAAGGTCGGAGCGATATAACGTACTGGCCAAATTTGATAGACAAAGTTTTGTTCTTCTTCCAAATGAATCATCAAATCTAAATGATATAGATTTGAGTCTTCTTCTAGCGCACTTTCTTGAACACTGATGTCGATACCACGTTTTTGCATTTCCTCGGCAACCGCCATCACCGCAGGCCGGCAGATGTCATCGAGCATACGCCGAGTTTCAGTTGTTCCTGGATGGTGCATGACTCGGGACAAACGCTTTTTCCAGTTGAGGATGTCGACATTGCCCACCACGGGTGCAGCATTTAAACTGCTACTGGCTTGTCGATAGTCTTCTAAACGCAATGACTTATACAAACCTGCCATGACCAAGAACATCACAAAACTAAACGGCAACCCCATAATGATTGTGGCATTTTGTAGTGCCGTAATCCCGTTAGCCATCAACATTGCAAGGGTTAATAAACCAATCGCTATGGCCCAGAATACACTCAACCATCGCGGTGCATCATGATCGACATTGGTAAATTGAGTGGTGAAATTACCCAACACCAGCGCACCAGAGTCCGCCGAGGTCACATAAAATAGTAAGCCAGTAATTGTGGCTACACCTGCAATAAACGGAAACCATGGATACTGAGCCAGTAAGTCATAAAAACCATGTGCAGGATTTGCAATCACACTCTGTGCAAGGGCTAAGTTACCATCAAAAATCACACTATGTAGTGCACTATTTCCAAATATTGATAACCACGTGAGTGTGAAAAACAGAGGAATAATGAGAGTTCCGCTAACAAACTCACGAATGGTTCGACCACGTGAAATCCGTGCTAAAAACAAACCTACAAATGGTGACCAAGCCACCCACCATGCCCAAAAGAACAATGTCCAACTGTTCATCCATTCTTTCGGTTGTTCAAAGGCAAAACTTTCCAAAGTCATACTTGGAAAACGGTTAATGTAGTCCCCAATATTTTGCACAAAAGCATTCAGTAAAAATTCGGTATTGCCTAAGAACAAAATAAACAGCATCAAGCCGACAGAAACATAAATATTAATCTCGGAGAGAACTCGCAGTCCCTTATTCACCCCTGAAGTCACTGAAATAATGGTCATTACCACCGCAACCACAATTAATGCGGTTTGCATCCAAAGGTTTTCAGGTAAATCAAACAACACAT
This sequence comes from Acinetobacter sp. ACNIH2, assembly GCF_002934965.1. Taxonomy (NCBI): domain Bacteria; kingdom Pseudomonadati; phylum Pseudomonadota; class Gammaproteobacteria; order Moraxellales; family Moraxellaceae; genus Acinetobacter; species Acinetobacter sp. ACNIH2. Next base: position 13,109 of record NZ_CP026416.1, read on the forward strand.
GTAAGCCATAGTTCAGTTGTACTACCCCAATCCCGCAGGTCGTAGCAATACCAAAAATAGTACCGATGACCGCAGCGGTATCGACACTATGACCGATCGGCCCATGAATCTTATTACCAAAGATCGGATATAAAGCAGATCGAATGGTCAGTGGTAAGTTATAGCGATAACTAAAATAGCCCAATGCCATGCCAATCAAGGCATACATACACCATCCCGTTAGACCATAGTGAAACAGCGTCCACACCATGCCTTGACGTGCAGCCTCTAGGGTCTGCCCCTCACCCACAGGTGGATGCATATAGTGAGATAAAGGTTCCGCCACCGAGAAGAACATCAAATCGATGCCGATCCCAGCTGAGAACAGCATTGCAGACCAACTTAAAAGGCTAAATTCAGGTTTGGAATGTTTGGGACCTAATTTGATATTGCCATAGCGAGAACAGGCAATGAAAATCACAAAGACCATATACAAGGTCGCTGCGAGTAAGTAATACCAACTAAAAGTTGAACTCACCCAAGCCAAAACCATATTTAAGGTTCGGTTAGCAAAGTCATTAAACAAAATGGTGGTAACAGAAAAAATTAAAATAATGAGAGCTGAAATATAAAAGACCACACCATTTAAACGGTCTTTAGGCGCTAATGTTTGATCATCAACTGCTCTTGGATTATCTGTTGCCATACAATCCTCAAGAAAGTAAATAAAAAAGACAAAAGACAATTTTTAAACTTCTCGTGGTCGAGAGCTTAAAAATCGACTAACGAAAACGACAGTATTTTTATCAGAAATAAAAACGCTATCTTCTTTAAACCCGAAGGTCTAAATCAATTATGAGGTGCATTTTCTACACAGTTTTAAAATGTGAGCCACCCTTGTTCATTGATATTTTGATAGGAATCCTACACATATCTCCCCTCAAAATGACTATAAGAGCTTTCTCAACTCGAAAAAAGTATAAAACCGTAAACCTATAGCTCATCAGCTCACTTTTCTGAATGATGTTCTGCAATTAAACCCTTATGTTACATCCTTTTGATAAATAAACAGTTATGTGGAACATCCAAAGCAATTTAGCAGTACTTTGCTTTGAATTTAACCATAAGTGTACTCATTATTGATTGAACGTTCAATCAATAATGAGTATTATAAAAAAATGCTATGATGCTTTCCATGTAAGTTATTGAATCTAACACCTTTAAATTTAAGGCAAATTGTTTTGGATTGTCATGAATAAACGTAGAGTAAAACCTGAGCATGAGCGCCGTGAAGAAATCATTAATGCTGCCTATGCAGTCATTTATGAAGTGGGCTTATCCAATACCACCATTGCTCAAATTGCAAAAAAAGCACAGCTTTCTACCGGCATTGTGAGTCATTATTTTGGTGATAAACAAGGTCTCATACACAGTTGCATGCGTCAAATGCTCAATGTCTTAGCCAAGACCACGGCGAGTTATAAAGTAAAGGTGGCGCAGCCCAGTCCAGAACATTCGCTCAAAGCCATTATTAATGCCAACTTTGACATCAGTCAGGTCAACAACACTGCTATGCGGGTTTGGCTGGATTTTTGGTCTGCCAGTATGCACCTACCCGACTTAGGTCGACTGCAAAGAATTAATGACCAACGTCTTTATTCAAATTTGAAGTTTCATTTCTTGCAGCTCATGCCGAAGTCACAAGCAAGCCAAGCCGCTAAAGGGTTAGCAGCACTGATTGATGGCTTATGGTTACGTGGGAGTTTAAGTGGTCATCAAGCATTTGATCGTGATTTGGCACGTTCTATTGCATACGACTATGTCGATATGCAACTTCGCTTAATTCAACAGATACGGCAGGAACAACAAAATGAATGATGTACAGCTTCACTCGCTTTATATTCACGGACAATATTTCAATGCCACCAGTGATCAAACCTTTGACAGTATCAATCCTGCTACAGGTCAGGTCATTGCCACTATTCAGCAAGCATCCAAAGCTGATGTCGATGCAGCAGTGCAAAGTGCTGTACAAGGGCAGCGTGAATGGGCTGCCAAAACAGCGGTCGAACGTGCCCGTATTTTACGTCGTGCAGTCGATATTTTACGCGCACGTAATGACGAGTTAGCTCGCCTTGAAACACTCGATACAGGGAAAGCCTTCAGTGAAACTTCTACTGTGGACATTGTCACTGGTGCAGATGTTTTAGAGTACTACGCAGGACTTGCAACGGCCATTCAAGGTGAACAAGTACCACTACGTGAAAGTAGTTTTTTCTACACACGCCGTGAACCTTTAGGTGTAGTGGCAGGGATTGGTGCTTGGAATTATCCAATCCAAATAGCACTTTGGAAATCAGCTCCGGCTCTCGCCGCAGGGAATGCCATGATTTTTAAACCTAGCGAAGTGACCCCTCTTACCGCCTTAAAGTTGGCAGAGATCTACACTGAAGCAGGCGTACCTGCTGGTGTTTTAAACGTGGTACAAGGTTTTGGTGCTGAAGTGGGTCAATGGTTGACTGAACACCCCGACATTCAAAAAATTTCGTTCACAGGTGGTGTGGCAACGGGTAAAAAGGTTATGGCCAGTGCTGCGGCTTCTAGTCTCAAAGAAGTCACCATGGAGCTCGGTGGCAAATCACCTCTCATTATTTGTGCAGATGCCAACCTTGATCGCGCAGCCGATATTGCGGTAATGGCGAACTTCTTTAGCTCAGGTCAAGTATGTACCAATGGCACCCGTGTATTTGTACCACAAACCCTCAAGGCTGCATTTGAACAGGCTGTGATTGCACGTGTAAAACGTATCCGCATAGGTGACCCGATGCAGGCTGAAACCAACTTTGGACCTTTAGTCAGCTTTCCGCATATGGAAAAAGTCTTGTCTTATATTGAGTCAGGCAAACAACAAGGTGCGACTTTATTGATTGGTGGACAACGTGGAACTGAAGCAGCACTTGCTCAGGGCGCATATGTTTTACCTACCGTGTTCACCGACTGTCATGACGACATGCACATTGTGCAAGATGAAATCTTTGGTCCAGTCATGAGCATTTTAAGCTATGACAGTATTGAAGAAGCTATTCAACGTGCCAACAACACCAGTTATGGTTTAGCTGCGGGTGTGGTCACACAAGATATTTCCCAAGCTCATCGCATTATTCATCAGCTTGAGGCAGGCATTTGCTGGATCAATACTTGGGGCGAATCCCCTGCTGAAATGCCTGTGGGTGGTTATAAACAGTCAGGGGTCGGACGTGAAAATGGCATTACCACACTTGAACACTATACCCGCATCAAATCGGTTCAAGTTGAACTAGGCGAATACCAAAGTATTTTTTAAAGTCTGAATTTTAGCTAGCTAAATCCTTACTTCCTTTTTATTTTTTTTTCATCCTCAACTCAACATGTGGCCACGTTCTCATGCAACGTGGCCCTGCCATAGAAAAAGGATCATTATGCATTCTCAACACTACGATTATATTGTTATTGGCGCAGGTTCAGCAGGTAATGTACTGGCTGCTCGTTTAACCGAAGACCCAGATGTTTCCGTGCTCTTACTCGAAGCAGGTGGTCCCGATTATCGTCTCGACTTCCGTACTCAGATGCCTGCTGCCTTAGCCTATCCCTTGCAAGGTCGTCGTTATAACTGGGCGTATTTAACCGACCCAGAACCTCATATGAATAACCGCCGCATGGAATGTGGTCGCGGTAAAGGCTTAGGCGGTTCGTCCCTCATTAATGGCATGTGCTATATCCGTGGTAATGCCATGGACTTAGAACAATGGGCTAGCTTGAAAGGCCTTGAAAATTGGAGCTATGCCGACTGTCTGCCTTACTACAAAAAAGCAGAAACCCGTGATATTGGTGGCAATGACTATCATGGCGATGCTGGCCCTGTTTCTGTCGCCACGCCTAAAGCAGACAATAATGTTTTATTCCATGCCATGGTTGAAGCAGGTGTGCAAGCAGGCTATCCACGCACTGATGATTTAAATGGTTATCAACAAGAAGGTTTCGGCCCAATGGATCGAACCGTGACCCCCAAAGGTCGACGCTCAAGCACAGCACGTGGCTATTTAGATATGGCCAAAGGTCGAGCGAATCTAACCATTATCACCCATGCCATGACCAATCAAATTTTGTTCAATGGCAAACAAGCGATTGGTGTTGAATATATTCAAGGTGCTAATCAAAACAACTTACTTCAGGTCTATGCCAATAAAGAAGTCCTACTCTGTGCTGGAGCGATTGCATCACCGCAAATTTTGCAACGTTCGGGTGTTGGTTCAAGTACTTTACTTCAGTCTCTCGACATTCCAGTGGTGCATGACTTACCGGGTGTCGGTGAAAACCTGCAAGACCATTTAGAAATGTACTTACAATATAAGTGTAAGCAACCTGTTTCTCTCTACCCTGCTTTAAAATGGCAAAACCAACCTGCAATTGGTGCAGAGTGGTTGTTTAACGGAACAGGGATTGGAGCAAGCAATCAATTTGAAGCAGGTGGCTTTATTCGATCCTCCAAAGAGTTTGCTTGGCCAAATATTCAATACCACTTCTTGCCTGTTGCAATTAACTATAATGGCAGTAATGCCGTCAAAGAGCATGGCTTCCAAGCCCATGTCGGTTCGATGCGCTCACCTTCACGCGGTCGAGTACATGTGACATCTAAAAACCCTTTCGACCATCCAAGTATTTTATTTAACTACATGTCGACCGAACAAGACTGGCAGGAATTTCGTGACGCTATCCGGATTACTCGTGAAATTATGAACCAACCTGCACTTGATCCTTATCGAGGCGAAGAAATCAGCCCTAGAAAAGATGTGAGTACCGATGCTGAATTAGATGAATTTGTGCGAAATCACGCTGAAACTGCTTATCATCCATCCTGTAGTTGTAAAATGGGCGAAGATGATATGGCGGTAGTCGATGGACAAGGTCGTGTACATGGGATGCAAAATTTACGTGTTGTTGATGCGTCGATTATGCCGCTGATTATCACAGGTAACTTAAATGCAACCACCATTATGATGGCTGAGAAAATCGCGGATCAAATACGTGGTCATCAAGCCTTACCACGTTCAACTGCTCCATTTTACCGCGCCGATATTGATTGACATAATCAACCCACTTTCGTTTTACCTCAATTAGTGGAGTCCTGCAAATCAATCGCGATAACGTTACTTTGCGAAAGGTGAAATACTTTTAAGACAGGAAAGTGATTGGGGTGAAACGATTTGGTATCTATAAAGCAACTAAAAAAATGAATGAAAATTAATACGAGTGTTTTATTTATTAAAATCAAGATGTCTTTCCATTATTCCTGAACATCTGGTTGGATTTGGACCCAACTTGGCGCATGAAAAACTCAGCAGCATGTTTGACCTGAATATTCCGTTAGAAACGCTTCGGAGCTGGATGACGGCAATGACCTCTGGATTCCACGATCCAAGCGCCTTAAACGTCCATATCAGCCACGTTATAACCGGGATTGCTTCGGTGAGCTGATCCAGATTGATGGCTCATATCATGACTGGTTTGAAGGCCGTTCCGCGAAATGCTGCTTGCTGGTTTATCTCGATGATGCCACTAGAAAGCTGTTACATCTACGCTTTTGTGAGACGGAAACGACCTTTGACTATATTCTTTCCCCCGAGTCTACATTGAACAATACGGCAAGCCTCTGGCCTTTTATATATAGCGATAAACATTCGGTATTCCGAGTGAACCAGAAATCGAGCCAGGACAGCAAAATCACGCAATTTGGCCGGATTCTGAATGAGTTAAAGATTGATATTATCTTTGCCAACTCACCACAGGCTAAAGGTCGCGTAGAACGCGCGAATAGAACCCTTCAAGACCGTTTGATCAAGGAGATGCGTCTGGAAGGCATCAGTTCAATTGCCAAAGCCAATGCCTGGCTACCCTGCTTTATTGAGCAGTTCAACCAGAAGTTTGCCAAGTGTGCGCGAAATTCATAGAACTTACATCGTCCGCTAACAGAATCTGATGCTGAGCTGGAGGATATATTCACCTGGCAGGAACCGCGTAAGGTCACGAAGAACCTCACCATCACATATGACAAGTGTATTTATCTGCTTGAACCGACAGAGCTAAATCATAAGCTTGTTGGGCAATACATTTCATTTCTGGAGTACCCGGATGGCACTGTAGCGATCATGCATGAAGGACGGAAGATCAACTATAGTGTCTTCAATAAACTGGCTGGACTACAGCAGAATCAAGTGGTTGAGAATAAAAGATTAGGCTCGGTTCTGGCGCATATCCAGCAACAGCATGAAGTGACCCGTACCGGGTTTGTCGGAGACATTTTTATTTAAGTTAGGCCACGTGACCTAACGGGTTAATCTTATCATAGTACATTGCTTCAAACTCAAAAGGCGATACATAACCCAATGCGCTGTGTACACGCTTTTTGTTGAACCAATCTACCCAATTTAATGTCGCAAGTTGTACATCCGCTAAACCTTGCCAGTCTGCTTTTAAATATTCAATCACCTCTGTTTTGTATAACCCATTCACTGTTTCAGCCAAAGCGTTATCGTATGAATCACCGGTCGTACCGACTGATGCTCGTAAATTTGCTGCTTCTAAACGATTGGTATAGCGAATTGAAAGATATTGAACACCTCTATCTGAATGATGAATCACATTCTTAGGCATACCTCGGTCATGCAATGCTTGCTCTAGTGCATCGAGCACCATGTCTGTATTCATACGTGTTGATACTTTCCATCCAACAATCGCTCGTGAGAACACATCAATAATAAAGGCGGTATAGACCCAGCCTGAATGAGTTTGAATATACGTGAAGTCACCGACCTGAGAAGCATCGCTTCGCAAGGGTTTGGATAATCAGCAGTAAAATTACGTTTCACTAAATCATCCGCTCTTTTTTGATCATCTCGGCTACGGGTGGTGTATTTATTCTTCCCACGCCAAACACCCTGTATACCTAGCTTCTTCATCAAGCGAACCACTGTACAGCGTGCAATAACATAACCTTCACGTTTCAGTTGTTGCCAAACTTTACGTACACCATATCGACCTGAACTTTCTTTCCAAATTCGTTTAATTTGTTCAGCATGATGCAAATCATGTAGATCTCGTTTCGCTCGATGTTCTGGATTGTCAGCGAGATCTAAAGTTCGGTAATAGGTTGAAGCTGCGATCGGTAAAATCCTACAAATCGCATCAACACCATATAAGCCTTTATTGTTATGGATGAAATCCACCATTATTTGTGTGGGCGGTCGAGCTCCGCCTGGGCGAAAAAAGCGGCTGCTTTACGCAGAATTTCATTGGCACGCTTTAATTCTTTAATTTCACGTTCCATTTGCTTCATTTTTTCTTGATCAGAGATCTGTTGTACTTTGATAGGATTTTGCTCATCTAAATGCTTTTGATGCCAAGCACGAAGTGTTTCAGGAGTACAACCAATCTTAGGCGCAATAGCTGTGATCGCAGCCCAATTAGATGGATAGTCTTTTTCAGATTCAATCAATAATTGAACCGCTCTTTCTCTGATTTCAGGGGTATATTTTAATTTTGTCATCGGGACACTACGCTTCGCTACGTCTTGCGAAGCAATGCTTCTCATCTCAGAATACTGAGTCTCCGACAAACCCGGTACGGTTCATTATTTAAAGCGATTGATGATACTGACGATACACCGCAGGCATTAGATGACGTAATTTGTGTCACAAAAGATAATAAATATGACTACTATCAAGTCGAATATTCACCTTTTCCTAAAAAAGAATAGACGATATTTTTCTAGGAAAGTGGTGGCTATTCAATGCTTGCCTTTTGGTTGAGCGTACCATTGAGTTTTGGGATCAAACAAAATAGAGATATTTCCTCGATTTATTAATGCTCTGTTATAAGAAGGCCAATTGGTTGTGCGATATATTTTAGATGTGGGCTTATTCATTTGAGAATTATAATGTTGAATAAGCCTTTACAGATAGGTTTGTGCAACAAAGCCTTTCTAGATTATGAAGATTAATAATAGGGTTCTTTCATAAGTCATTCTTTATTCAGTTCTAGGTTATAGATTCCAGTAATAGAATGGGATCTATAACCTAATATTTTGCCTCAATTGCGATATCGCTAAGCAATAAATTTGAATTTTTTCAAACCGCCAAATACATTCACAAGCCCAATTTTTTCTTTTATTGTAAATGCAGCATCAAAATTCTTAGTTATCCTCCAATGTTATATAAGTGGTTAGGACAAGTTTTAAGTATTATCTCTTTCACAGGCACAACTTTTGCGTCTATTACAAGTTATATAATTTGCATATAATCGAAGCTAATCACTATAAGCTATATTTTTTAATTTTAGAATGATTTTAGTGACCAACTCCAGATCAATCTATTTCTAACAAATCCAAAAATAATTTAGATTTTGTTGACATTTCATAATGGTAACCAGATAAAGATACAGGCTAAAGCAACGGAGTTTTCATAGTTCCGCATTAGCCTGTCATACCGATTGGCAGTTCATCGTAAATATTTTTTAATCTTGTTAATGCATTTTCCATTGAATACCTGATTTTATATAAACACCAATCCATATGTTGATTACTAGATTTAGACTTACATTTTTTTAGTATATTTACTTTGGTTTCGGTTTTCTCAATTTTTCTCTAAATAATTCTGAATTATAACTCCTATCTGCACACAATATTTCTTTTCCTTTAAATCCAAATATCAAACAAATAAGATGCACTTTCACATCATGGGTCTTGCTATCATTAAAAATAGATTCAATAGGATTTCCATCCGCATCCACAACTAAATAGATTATAGAACTATTTCCACCAACGTTATTAGAAATAGCTTGGTCTTTCACTCCTGCCTTATGTTGATGCACTCGCATATGAGAGGCATCAATAGAAACCTATTCTTGATTTGCATCATTTGATATTAATTTAAAGACTTAGACCATTGATTATGCGCCAGCATTGTTGGAATGCATAACAAGTAGGTATGTGGTTTGTCGATTGAATTTTACTTTCTCACTATTTTTTTATACAGCAAATGTCAACAGCACCTAACTTTTATAAAGGCTCTAGACTAGCAGACTAGTTATGTTGGTCTGTAATCATGATTAAAAACAGTAAATTAAGCCACTACAAGATTAAAAAAATCATTCAATGCTTTTGCATTGATATACCCGCTTCTAAAACTGCATTATTACTCAATTTAAATCGTAATACGATCAACTATTGGTACATGCTTTTTAGGGAAGCTATTTATGATCATCAAACAGATTTAAGAACTAAATTTGTAGGTTCTATTGAAGTGGATGAAAGCTATTTTGGCGCTAAACGACAACGTGGTTTTCATGGGAAGTTAAAACGTGGTCGTGGCACTTTAAAACAACCCGTATTTGGAATATTTGAACGGGATGGGCGTGTTTATACTGAAATCGTTCCTGACTGTAAAATGAAGACTTTACAAAAGGTTATCTTAGGTAAGGTGGCACTAGAAAGTGTCATTTATAGTGATGGATGGCGAGGCTATAATGGTCTAGTTGATGTTGGTTATTCAAAGCATTTCAGGGTAAATCACGGAGCAAATGAGTTTGCTAGAGGACAATGTCACATAAATGGAATAGAATCATTTTGGAGTTTCTGTAAACGAAGATTATCCAAGTTCAATGGTATCTCAAAAGATTATTTTGACTACCATCTGAAGGAGTCTGAATGGCGTTGGATGAGAGAACCTAATGAGTTAGCAACTGAGTTGTGGAACATCATTAGATAAAATTAAGTATAAATCTGCTAGTCTAGAGCCTTATAAATATATATTATAAAAAAATTGTTTTTAATTAAGATTAATTTTATTACTAGGTATCCCCAAGATTATACTATCAGACATATTTTAAAGAAAAGAAGTGTAGCAAGTTGCTACACTTCTTGATTTTTCTCTACCAACTCTTTCAATAGATTTTCTAATTTTTCTAAACTAGCATCATCAAAATGAGAAATTTTTAAAGAAACCTTTAATAACTTATCATTAAATTTAATATTTCCAGCAACTTTCCCAGCATATTCAATTTTTTTTACAAGCGATGTTGATGGAGAATCGTTATTATCTTGAACTAGATATTTCGTAGCTTGTGCAACAGCCTTAGTTTGCTCAAGTTGGCCATTCTTTACTTTTGTCCAAACAGTTAACAAGGCTTTTTCAGCACGTTGTTTTATTTCGTCGTGATCTGCAAGAAATTTTTTAAAAGCTGTTGCAGCAGTTCGACCTAATAACTGGGGCTCATTTACCAAATCATTCAAGATGGCTTTAGGCAACTTTTCAAAAGATAAATATTTATACATGTCTTCGCGATTTAAGCCTAAAGACTTCGCTAAACGTTGTTTATTTTTCTTTAAATTTTCATCCAAACCTACTAGACCAATATAGATTTCGAAGTCTGTTAAATCCTGGCGTTTTAAATTTTCAGCTAGTGTAAGTAGTGAAGCTTCTTCATTATTTGCATCAATAATAATGGCTTCAATGGTCGATTTTTTTAGAATTTCATGCGCACGTAATCGACGTTCACCTGCAATTAGTTCAAATTTTAAATTTTCAAGTTTACGAACAGTGATGGGTTGCAACAAACCAACTTCATCGATCGATTCAGCCAGTTCTTTGATTTCCTGCTCATCAAATTTTCTACGCGGTTGATAAGGACTCCGTGAAATGTCTTCAATGGGGACATTTCGTCTAAATTCCTTTAATTCCTTGATATTATCTTTTTGAGCTAATTGATGCTTTTGAGTATTTTGTTTCAGCTTTTGAGCTAAAAGTTCTTTTGCAGTTGCCATAAAATTCTCAATCAGTTAACTTTAGCTAAAACTTCTTTAGCTAAACTTTCAAAAGCCTTTCGAACCTTTCCACTTTTGTCTAGCTTAAGTAAAGACTGCTGCATAATTGCGGCTTGATTTACTTTTGTACTTTGTGGAATAGTCGTTTCCATAATATAGCCCACTTGCTTAAATGCTTCATCACGAATGAGTTTACAAACATTTTGTCTCTCATCGTGCTTAATAAGTAGTGCACCTAATAATTGTAGCTCCGGATTGATTCGCTTTATTTTTTCTAAATGATTAAGTAAGTCTGTAACACCATATAGACCATATTGTGAGCCAGATTCAATCGGGATAATTACATGTGTTGAAGATGCTAAAGCATTACTCGTCAATAGTTTTAAACTTGGAGGGCAGTCAATTAAAATAAAATCATAAAGATCTTTTAATAGTTCTAATTTTGTAGTGAGTTCTTCTGATGGTCTTGGCGCATCTTCTTTTAATTGGTCCTCAGTTTTTCCTAAATTGAGAGAACCATAAATTAGTGAAACATTATCAAAATTAGTATCTTCTTCTAAAGCGTCAGTAAGTAATGAGACATCACCTACTAATAACTCAGCGGTTGTTACTCCAACTTCACTTGGATGTTTTAAACCAATATGCAAGCTAGCATTTGCTTGAGGATCTAAATCAATCACAAGCACTTTTTTTCCTAAGTTTGCTAGCTCAGAGGCTAAATGAACAACTGTTGTTGTTTTACCACAACCACCCTTGTGATTCGCAACAGCAATAATTTTTGCAGACATACTTGTCAAATCATTCTATATTTAAAATTACTATTAATATAAATAACTTTGGGCTAAGTTACTACACCTTTTAAATTTAAAACAGTCATTTGTATAACGCTAAAGCAATTTTAAATTTAAAGTTTTATATAGCTAGCTTATTTAATAATTAATAGTAATTAATAATTAAGTTAATTAATAATTAAGTTGATATTTTTCATTTAAAAACAATACCATATCAACTTTAAGGTGGAGGGTTTGTCATCTTAAAGTGGAAGAGTTGTCTTCTATAAGTGGAAAGATGATCACTTAAAAGTGGAATATATGTCACTGTAAAGTGGAGTATTTGTCACTTAAAAGTGGAGTATTTGTCACTATGGTGGAATGTTTTTCACTGTTAATTATAAAATATATGTATTATCATTTAAAACATATATAAAACAATTATTTATGATGTTGATAACTTAATGAATTCAAGTGCAAGAGTGGAAAAAAAATCACTTACAAAAATAATATTGTGGATAAAGTTGCAAGGCTTTTTTTTACTACACCATTTTTTGATATATTCATTGATCTAAGAGTGGAAAGAATTTCACGCACTCACCCTAGAATGCAGATATTTTGTTCTTATGACTAAACTCGATATTTTTTTTCAGTGATCTGCGTTTTTAAAGGTGGAAAACTTGTCATATCGAAATAGGTTAATTGATTATTTAAAATCCATTATGGGTGTTTATTCATCAATCCGTATTTCTATAAAGAATCAAAAACATCTAAAAGTGGAGTATTTGTCATCTTGGGGTGGAATTTAAAAATATATTTCCACTTTAATGGATTTTTACCTAAATTTGGTGACAAGTATTCCACCTTAGGTTTTTTTAGGTGAAAGTGTTGAATCTTTTTCCACTTTTTTATATAACATGCATAATCAAGTTAAGCACACTTAAAATAGTTAATACACTTTATGTCAGAACTAAGCCATAACAAAGAAGAGCTGGATTCAATCCCGTACTGCATAGGTAATATTCGTCACAATGGGGTTGTAAGTACTAGCAATCGTTTGATACGACCTATTGAATTGTCAGCGAATGAATATAAAGCACTTTTATATGCGATGGCTGTTGCCAATTACGGTGAGAAGAATCATATCGATAAAGAGATTAGTGAACAAACATACATCTATCTGTATAAAGATGATTTAGCTGAATTACTGGGATTAAGTAAGCGAAATTCAATTAATGTAGCCATTGATCGAATTTACAAAGAACTTTCATCCCGTGTGGCGCACTTTGTAATTGAAGAACCTGTAGATGATATAAAGAAAAAGACTAAAAGAGTTCACTCGGTTGTCCCTATTATCCGTGAGTTAAGATGGGAAGATGATTCAAAGAATGCACTTCAAATCAGATTTACCAGTGAAGTATTACCTTACTTTACTCAATTAGCTGGTGGTAATTTTACTACATACCAACTAAAACATTTATTTGCTCTAGATTCAGTTGCAAGTATGAGTCTTTATACCTATTTCATAAAAAACGAATTCAAATTTAAGACTCAAGAAATCTACGAAGTTCCATTATTATTAGAGAATCTCAAAGCTCTAATTGATATAAATGAAACTAAATATGACCGTTGGGTCGATTTTCGACGTTATGTATTAGATAAAATTGTAGCTGAAATTAATGAAAACACCGATCTACAGTTAGAATATGAAACAATTAAAAAAGGACGCCCTATTGTAGGCGTAAAATTTAAACTACATCATCGTGGTTTTGAAAAGCCTGTAATTGAAAATAAAAAGGCCGAAAAATTAAAGATCTACTTAGATGTTCCATTTGAAGATAATGCTGAGGTAAAAGATCTAGGTGCAAAATTCGATACCACTGTACGTTCATGGTATATTTTTAATGATGATGCTAATTATTTACAGCTTGAAAAGTGGTTTAAGACTGTAGGTTGCCTCACAGACTCTCAAGCAAACGTTGTTATCAATGATTCATTATTTCAAATGGATTTTGCTGAAGTAGGAATGAGCTTAAGTGACTTTAAGAGAAAAATGAAAAATAAATTGAAAACTGATAGTAAATTTGTGGAAGACATTAAGGATCGTCTAAATGAAATTTTCGGAAAGGATATTATCTAGGAGTGTAGCAACTTGCTACACTTTAATTGGCTATTCTTAGTTCAAGAAACCACTTATAACTTTAATTAGCAAAACAGTTATATTGAGCGTTCATTTCAACTTCATATTATTCAACTTTAACTACTTAAAGCATATATCTGATTGAGTTTACAACATGCTGATCTAATTCATAAACGATCTGTAGGTTAAAGGTGATAAGAGTATTTTTTGAAATAAATATTGAAATTAGATAAAGTGGATTTTATCATCGAAATGATTGAATATTAAATTTAAGATGAAAAATGGCGATCTAGTAGTTAATATGTTGAAGGAATTCTATTTAAATCACCATTTTTCTAAAGAATTAATTTATAAATCTTAGATTCTCAAATGAAGTGCAACAGAGATTAAATTATTGTAAAGAAGCAAGATAAGCTAGCATTTTGCTTCCGACCGACCAAAGTCAAAGTTGTATCATGGACTATACTCATCTTACCCAAGAAGAAAGATATCAGATTTCTACATTGTTACGTGAAAGATTTTCTAAACGTTACATTGCTTGGAGACTGAATCGTTCACCTTCCACTATTTCTAGAGAAATTAATCGTAATCGAGCGAGAAATGGTTACTTCGCTAAACATGCTAATCAACTCGCTTTAAGACGCCATTGCTCCAATCCCAAAAGAATCCCTCATGAAATATGGACACTTGTCATCTTTTATCTTGAACTCCAATGGAGTCCTGAACAGATTGCATCTCGTGGTCAGCTGGCTAATCGTAAAAGCATTCATGATAGACCGATTGAGATTGAACAGCGTCATCGTTTTGGTGATCTAGAGATAGATACGATTGTGGGTAGGAATCATCAGCAATCATTGGTCTCGATTGTAGATCGCAAGACAGGTTATTTGTAGTTGAAGAAGTGTAGGTCACGCAAAGCAGAGGAAGTTTGCCAAACAACAATCAGTTTACTTGAGCCGATTAAAGATCAGCTCAAAACGATTACCGCTAATAATGGTAAGGAGTTCAGTCTGCATGAATATGCAGCTCAAGCATTAGAAATAGATTGGTATTTCGCAGATCCTTATAGTGCTTGGAGCAAGGCAAAAATGAAAATACCAATGGCTTAGTCAGACAATACATTAGAAAAGGAAGGAACTTAAATCAGTATACAGATGAATACATCTCAGAAATCACTGATCGTATCAATCATCGTCCAAGAAAAAGACTCGGCTTTAGAAGTCCGAGTCAGGTATTATGGTAACAGCATGGTGTTGCACTTCAAATGCTAATCTAAGAATAGAATAAAATTTCATTTTTATTTGCATAAAATATTTATAGATACTTGTTTTTAAGCATGTAAAAAAAATTGGACGAAGCTTTTTTTTAAAGCTTTCTCAATAATATAATTTAAAGATGAAGAAGCCTGCACCTAAAATCTACGTCCTTGTATTTTCAAGCACTAATCAAGCAAAAAATTGATCCTAAGATCCTATAAGCACAGCTAATAGGCTTGCTCTGACGCAATCACACTTATTCTGATAAAGGGATTCAAGGCTGCTTAAGGATTAAATTTCTATTTAGATTGTCTATACAGATGCTTACTCGCTTTGTCCACAATCTGATTAAACTTGATAGTTAATGGTGACCCGTACCGGGTTTGTCGGAGACATTTTTATTTAAGTTAGGCCACGTGACCTAACGGGTTAATCTTATCATAGTACATTGCTTCAAACTCAAAAGGCGATACATAACCCAATGCGCTGTGTACACGCTTTTTGTTGAACCAATCTACCCAATTTAATGTCGCAAGTTGTACATCCGCTAAACCTTGCCAGTCTGCTTTTAAATATTCAATCACCTCTGTTTTGTATAACCCATTCACTGTTTCAGCCAAAGCGTTATCGTATGAATCACCGGTCGTACCGACTGATGCTCGTAAATTTGCTGCTTCTAAACGATTGGTATAGCGAATTGAAAGATATTGAACACCTCTATCTGAATGATGAATCACATTCTTAGGCATACCTCGGTCATGCAATGCTTGCTCTAGTGCATCGAGCACCATGTCTGTATTCATACGTGTTGATACTTTCCATCCAACAATCGCTCGTGAGAACACATCAATAATAAAGGCGGTATAGACCCAGCCTGAATGAGTTTGAATATACGTGAAGTCACCGACCTGAGAAGCATCGCTTCGCAAGGGTTTGGATAATCAGCAGTAAAATTACGTTTCACTAAATCATCCGCTCTTTTTTGATCATCTCGGCTACGGGTGGTGTATTTATTCTTCCCACGCCAAACACCCTGTATACCTAGCTTCTTCATCAAGCGAACCACTGTACAGCGTGCAATAACATAACCTTCACGTTTCAGTTGTTGCCAAACTTTACGTACACCATATCGACCTGAACTTTCTTTCCAAATTCGTTTAATTTGTTCAGCATGATGCAAATCATGTAGATCTCGTTTCGCTCGATGTTCTGGATTGTCAGCGAGATCTAAAGTTCGGTAATAGGTTGAAGCTGCGATCGGTAAAATCCTACAAATCGCATCAACACCATATAAGCCTTTATTGTTATGGATGAAATCCACCATTATTTGTGTGGGCGGTCGAGCTCCGCCTGGGCGAAAAAAGCGGCTGCTTTACGCAGAATTTCATTGGCACGCTTTAATTCTTTAATTTCACGTTCCATTTGCTTCATTTTTTCTTGATCAGAGATCTGTTGTACTTTGATAGGATTTTGCTCATCTAAATGCTTTTGATGCCAAGCACGAAGTGTTTCAGGAGTACAACCAATCTTAGGCGCAATAGCTGTGATCGCAGCCCAATTAGATGGATAGTCTTTTTCAGATTCAATCAATAATTGAACCGCTCTTTCTCTGATTTCAGGGGTATATTTTAATTTTGTCATCGGGATAGTCTCTCAGAATATTGACTCTCCGACAAACCCGGTACGGTTCATGGACTCATAATCCGTTGGTCCACAGTTCAAGTCTGTGTGGTCCCACTATATAAAACGACCACTTACGTACATTAATCGTAAGTGGTTTTTTTGTTTTTACATTCTGGTAAGCAAATGGTAAGCGGAATGAATCAACATTATTTTCCAATGGTTCTGATTCTAGTAAACAAAAGATTTAAAGTTAGAGTTTACTGTAAGTACTCAAATTCAAGTGACAATGAGGGTAAGGGCGGTCTAATATAGCTAATTTATTTAATACAGCCACGCATGTATGAATCACTTTGTCTTGAATTGATGTGGGTCTAGGATTTTAGACCACGCCTATAATCGATCAGTATGGAAACAGACTTTTGCATAGATGCGTTGCAAGAAGCAATTGTGAAATATGGTTGTCCTGAAGTCTTTAATACAGACCAAAGCAGTCAATTCACAAGCGAGGCATTTTTGAATGAGTTAAAATTGCGAAATATCCGTATCAGTATGGATGGGAAAGGACGATGGATGGATAATGTGATGATTGAGCGTTTATGGCGCAGCGTGAAGCATGAGGAAGTCTATTTGAAGGCTTACGATACGGTTAAACAAGCGAAACAATCAATTGCTGAATATTTGGATTTTTATAACATGATACGTCCTCATTCAAGTTTGAATAAGGCAACACCGAATGAATTTTATGATCAACATTTACTAAAAGTAATGGCAGCATAATTTAAATATTTAGAGCGGATTTATCACTTATAAAACTGAATTGAGTGGTCTAATTAACGGAACCACATTAGTTTTTAGGCTTAACAGATCCTGTTGAGCCTAAGTTGTAAATTTAGAAATTAGCCATTTCAACAGTATTGAGTTTGTACAGCCAGTATCAGCTGAGATGGTTACGATAGAAAAAAATTGGAAATGCAAAAAAAATCACTTGAAGTCCTGACCAAGTTAAGTGCAGTTTTGATATTAGATTTACCAGATTTTATTCGACATTTTATCTTAAATCTTAAAAACAAGCTGGATGCTTATATCAAAAGAATTCTTAACAAGGGTGAAAAATCCCATAAAGGTGTTGATGAATTTGAAATTCTAAAATGGTTAATCCATAAAATTTCTTTAGATTTGGAACAGGTTCCAAAGCACAAACATAAAGAGGTACATGCTGTTCTATTTACATGTTTTTTTACTCAATTGTCCGTAGCTTTAAGTCTGCAGTTATCACGGCATATGAAGACGGATACAAATCAGCAGCGTTGTGTTCAATTGAGTGCAAGCACTTATAAAAAATACTTTAGCCTGGATAAAGACTTGAAGCTCAAGTTCGAACGAAACCTGAATATCAATTTTTACCCTGAAAAATTATGGTAGCTTTATGAGCCAAACTGATGAATTGTCAGCTGACAAGCAAATTAAACTATTGGAAGAATGGGTCAATCAACCCCTAAGTGTAAAAAAACAAATTTTGAATCAGCTCTTGGCGCAAGATCAGCAGGCACTGGAATTGTATGTTGCTGCTCACGATATCCATGTGGTGATTAAAGACAATCGGATGGTGACACAAAAGAAATTATTGGCAGGCTTAACGCAATGGGCTAAAAGTGCATCTATAGGAGAACTAAGCGACCAACAAAAAGCAGCATTCATCTATTCATATCTTTTGACTGCAGTCTTGTGCGAAATGCTGAAGGGAATCATCTTGTTAGAGCCTCAGGCTGAAGAGAAAGAAAGACGAGTTATTTTACATAAGTGTGAAAAGAACAATAAAATCAATACAGTATCTTATGATTTAAAACTGTTGTTGCAAAAGCAGTTTTCTCACGCTGAGGAAAATAAACAACTGTATGCAGACATCACGCAAAAACTCCAGGGGATGGATGAATTTAATGCCAATGAGTTAAAAACTCTTTTAGAGCGCAAAATAATAAAAAACGATTTTGAACAGCTTAATCTCGGCCGCCATATTCAACAATTCATTATTGTCTGTAATGAACTCATCAATAGTAGGTTAAATTCATCGTCAATCAATGTTCAGGCTTTAATCGACAACATTCAAAAGCGCATGACCCGCACACCTCATTCTGGCATATCTTCGTTTGATGTGGAGAATGATGATAAGGAACAGGATACAGAGGCCAATGTTGTCGATCCTGAACAGGATGAGATCGCCAAGCGGGTGAAGGGGAGTTTCTCTGATGACAAACAGAAACAGCTTGAAAAGCAAGCTAAGCGAATTCAGCGACGTGACTTAGCCTGTAAAACTAATCCGCTTTATCTGAAACCCAGTTTAATAACTGAGGTATATCAGCGATTGCACGAGTGTTATCAAGAAAATACGAGAAATGATGCATATCAATCGGCTCTAGCTGTGTGTGGTCTGATGTGTCTCTTGACCGGTCTGAGTCCAACGGTCTTTCAAAAGATCAAGTATTTGATTGGTATTGGTAGAATTAAAAAAAAATCAGTCAAAAAAGTCATCCATTATTATTGGGTGATCGATCCTAAGTTGAATGCCAATCATTCCGGTGCCATGCAAGATAAAGCACAGCGTTATAATCGGGCCTTAACCCTGGAATGGCGCATACCAGCACCCTGGATCACAAGTTTAGAGGCTTTAGAGGAACCTGAATTTTGTGTGATTGAGTACAATAATTTTTTGCGGGAAGTCTTTAAAGAGCATCAGATTGGTGAAATCATCTGCGGGATGTTAGAGCGACAAATCTATCTCCATCTGGATATGGAGACTGGTGATAACCTAGTCGCACACTTGTTGGCTAATCGAGATACTCATCATATCGTGCAATGGAACTATGAAGGGCGTCAGATCGATCAAATCGACCAGCATTTTCAAGGCTATATTAATGTTCTATTAGACCGTAGAAAAGGTGATCCATGGATTGAGAATGAACACCCTGGCCATATTTTTCATCGTGAGGAACGTATTGGTAGTCAGCGATGCTGGACTGTAGAGGCCGCGAGTGAATTTTTTAATCAGCTTTATCATTTTGTCAAAAACACATTAGCCAATACTCAAGCGAATCTGATCGAGAAGCTGAATGCTTACAGCATTTGGATGTGGCATCTTTCTTTAATCTGCCTGACGGTACGTCCAATAGTTGGCATGCCGGGGTTACTCAAACATTACGATCCTAAGGCACAACTGCTCTACGTTCATGATAAAAAAACTGATTCACGAAAAGTAGGACGTCCTGTTCCTGTTACAGGCATGTGGCAGGATCATTTCAATGCATATCGAAAATATCTGACGCAAACCATCGAGACACTTGGGATAACTAGTTTTAAAGTGAAATTGGAAAACGATGGTTTTATGCTCTATGTCATCTCACATCCTCGGATCAAGTCCCAAAAAGGGCAGGTGAATCTTGCGGAAGTCGTGGAGCATTTGGAGTTACAGCCCATGTCTGCTGATTTTGTCACGAATTACCTTAAAGAGACCGTGCAGATTTATAAAAACTGGCCAAGGCATTTCACTAAAAATCATCTCGCCTTGAGTGGTGACATTCACAATACGCTATATACCCATGATAAGCAAAGCATGGGATTCAGTCACATTTCTGGATTAAGCCCTTATCTCTACAAACACGACATTCAGCAGCAAGTTAAAAGCTTGCTCAACAAACTAGAAATCGCAAAGCTTGAAGTGCTTTAAAGGATCATCTTGTGCTTGATACATCACTCGTTACGCAATTAGAAAATGCCATTAAAAGAGAAGTCGCCGACATTTTTAAGGAAATTTCTCAGCTGATCACTGCTACATACACAGATGTAAATTCTGACCTTGCTCAAATTGATTTTAAGTGGCTTGATCAGCAAATTCTGGACAAGTTCAATATCCATAGAGCAGTTTTAGAGCAGCTCTGCCAAATATCCAAATTTAAGGACAATGCTGCAGATTACCTCCAATTCTGTTTTAAACAAGTGAAACGGATTTGTAAGGAGAAAAACCAGCAGTGGCAAAAGGAATACCCTTCCTATGCCGAGAGCTATGAGATTAAGTTGCCCGATTGGACCGTCTACACACCTAAACGTCTAGACAACGTTTTTTCAGGACGAAAGTTACAACAGGGTACTATGCTCGTCGAGGTAAAAGAAAAACTGTATGTGAATTGGGCGGATTATCTCAAACAACAAACTCAAGGTATCCTCTTAGACTCTACGGCTAAAGAGCAACAAAAATTAGTGAATACCTTGTTTGAATGTCTGTGTATTTCATTAATTTTTGATCAGGGATGCATGCAACCTGAACGACTGATAGCCATTCATGATGCGATTTTTCATATGAACCTGGATAGTGGCTTGCTTCCGATCTATTCAGGTGACGAAAAGGTTCAAAAAGCTTATGTCTTTTCATACACGTTGCCCTCGACAAAGTATGGCAACATCTATCGTCAGGATGGCGAAGAAGAGGCGGAGTTATGGCAAACCCAAAATATTTATTTCAATGCCTTTGCGATGCTATGTTATCGACGGATTCAGGAGCTAATCAATAGATCGCAAGGGCATCAATTACAAAGCACTTCGCCATTGCTGTGCTGGGAAAAAGAACAGAGTGAAATTGAAACGGGGAATCAGCCTGAAGCCTTACTGCTAGAAAAACTTAAAATCCATTTAAACATTGTACTGAATATGGCGGAGGAGGGGGACTCTAGAAAAGCACGTGAGGATCAGCAGCCATTTACACAGCTTAATCACGTGAAGCTATTTTTAAAAGGCTTGGAAAAGACCGGTTTTGTCATTTTTAAGCATATAGATTATGTCTTGTGGCAAGAGATTCCTAATCTGGATGTGTTAAGTACCAGTGTACTGAACAATCAGATCATCACTTCGCCTTTAATCTATGAGCAGTATACACAGCTCTATGATCAACCCGATTGCTGGAAAACTATTCAAGCTAGAATCAAAAATCTTGAAAAAAAGCCTCAAGTCTTAGACTTGGATATGCCTACAGTTACAGTCAAAACATTTCATGATCGACGAACCGGTCAACGTCATGAGCTGAAATCCTGGCTTTTATCTTTTCATCAGGATATCAAACCCAAACAGCTTGCGGATCAACTCCAAAAAAGCATCCAAAAATCTGAGGACTATAAATCTGCGTATGAGGCTGGAAATGGCGAGTACCTAGATTATGTAGTGGCTATTGCACATTTACGCGTGTGTCAGTGGTTAGAAAACGAATTTGCTTATCATGGGAAAGCAGCGATTAAAGTCTCAACAATCAAGCGTTACTATAGTAGTTTTGTGCTTGACCTACTTTGTTATGTTCTAGAACAGCAGATCAATCTAGATACAGCCACTGAAGAGCAGTTTGAGGAAATGTATCGCACGATTGTTGAAGAAAAACTGCTGAATGATCAGAAAAATCATAAAACGACCGCACAAACCAACAACAATAAAAAATACAATACCTCGGGTTATGCCTTTGATCGGCTGAAAGCCTTTCACCAATACTTAGTCAAGAATCATCGTGCACCGATTGTGCAATATTTATATGAACGTCAAAGTGACGGTTTATTTTTAAAAACCAGACTCATTAGTCCGCAGATGTTTCAATTGATGATACGGATTCTTAGAGAATACCCAGAAGCTTTGGGTCTGACTGAGCAGGATGCAACCTGTTTAGAATGGGTCTATACATTGGCATTTAGACTGGGCTTGCGTATTGATGAAGCTGCCGGGATCTGTATCGATGATTTTGTATCTCCGCAGTTACGAAAACATCCTGACAATCGACAGCTCTATTATGTGTTTGAATCCGCTTTAGATCAGCAGAATAACAGAAAACTAAAAAAAAGTGGAAGAATTTTTAAAATTTAGACCACCCATGATAAGTAAACCATATGTATTTGTTGATAATTGTAATTTTGAGAAAATTTAGTTGATAAATTAAATGAATTTTAATATACAAAGATATGCTCATTTTTTATATCGATAAAAATGTTAAAATTTGACTATTTAGTAAAAAATATAGAGATATTTATGGGGCAATTTATCATGCCCTTTTGCTTTGAGCGACAAAATGTTCAATTTAAGATAGTAAAAATTAACTCAGAACTACTGAAAATCAAAAAGATTAAACAGAGCCAGAAAGTAGTAGTACAAGCAAAGTTCAAAATAATCTATGTGAAAATTTGGCAAAAAATATTGCTATTAATGCAAACGGAGCCATGCTTACGTGTACATTCTAATTATGTTGCAATCTTACAGTTGATACATAATCTTGATGATTTTATCGAAAAATCACAGCAACACTTGTGCTTTGAGAGAAAAGCTCAGAAAGAGCTGGATGCTAAATTTTTTGCTAGATTTTTTAAGCTGACAAAGAGTTCAATAAAAGATCAACTTTTACCAAATTGTTCAGATCGTAATGAATTTAACCAATGCAATTTGATAAAAAATTAAGCGAAAGCGAATATGCCAAAGATTGAAACAGAAGAGCAATTCTTAGATTTAGCAGAAAAATTCCAAAAAGATTATTGTTTATTACGCAATCATGTTGTGAATACACAATTTGTCGATCTATCAGATGATTTACGTGAAAAAGCCCATGCTCTATATAAGGAAGCACAACAGATATATGGCTATATATCTAGTTCTAGACAATTAGGTAAATATTATTATCTAGCTTCTTTAAGTTATTTTGCATGCCCGACTACTAGTAATACTCAAGAGCTGTCGTCTGAACGTTATTTGATTCTACAAGCGAGTTTTTTAACATATCGGCAGTATCAAGAATTTGCAAAAATTGATAAAGCTGAGAATAAGCAAAAACATGTTTGTGATCTCTTTCGCTATGTATCACGATATGTTCTGGATTCTAATCATGCTGAATTATTTCAAGAATGCAGTGAGCTACTAAATCGCTATGTCATGTACGAACGTAACTTGAAAAAGGAGGATCGTAATCAACTTTTTAATATTAAAGATTTCAAACAAGTACAAGCCATAGAGTATTTATCGGCTCTATTAATAATTTTTAAAAGACTTGATGATCGTCGTGTTGTTCATCGTCAGCGTAAGTCAAAAAAAAGTAAAGTTTTGCAATGGCCGACGAAAAATGAACTCAAAAAATTTCGTGAAATTAAAACGGGTAAGCAAGTAGATATTGGACATAACGCAAAGATCAGTATTTATGATGCCGCTCTTCACAAAGATGAAGAGGGTGAAGTTGATCTATTAGATCCTGAAATGGAGTTTTATTCAGAAGATGAAAAGTCTAAAAATTTAAATTATATACTCAGCGATAATGCGACGCATCTAATGCGGCATCGCCAGCGCCGTCATGCTCCTTTTGTTACAAATCCACATTATTTGGCGCCAGATATACTGAAGCAAATTGTTTATGTGTTGAGAACCGAGTTATCCGGGCACTGGAGGGATGCTGCAATCGCTGCAGCATGTTTATTGTCACTTTTGACGGGATTATCACCCGTCGCACTGATGGATTTTAACGAGCTTATTCAAGATGGAATTTTGATCCAGAATGGTTCAAGTAGACGTCGCGAATATTTACTCAAATTAAATCTTAAAATTACAGAGCAGAAGATTAAGAGCTTAAATCATGTGCGGTGGAATGAAGTGATGACACATCAACTACATTTACCTTCTGCTTGGTTTGACTATATAGAACAAGCATCGAATCCACTAATTTCATCAACACACATTAATACGAAACTTAAGAATTGGCTTGATAATCGGTTTGTAGGTTCGATCACTGTAGAAAAACTGCAGGCTCAATTATATTTTCATATATATTATGAAACATATAATGAATATCTTGCTCATGTAATTGCTGGGCGGGATAGTCAGCATCACATGCCTGGTATCTATTATGGCGGGCTACCGAAAACTCAACTCAGTAGCACATATCTAGCCTTTTTAGAAAAAGCACTTACACCACATTCCACACATTTTACTGAAGACACGGCTGAACTAAAAATATTGCAACAACAATTCAAAGTGCAATCTGCATTATCTATAGGAAGGATAGGGAGCCAACTGGCACTTGAACCCAATTTTGTGAAAGAGCAATTCCATATTTTACATAGACATTGTCACGAAAACATCCAAGAAGATAAGCACATTATTAATCAACTTAATGCATATGCGTGTTGGATGTGGCATATCAGTTTGTTGAGTTTGGCAAGTCGGCCTAAAAAAAACCTGTTGGGGAATTTGGATGATTATTGTGTTGAGCTCAAGCTTTTATATGTGAATGATAAAAAAAATAGTAAAGCAAGAAAAGATGGTCGTTTTATCCCTTTATCTGATTTTTTCATAAAAACACTGCAAAATTACACTGCCTTTTTAGAACAAATTATTGAAGCGTACGGTTCATTTTTTAGACAAGTCTTTGCAAAGAAGAAGATAACTGTAAATGATCTTTTTGGTAAGGTCATTTTTAGTAAAGATATCTTGCCGATAACTGTCAAAGAATGGCAGAGCAGGAAAATTAAGTTAATCCCTTTATCGAGAAAATGGGTGAATTCATATATGCAAGGAGTCTTTCCAAAGAATATGTATTCGAATTGGTTACGTCATTTTGACATGAACTTTTTGATGCATGAGCAGCAAGAGGGTAAACCAGCATTAGCTTTTCACTTAATTCAGGCCCTGTATGGTCATGACCAACGTGACCGAGAGGCTTTTCATCCGCATTCTTCACTTATCCCGAATGTCTATGTACAGCAAGCCCGCCAGCAATTGCAAGATAATGTCAAATCTTTATCGATTAAACACTTAGAGCGAAAATAGTTGTATGCAAAAAATCAAAGAACTAATAAAACCACAACTAGATGATCTATTTGTTGATATTCATAAAATGGTGAAAAAGTCGCTAGATAGACAGCCTTCTCCACCTGAAGTATTGACGAAAGAAATGCAGCAAAAACTTGATCAGCAGATCGCTGAAAAATGGCATGACATTAAAGATAGTGTTGATTGTTTGAGTCAAAAGTTGAGCCGAGACGAACAATCAAAACTGATGCAATTTACTGAAGATGAATTTAATAAAAGAAGGAAGCAATTCAACCAGAATGTAGATAAAAAATCATACAGAATTAAGCTAAATCCACATACTAAACGGATCGTACTGCCTAGAAAAATTGAGAGTACAGAGTCACGGTTAGAACAGGGGCATCTACATATCCATGTACTTAAGGAATTAAGGCAGTATTGGCAAGATTCATTTGAATATTGGAATGAACCAAAGTACTTATGGGGAAATTTATGCTTAAGTTTTATATATATTTCAGGCTGTGCAGATGAACAGCATTTGATTGCTATTCAGAAGCAATTGCAGGAGGCCATTGAGCTTGGTACAGATCTGAATTGTTTTCGGTTATACCATTCGGACTACAAAAAAATCACTAATCCATTGTTACTACATTATCGTGTTGAAAACTCTCAATATGGCAACGATGTAGAACAGGGAAAGTTGTACCAATGGAAACATGTTTTTTTTAACCCATATGCGCAGTTCATTTTGCAATATTTAAAAAAGTTGAAAGCTACTCAGAAAGAATTTTGTCTGCAACATTCAGTTGAAGATTGTATTTTAGAAAGCTTGAGTAAGATAGGCAGGAAAAAAAGTCTTGGGGATCTGCAATATCAAATTAAACGCCGTGGATTTCGTGCATTTAATGATGTGCAAATGGTACTCGAATTTAATCCAAACCTCAGCATAGATATATTTTTGAGTAATGTGCTTCAGCAAGAGATTAATACTGTTGCTTTAAGGCCATCCGAATTTAGATTGCTGTGGAATAATGATTACAATCAAGTCACAGAACCAGATAATCGCCCTATTCATTTTGAACAAGAGCAGTTACTTCCTGAAGTTCCGACTGTTCAAAGCAAATTACAAACGATTCCGTATGAGTTGATGTTGTTTGGTCAAAAGAAACGTAAAGGTCAAAAAGTTGAGCGTTTAGATAAAAAGAGGAATAAAGAAGAACGCACGCTACGTTTTTGGCAAGAAACTAGAAGGGTGTTAGAGGAGAAGATAGTTGATGCTAATACGGAGGAAAAGTCTTTAATTGATGCTCAACTACGCTTAATTCACTGGTTAATGCATTTAAAAAAACGAGGGCTTCAATTATCAACTATTGAAAGCTACTTAGGATCGTTTGGCAAAGAATTTATATTTGAGATTTGGCTCAATAAATTAGATTTAAAGCAACAATCCATAGATGACTATGAGGATTTATATCGGCAGCTATTGAAATACAGCAGTGAACGTGATGAAAAAGCAGTTCAACGAGATTCGGTGAAAGGAAAAACCTCTCGTAAGATGCACCAAAGCGCAGAATACCGTTTTGGTCGCCTAAAAGATTTTCATCAATTCTGTATAGAGAATTATGATGCTCCAGGGGTATTGGTGTTACAGAATTCAAGTTTTAAGCATTTACAAATTTGCAATGCACGGCTAGTGAGTCCTTTGCTATTTGGCAAATTATTGGAAAAACTAGAAAATTTAAGTCAAGAGCCAACGGCATCAGAGTGGGTCGATCATCTGAGTTGTTTAAAGCTGATGTATTTACTAAGTTATAGAACTGGACTTCGATTAAATGAAGTTCGTTGTCTTAAAATACAAGATATTATTTGCCCAGAGCTACTTTATAAAGAAAAAGAAAATACAGTTTTTAATAATATCACGCTTCATATCCAAGACAATTCATATCGCCGTCTGAAAACGCGAAGTGCGAATCGTCAAATACCATTGAAAATTGCATTGTCAGAACATGAGTTTTTAGTAGTACAACGTTACATACAACATCGTTATGAGCAATATTTGGTTAATCAGCAGGATGATCTACTTTTTAGTGTGAATCATCGTGTATTAACTGATCAATGTATCAGCAAAATTACAGTAGATTTGTTTAGTCAAATATTAGGTATGCATCATGGCTTTAGTTTTCATACATTACGCCACAGTGCTGCTAACTATCTAGCAATAACTTTGCTCGGTTCAAAAGAAATGATCAAGACCTACACAGATTGTCCTTGGGTAAAAGCAAAAAAGATGAGAGATTTATTGTTTGGTATGAAAGCACGTGCTCAAGAAGAGATTATTCAACATAAATGGCAGGTGCTCGCCTCTTGGATGGGGCATAGCAGTATTGAGCAAACGGCTTCAAATTACCTTCATGTTTTGGATTTATTAGCAGTCGATCGAATTTATAATTCGCCGTGTATCATTTCAAAAAAAGTATTAGAACAGTGTTTTAGTCCAGTGAAGTCAAGTACAGACTACATAAACCTAAATCGTTATACTCAGCAGCAGAAATGGTTTAATTCTTATCAGCAAACACAGCCAGTTACGATGGCTGGCCGACAAGAAAAGAAGTTTAGTATAGAGAAGAGTACTCTGACACCTTTTCAACGTTTGATAAGTTTTAGAGAAGGTCGTTTAAGCGAAGATACCCAAGCTCAAGAATGGATGCAACGATGTCAATGGATGAGCACTAAATGGATGGATCGCCAAAAATTTAATTTAAAAACGAATTATGTTTATAGTAAGAATTTAGAAGAGAGTTGGTTTGATGAACTTTACGAAAAGGCTAAAAAACTGACTCGTCCAGATGAAATAATTCCTCTCCTTGATTTTCATTATAAAGATGATAGGCAGCAAGATGCACTGAAAGAAAAGAACATGGTTAAGGCGCTTAAAATATTATTATTATTTGGAAAACTGCGTAAGAATTTTCTACATTTTCAATGCCGAATGAAAGGTGATGAGCAACAAATTGTTAATTTTATTAATGGTATAGAGCCAATGTTAGGAGATCATCTGTATTTAGAAAAACAAAACTACCCAGTTAATTTGGATGCTCCTGAGCGAACCGTTAAATTTAGTTTTCAAAGAGTTGTCGGCTCTAACAAAAAAAATGTTACTCCGCTGGTTATATTTAATTTAATGTTAAAAATGATGCAAAAAGATGAACTCTGGATCAAATAGCCTAAGCATGTTAAAGGGGAATTGTTTAGAAATTTCCCTGTTTATAAGTAAACTGCCTTTATGAAAAGCACCATGCTGACTTGGATTAATAAGCGGAATGTAGTATCACAGTTTGATCGCTGGATTTACGAAAATGGTGTGAAGATTAGCGGTATGGTAAATCGATGAGCTAAAGTGTTGTAGTCCAAACTCGATCTGACAATTACCCATTTTTTAGTGTGCCCGTCAGGTTAAATTTGAACTGAATTTTTCTCAGCCCAAATTCATTTCCAATCAAGTTATGTTTCAAGTGGCGTGCGAACACTGCACAATTTAATTCACGGTGCCTAAGACAGGTATCAACTTCGGACCAGCCATTCTAGCTTTGCTAATGATTTCCACCAGCTCATCATAAGTCAGTTCAAACTTATCCTCACTATCAAATACATAGACCATATTCTTGCCTTCATGTTCAGGTGGAGTAGGTGGTACAAATCGTTTCGGGATAAGAATTTGTGCGAGTTGTTCGTCAGTTAATTTAAATAAGTGCATGTTTTTATCCTACTCTTGGTAAGTCAGACCATTTGGTTAAATACGAAGGTGATCTAAGGTTTTGATTCATGTGCCATGTGGCTTCTTTATTGTTGGCAATGCCTAGCGTGACGAGATTCTTCCCAAACCGTTCACTGATGGCTTCGATGGCATCTGAAAGCCTTTCTCGCTCTTGCTTATGTGAATAGTCCGTGAATAGATCGGGCACAAACTTGGATTGATCTGTAATTTCGAGCAGCACGATTCCCGCCTTTTTATACTTAAAGCCTTTCTTAAATATCTGATCGATGCCTTTCATCGCGGCCTTGGTGATGAGCAGTAGATCATCCGTATGCTCATGCATTTGAACGACGATGTAAGGCGAGTAGCGCTCTGTATTATCAAAGCGACTGGTTTGGATATACACGCCGATCATCTTGCAGATTGAGCCATCTTCCCGCATTCGTTTCACGGCTCTGGCCACATAAAGCCGAACCGAAGCTTTAATGTCATCCATTTCATACACTGGGTTGCCATATGAACGGCTGCTGATGATTTGCTTCTTCGCTACAGTATCATCACTAAGGTCAATACAAGAAAGGCCCTGTAGCTCAAGCACCGTCTTTTCCATCACGATACTAAACTGCTTTTTGATTTCTTTAGGATTGGCATTGATCAGATCCAGCACAGATTGAACACCCATAGTATTGAGCTTCTTACAGTTCTGTCTGCCTACGCCCCAAACCTCAGACACATCAACCTGCGCGAGTAGCGTTTCTGTAGAGCATGGGTCCATATGGGCCAGATTACAGACCCCATTGAAGAACTTGTTTTTCTTGGCGAGATGATTGGCAATCTTGGCTTCGGTTTTAGAGCGACCAATTCCAATACAGCAGGGTAGGCCTAACCAACGCCAAGCCTTAGCCCTCATGTCTTGAGCATATACAGTCAGGTCAAATAGATGCTCGTAAGCTGTGAGCTTCAGAAAGCATTCATCAATGGAATAGACCTCTTGATCTCCTGGTGCAACATAGTCCCCAAGCAGCTCCATAAAGCGCTTGGACATTTCGCCATATAAGGAGAAATTACTGGATAGCACCTGAATGTTATGTTGTTTGATCAGCTCTTTAATTTGGAATACAGGAACACCCATCTTGATGCCTAAGTCTTTCGCTTCCTGGCTTCTGGCCACGGCACAGCCGTCATTGTTGCTGAGCACAATGGTTGGGCGATCATTCAAGGCAGGATTAAACACACGCTCACACGAGACGTAGCAATTATTCACGTCGACTAACGCGAATATTTCATTTTCACTTTGCATGGTTATTCTTCTTTTTATGAGCGGTGATAAATACGCTTTAAATTAAAAGTCACCACACCCCAGATTGATATGGTCTGACTATCATCAGGAATGATGTGATTGTAATTCGAATTTTCAGCCTTCAACCAAAGTTCTGGAAGCGGATAATCTTCATCTCCAAATATTTCTTTGATTTCAGACTTGGACATCTTATTGGTGATCATCAGCCGCTTAATGGTCGAGGCATTGTCATCAATCAGGGCAACCACGATATCGTAATGCTTGGCTTCAATACTGCGATCAATAATGATTGGATCATTAATCTCTAGGCCAGCATCGAGCATGGATTCACTGTCTACATAGGCAATAAAAGTAGAAATAGGGTTGTGAATCAGGAACTCATTCAGATCGAGTGCTTTGTCTTGCTCATCCTTGGTGCTGAAGGCCGGACCTGCAGGAATACGCTCTAAAGAGACGGGAATAGATACTTTGGATTTGGGTAGGACAGCAGTAAGCCCTAATTTTTCAACAAGCTCATTTTGAACAGCGATTTGTTCAAGCACGGTGTTGATGGTAGGACTTGGTTTACCCTCTGGACCCATGAGCTCTTGTAAAGATGACCATGCGTCGTCAGAGAAGTAAATAGGCAACTTCTTAGACATGAGATACTCCTACGCTACGAGGCGTGTTTGGAAGTAGAATTTGTTTAAATAGGATATTACTAACAGCGTTTAAAATTCAAATTTAAAAAGTTGTGGATAAACAAGGATGCGTCAGAATAAGACGTTTTGTTTCTGCTCATCGCGTGGAAATGTGACGAATTCATCGGGCATTTGAAAGAAATATTCATGCGCATGTTCATGATCGGCTGTTAGCCAGTCTTTTCTGTACTGTTCTGGAATAACGATGATGGATCGCTTCTCATCCTTCGGTGCATGGAATTGTTTCATAAAAGGGTGATGGTCCGAATTGATGGTCAACATTGAAAAGGAACGTACCTTATTGCCATTAATCACTGCATCATCATAGATCCCTGCAACAGTAAAAGGCTGATCATCTTTACGCTTGATGGTGTACCAGTGTGGCTTGTCATTGATGTATTTCGGCTCATAAAATTCTTGTACTGGGACTAGGCAGAACTTGCTGTACTTCCAAGCATGTCGAAAGCTAGGCTTATCTGCTACAGACTCAGTTCTGGCGTTATAAGTATGACTGCTGAACTTCAATTCTTTCGCCCAGCTCGGTAGTAATCCAAACTTTGCAATATCAAGCTCTAAGTGATCTGAGCCGTTCAGAATGATTGGAGCATGATAGGAAGGGAATACATGATCCTTAAGCTCAAGATCAAACTGGCTTGTATCGACACCTAAGAGTGTCAAATTTCTTTTATTTGGAAATAGGTAATTTGAGCACATAGCCTGATCACATAACTAAAGAATTTATCTGAAATTGTATACGATGCTTTATGGAACACATGGGATTTATGGTGTCAGTTCAAGTAGGCTATATGAAAAAAGTCATGATGGGGCAAGTTACATTTTCAGTTAAAGTATGACTTATGGGATGCAAAACTACGTTGGGCGTGAAGTCATAAAAAAATTAATCAGGATTTTGCATAAATAGTGCGCCGTAAGGCGCATTATTTTTAAGGAAGGTTTGTATTACTCGACAATATATAACTTATGTTTTTTCTTCGGGGGCTCAACTTTAACTAAAGCATCAAATGTTAATTGATTAAAATCTTCTTCAGAGATTCCAATTTCATCAAGCATTTTATTTTTATCAAAAGATGGTTGTGAGGCTAAAACAGAGATAATTTTGGGCAACATCAAACTCTCATCTCGATGAGTTTCTTCCGGTTCATTAATGTTGTAGCCCAACGAATTGATCTTTATAGAGTTACTACGATTAACCCAATCACTAACTAATCCCAGCTTGTGAGCTTTATAGTTAATAGCCTTCAGGGATGTTCGCCAAATCTTTTTATACTCAATCATATTTTCTAGTGAAAAATAGCGTGGAGCAGTAGAAAGAAATGCATCTGTTGGCATTAAAAATTCAGATGAAAATTGATCCGCTTCAGTTTCGAGAACACGATTATCTTTCTCGACACGAATTTTTTTGTTATGCGTATGCATAACGATATGACCAAGTTCGTGTGCACAATCGAAGCGGGCTCTTTCGGCAGACTTAAATGTATTTAGAAATATGAAAGGGCTACCACTTTCATCATCAAAAAAAGATAGTGCATCAATTTCTCGAATTTCAGTCGGTAATCTAAAGACACGGATTCCCTTTAGCTCACACAACGAAACAATGTTATTAATAGGTTGATTACCTAAAGCCCATAAACCTCTCAACTCTGACGCTAGGTGATCGGCATACTTAGATTCACCCAAAAACTCAGTAATATCTAAATCAGGACGGTGAAAAGTAGGTAACTTTACTTTCTGATTTAAGTACTTGTTAATATTTATTGCTAAAAGAGTATATGCCTCATTAGCTTTTCTATGCTGTGCTTTAATACGAGCAACCGATCTATAGAAGATTTGGTCTGTTTCATGTGGTTGTGTGTCATTACCTGCAAAGAATGACTTGGGTAAATTTAATACACGGCATATATCATCTTGATCATTTTCATTGATTTCTTTATCCACGTCTAAAAGTTGCTTTACCTTAGAGATAGAGCAACTCAATTTTTCTGCGAAATCGGTATTGCTAAGTCCTCGTAATTCTTTAGCAATACGTAAACGATCTTTATTAAACACATTAACCTCAGATTAAACTACAAGCTGAATATCAAAATCATCTGGTTTAATTTCATTAGATGGTTCCAATACTGGCTTAGGATCAGTTTTTACAGGAACTGTATTATCTATTTCAAATGCAATTCTGCAAGTATGGTCACTTGGTAAAATTGAAATTTTTTTCGCTTTTAAGTCCTGTACGAAGCTAGTTGGGTATGCAAATTCAAAAGGAATATTTGGGATATCAATGTCTTTATAGGCTGGATGTGATGCTGAAGGAAAGTATAAAATCCATGTTCTCAATTTTGTCTCATCATCATAAGCAGACTGATTCTCCTTAATATTATTTAATGTCATTAATCCTTTTTCACAGTGTGCTGATACAACTTGATCAGCTAACCCCAATGCAATATTCCCGCTCATAAAGATAATTTGTATTTTCTTTACTGTATTCTCAATTCTTGGCTGGCTGTCATTGTGGAATATCCAAGCAGGATCAGATTGTCGAAGCAGTAAAGCAATCTGTTCTCCAATTTTTCCCCATCGTGCAATAAAGCGTGCACGGTTATAGTGAGTATTTGTTCTATAGTCAGCATCACCGATCATAATTGCGTTTCTGACTAACTCGAGATCAGGTAATCCTAACTGTTTAGCTTTTTTGATAGCATTTTCACCTTTGAAAAAATCACATGGCGTGGGTTCAGAAGGTTGGATTGATTCTTCATCAAGGAGATTTAAATTCATCTTAAAAGTTATCCTAAAGTAGCGAATGTCTTTTTTATAACATCTTTTGATGTTTTAAAAAAGACATTTTTATAAATGTGTGCTATCTTCACTTACAACTTGATAATAAGAATTTTGGAGAAGAGACGTTGAGTAACTTATTCATTAATCATAAAAATTGTCCTGAATGCGGTGGCCGTATCAAAGGCTATTATTACTACTGTGGGCAGTGTGGTAGTCAAAATGTTGTAAACTGGAAGCACACGGGGATATTTTTGTTGATTGCTGGAAAGATTTTTCTGGTTGCTATGCTTTTTTTGCTAAAAAATTTTGTTCAAATCCATTTTTTTCACAAGTTTCATTGTGCTAATTTTTTAAATAATTCATAGAGGTTGATAGTAAAATGAAAGTTAAAGATTTAATTAAATAATTAGAAGAGTTTGATCTGGAATTAGATGTTTTAATTGCTAATGAAGAGAACAAAATCATTGGCATAAAAACCCTAGCCCGATTCTTTGAAATAAGCTATGTTTCTTTTGTTTATCCAGAGACACAAAGAAATGATATGGAAAGAAATGTTGAATTTACCTTTTTAGGAATGTCGACTAAAGACTCTAGAGTTATTGTTTTTATTGACGTTGTTCCATAATTTTCAAGTAGTCAAAATGAGTATACAATATTCATGTGATGCAAGAAGATACAACTGGATAGGATGAGCCCATAAGTATTTGAAGCTGCCTCGTGTATGATCATGGGGACTGTCCAAACAAACGGCTTTTGAGAGTGCTGCCTGATACGAAAAATAATATCCAAGAGATGCTAGCGGTAAATTTAGTGTAAAATTTAATGCTAGCCATCATTAAAACTTATTTAAAAATATGAAGTTATATCGCACAGATTGGAATATGTTTCCTAAAACCGTTATTGACCGTGGTCTTGGAGATGCAACCTCTCATTACATGTATGAAGCTGCTAAAGCAGGGGATGTTGAAAGTGCGTATATTTTAGCTAAAGATTTAGTTTCGGATGAGGCGATTGCTGAACTAGAAAGAATTATCGATGGTCGGGAAACTATTATAGCACCTGTACATGCTGAGGAAGCAGTCGGTCGTAATATGATTCCTTTAGCTACTTCAGCAGTTATAGCAAAGAAACTTGGGCTTGAAGTTGATACGAATATAGTTCAAGCTATAAAAGTATCAAGAACTGGCGGTGATGGGTGGCATAGATTAGCCAACCCACCAGCATTTGATGGGACAATAAACAATGATAAATGTGTTATTATTGTTGATGATACCCAGACCCAAGGTGGTACTTTTGCAGCATTAAAAGGTCATATTGAAACAACTGGGACGAATAAAGTTATTGGAGCATATGCACTGACGGGTAAACAATACTCATCACAATTAGCTCTAAGTAAAGAAACTCTTCAGCAATTGAGGGATGTATATGGTAATCTTGAAGCATGGTGGAAATCGATTTACGGGTACGATTTCGAAAGGCTCACAGAGTGGGAAGCAAAGTATATCCTCAACTCTCGTAAAACAGCTGACGAAGTCCGAGATAGAATCATTGCGTCAAAACAAACGTGATGCTTATGCACTTATGATGAAAATGAATTAATTATTATTTAATTAAGTTAAAAGACTGCTATATAGCGGTCTTTTTTGTTTTTGAGCTCTACAAATTTTAATGAGTACATATAGTTACTTTTATAAAAATGATAATAAAGGGTAGAGGAGGTCATCTAAGAATTTAAAGCACAAGACTTATTTAACATTGATGACAGAAAAAGTGAGTTGTTGGGAACTTAAAGAAGAGGTGGTACTTATAATGGTTACTAAAATACAAATACTTAAAATATTAAATATATAAAACAATATATTACAAATATATATGATGCGTAGTGTACGCATCATATATATTTTCTTCTATTTTGATATAATGGATCTCGTCAATCCGCTGATAGGTTTCATTTAAATTTCATGAGTCTTACTGAAATTAAAGTTCGCCAAGCTCATTGCAAGGAAAAAACTTGTTTT
Organism: Acinetobacter sp. ACNIH2; assembly: GCF_002934965.1. Taxonomy (NCBI): domain Bacteria; kingdom Pseudomonadati; phylum Pseudomonadota; class Gammaproteobacteria; order Moraxellales; family Moraxellaceae; genus Acinetobacter; species Acinetobacter sp. ACNIH2. Next base: position 49,085 of record NZ_CP026416.1, read on the forward strand.
TTATCCGATGAAGATGGACTTAGCCTGAAGATTGAGCCGACTGGAAGAAAATCTTGGTGCTATCGCTATACAGATCCACAAACAAAAAAACGTCGCCGCATTCAGTTGGGGCTTTATCCTGATTTATCGCTGAAAAAGGCACGACAAGTCAAAGATGACTTTAAAGACAATAATTATTGTTTTGAGCATGATACTGTCTCTAATGTCATCACCTTTCGTAAGGTAGGGGAGGAGTGGCTGCAGTTCAAACTGAAAAATGCATTTAATGATTCACCCCGCTGCGGTGTACTACAGTTAGCAGAAAGATGTTTACAGCAAGATATTTATCCAGACCTTCAGGATTTACCTTTTCAAAACATCAAGCGTTATGACCTGGTTTCAGTAATCAAAAAAATAGAGGGACGCCAAGTAAAAGAACCTGTCAAGAAAGCTTGTAGTTATTTGAACCAAATTTATGACTACGCTGTAGCGATGGGTTATTGTGAATTCAACATCGCGCATGGTTTAAATAAAATCGCCATTAACAGTAAAATCAAGAAGAATTATCCGTATTTGAAAGCGGAGGATATATCAGATTTTAAGAAAAATTTATTAAAATTGGATGCCCATCCGATTATTAAAAAAGCACTGCTGTTCAAATTACATACTGGCGTGCGAGGGGCTGAATTGTTATTGGCTGAGCCTCATCATTTTGATTTAAATGAAAAAATCTGGAAAATACCTGCCTTGCATATTAAACAGTTTCGACGAAAAGTCATATTAGGCCATGAGATTCCCGACTTCTTAGTTCCACTTTCAGATCAGGCTTTAGATATTTTAAAAGACGTCATGCAATGGTCATACGGTGAAAAGTACATTTTTGCTAGCCCACGGAAACATAATCAACCGATTCATTTTAATACATTAAATATGGCTATACGTAAGATGGGCTATGGAAAACATCAATTATCCTCTCATGGACTACGTTCCACTTTTAGTACCATTTTGAATGACTCAGGTTTGTTCCAGGATAACTGGATTGAGGCACAACTTTCACATATTGATAAGAACCGTACCCGTGCCAGCTATAATCACGCTGACTATTTAGCCCAGCGGACTGAAATGATGCAGTGGTGGGGTGATTATTTAAGTACTGCTAAGTGAAAATCGTACTTTTATACATAGACTTAAAACATTATGGGGTTTCAAATGGATAGTAAACAATATACTTGCCGTGTTACATGGTCAGCAGAAGATAATGAGTATGTTGGGTTGTGTGCTGAGTTTCCATCATTGTCTTGGCTTGATGCGGATCAGTCTAAAGCATTCTCAGGAATAGAGGAGCTCGTTGCTGATGTTGTCGCTGATATGATTAGCAATAATGAAAAAGTTCCTACACCACTCTCCGGGAAAATATAGTAGGCAGTTTGTTGTCCTTGTTCTCAGTGGTTCAACAAAAACTAGCTCTCGAAGCCGCAGAACGTGGCGTGGACATAAATTGTTTAGTATCAGTAAAAAGAGCGATGTAATTTTAGTACGAGTGAGTGATAGAGCAGGAACTTATGCTTCATATATTCAGTAAATGGTATGTTTTTGAATTAATAGGTATTTTTAAATAAAGCTTTCTTTGATTTAGTGCTTTTTATTTAATAAATTAATTTTAAAAACAACTTAGGCTAATTGATAAACACTATCTGGAAAGATTGAAAGAAAATATTTTTTAATTTCTGCTAATTCATTTAAGGCAGGTTCCCTTTCAAGCAGTTGAAATGTCCAAATAAGTACAGCCTGATGATTATCATAGCAAGTATTTACTCCAAGAAAATTAGCCATTCCATAACTTCTATTGATGTTCATTTCTTTAATTAATTGATTTCCTAAGTCACGAGCTTGCTGGCTGATCAATAACTCATTTGGTAACACGGCGGTCATCTCCACAAAATAATCTAATGCAGGTTCAATCCTTATATTTAAAAAGTTATAATTTAGTTGAAATGGATAAAATATACTTTCTATAAGTTGTAATAACCTGCTGTAGGTTAATTTTAGCAAAGTTTTTCAATTTTCATGGTCTAAACTCCAAAATTGTGATGCGCATGGTTGTACGCTCGTGAGTGCTTTACATTTATTTTTGAGTGCTTGAATTCGTAGGTCGTGAGAGCCGTTGATTTGCTTCTGGCGATAAAGTAGCTGATTACGACTGCAATCGATTAACTTAGCGAGTAGGTCTCGAGAAAGACTGCATCTGGGTTTGTCATAAAGCTTTTGATTCACATCGTAAATTGCTTGTTTCGATAGAGACTGATTTAAGTTATGAAGTAGCTTATCGGGATTAAGAGCCTGTGGATTGATCTTGAGCTCAGTCATCAACTTAAAGAGTGTGTTGCTGAGTTGATATTGAACCTGAATGAGGTCTACATCAGCTTCTACAATGCTTCGAGCTTTGATTCGAATATTTTGTTGTTGTGCTATATAAACAAGAAGAAAGTTATCTGTTGCGAATAACTCAGCTGGAGCAGGTGCAGTAGCAGATATTAGGCTCACGTCATGTTGAAAGTGTGTTGGCAGTTGCGAGGCATTTAAAATCTGAGCGTAGCTTTGGTAAATTTTGAACAGAGGCGGGTAAGGACGGATCATGACCTCCTTTGTATAAAACGGTCTTTTATTGGCTAGCTGAGAATTTGCTTTTGTAGGCTTCATTTATTCGCCCTCCTGATTTTTTTAACTTAGATCAAGAAGTACAAAAAACTTTTAATTTTTATAAAAAGATCAAGAAAGTGGTTATAAATGTGGGCGGTTTTTGATGAATTTGAGAGGCTCAAAGCGGGTGGGAAATAGGGTGTATTTGGAATTTTTATTTTAAGTTATTGATTTTATTTGATGTGAATGTGGCTGGTTTCTTCGTGTTTTGTATTATCTCTGTGGTAGTTTAAATATGGCCCAAGGTATTGATGATGCTTTAGTAGAAATTTTAGGTGCTAAACAAATTAATGCCTTACGTAAGGCCGGTCACTACCGACGAGATGTGTATTAATGCTTAGCTAGATTGGCATAAATTCTATTTCTACAATCCTCCATCGATGGGGGGATTTTTTTATGGCCATCTGAATAATTATCGGCAATCACATATTTTTTAATAATTAAGATGTCTTGCACGAAGCAAATTTCAAAATAATTAGATAGACACGGCAAAAATAAAACGCTTGGCAAAATAAGATTGGCATGAATAGTGCATTATTTTAATGCAAATCATTCATTTAATGCTGAATTTAGCATCAATTTAGTTCACGAATCACGATAAAAGAAATTGAGATTGGGTATTTATGAAAATCTATACGGAAAGACTTGAGGGTAATGTCGTACAAGAAAATGTTGAGATAGTTGAACTGACATTTGATACACGACAAAAGAGCCGTTTTCGTGCAACTTTAGCTAACGGGCACGATATTGGTGCAGATTTACCCCGTACCGGCATTTTAAGGCACGGTTCATATATCGCAACTCAAGAGGGTGATGTACTGCGTGTCGATGCCAAAGCAGAAAAACTCATGAAAGTAGAAGCACCAAGCAGCTTTGATTTATTAAAAGCAGCGTATCACTTAGGTAATCGTCACGTCCCTTTAATGCTCACACCAACGGCGCTGTATTTTGAGCCAGATCATGTATTGGCTGAAATGATAATTGGACTTGGTTTAACGGTATATGAAACCATGCATCCATTTGAGCCTGAAAGCGGTGCTTATACACAGCATCAGCATGATCACAGATTAAGCCCAATTAAGGCTTTGCATCATGTTCACACCTAATGCTTCACAGCTTTTAAGTCTGTTGACTTTGTCCTCAACGGCACTACCAATTGGGGCGTACTGTTATTCTCAAGGGGTAGAAAGTGCGATTGATCAGAGCTTAATTTTTGATGAAACCTCGAGCATTACTTATTTTGAAGAAGTGCTTGAAATGCTTTTGGTACGGTTTGAGCTGCCCGTTTTGAAACGCCTAATAATATCTTTTGATCAGCCTGAGCAGTTTGAATACTGGGCGCAGTTATATAGAGCAAGTCGAGAAAGCAAAGAGTTATTGGCTGAATCACAGCAATTGGCATTTTCATTAAATGCGTGGATTCGTGATGTGCTGAAAAAGCCTGTGAAATTAAAAAAGCAGATCGGTTTCGTACCCATCTATGCGCATCTTTGTGGGCAACTCGAACTTGATGTTGCAGAGGTTTTGACTGCTTATACCTTTACCGTACTTGAAAATCAGGTGTTGGCTGCCGTGAAAACTGTACCACTTGGACAGATGAGTGGACAACGGATTTTATGGCATGTGCATGGGCTGATTCCAGAGGCAATTGAACGTGCTTTAGCACTGCAAGATGCTGAACTCAGTAGCGCCTTACCTAATTACGCCATGCTCAGTATGGCACACGAAACACAATATTCACGATTATTTAGATCTTAAAAATAAAGGACATTTCACATGACAGAACGTAGCCCATTACGCGTAGGTATTGGCGGTCCAGTTGGTTCAGGTAAAACAGCGCTTACTTTAAATTTATGTCAGGCACTGCGTGAAAAATACAATATGGCGGTGGTGACCAATGATATTTATACCAAAGAAGATTCCAACTTTTTAACACGCCATGAAGCTATGTCACCTGAGCGTATTGTTGGTGTAGAAACAGGTGGTTGCCCGCATACCGCAATTCGTGAGGACGCCTCCATTAACCTAGCGGCTATTGATGACCTGTGCGAAAAATTTGATGGCCTTGAACTGATCATTATTGAAAGTGGCGGTGATAATTTGGCAGCAACATTTAGCCCGGAACTTTCAGATTTAACCCTGTATGTAATTGATGTGGCGGGTGGGGAGAAAATTCCGCGTAAAGGTGGCCCCGGTATTACCAAATCTGATTTGTTAATCATAAACAAAACCGACCTTGCACCAATGGTTGGAGCAAATTTAGATGTGATGGATCAAGACGCGAAACGTATGCGCGGTGAAAAACCTTTTCTATTTTCCAATATGAAAACTAAAGATGGCTTAAATGACATCATCAGCTTTATTGAGAAACAAGGTTTGTTTAAAGCATAAGGGGCATCCACTATGAAGTTATTATTGCAAAGAATTACCTTCACATCGTTGGCATTCTTTCCCTTGGTAGCAATGGCGCATCCAGGCCATGAGCATAGCCATAATAGTTTTATCAGCGGTTTTGTGCATCCATTTACAGGGCTTGATCATCTAATGATGGCGTTAGCATTTGGCGTATTGATTTGGACTGCACACCAGCGCTGGAAATGGGCCGGATTATTCGGTTTATCTGCCGCAATGATTGTCGGTTTTATGATCGGTGCACAATTCAACTTAGCAACAGCAATTGCTGAAAACGGCATTATTGCGTCGTTAATTGTATTGGCTGTTGCTCTTTGGACCAAAACCAATAAAGCCGTTCCTTTTATTGCTGCACTTTTGGCCGGTTTTCATGGCATCGCACATGGTACGGAACTTGGCCAAAGCGGTCAGGCAGTTTTACTGGTCGTTGGTATGGTTACAGCGATGGCATCTATATACGTATTCGGTTTGCTCGTCGGCGCATTTATTCAAAAATATGTGCCTTATGGTAAGCAAATGATTGGTGCTTTGACAGCTATTGTTGCTGTAATTGGTTTAGCTTGATGCCTCATTCATCTCAAATAATAGGGAGATGCAAATGAATGATCTGGTATTAAGCGAAACAAAGTTTATATCGACACAACAGCAGCATAACAGCCAACTGTGGTATGCCTGTTTGGAACTTGGTTTTGCCTATCAAGTACAGTCAAATCGAACCGTATTACAGCATCGCAAGCATCATGGGCCTGTACGCGTTCAGAAGATGTTGTGGCCTGAAAAAACTGGTATTTGCCATGCAATTATTGTGCATCCACCAGCAGGAATTGCTGGCGGAGACCATCTGACTTTTGATATGAAAGTTGAGGCGAATGCGCATGCGTTAGTTACCACGCCCGGTGCAGGAAAATGGTACAAAACCAATGGCAAGCAAGCCTATCAGCATATTCATATACATGTCGCAGCACAGGCGACATTTGAATGGTTACCGCAAGAAACCATGCTTTTTGATGGTGCCAATGCAGACTCTGAAACACATATTCATCTAGATGAAATGGCCAGTTTTATTGGGTGGGATATGTTGGTCATCGGTCGACAAGCACGTGGTGAAATTTTTCAGCAAGGGCAATACCAAAGCAAATTTAGGCTGTATCGTGCAGACAAATTATTGGTTGCAGATAGTTTAAATTTTAAGGGGCAGGATCGGTGGCTTACATCCTGTTTAGGTATGAATGGACATGCTGTGATGGGAAGTTTCTGGGCAGTAGCACCATCGCGTTTAAGGCAAACAACATTACTGGCTGAACATATCGAATTAATCCGTGAATTGATTATGCGGATGAATCTAGCGGTGACTTTAACCCTGTTAGATGATGTGATTTGTGCACGTTATTTAGGCGATGATGTACGTGAATGCCATGATGCTTTTGCAGCAGTCCGTGCCCGTTTAAGACGCTATTGGTATGACCTAGCAGAAGAATTCCCACGGATTTGGCGCACTTAAGTTTTGCCATCATTGGAAAGTAGATAGGTCTAGCAAGATTAATAGATTAAGTGTTCATTTTACCTTTGGGTTAGGACACTAAAAATCAAAACGTGCGAGAGCGAAAGAAGAATTTGCACGCATTTTGCATTCTACATTTTAGAAGATTAGGAAATTGTTATGGAACTTAATCCAATTGAAAAAGATAAATTATTAATTTTTACCGCAGGCCTTGTTGCTGAGCGTCGTAAAGCGCGTGGATTAAAATTGAATTATCCAGAATCAATTGCATTTATTTCAGCAGCACTGCTTGAGGGCGCACGCGATGGCATGTCCGTGAGCGAGTTAATGCATTACGGCACAACCTTGTTAAGTCGTGAAGATGTCATGGATGGTGTCGCGGAAATGATTGCAGAAGTGCAGGTCGAAGCTACTTTTCCAGATGGTTCAAAGTTAGTCACAGTTCATCAACCCATTGTCTAATAAAAATAAGGAGTAAGCCATGATTCCTGGTGAAATTATTACGCCTGATTCAGACATTGAAATGAATGTCGGACGAGAAACACTGAAAATGCGTGTTGCTAATGCAGGCGATCGACCAATTCAAGTCGGTTCTCATTTTCACTTTGCTGAAGCCAATGATGCTTTGCAATTTAATCGAGAGCAAGCTAGAGGCTATCGACTCAACATCGCTGCTGGAACAGCAGTTCGTTTTGAACCGGGCCAAAGTCGAGATATCGAATTGGTTGCACTTGCAGGTAAACGTGAGGTGTATGGGTTTGCAGGGCGTGTTATGGGTAAATTGGATTAACTATTTTTATGCTCAAGTGTCTTGTTGAACAATTAAATTATTGTTAGTAATAAGTTCAATAAGTACATGAAAAAGCATAAGAGAATTAAATGTTAATAATGAAAATACGCCCAGCAACTGTTGATGATGTTGAAGCCATCGCTGCTGTTATTGAACCTTTTGTCGATTATGTTGTCGTGACTGAAGAAGGACGTGAACGCTTTAAACCTGATATGCTGAAAAACATCTTCCAACAACCACTTATTCATTATTTTGTGGCAGAAATTAATGAAGAAATCGTTGGGAATTTGGCGTATATCGCTCCATCTCATGTCATGCATTATTTCTTAAAAGCTGAATATCACGGTCAAGGTTATGGTCGACAAATGTGGGACTTTTTAGAGCAAGAAATACTTAAAAATGATCCCGATATAATCACAATAAATTCAAGTCATTATGCACTCGATATTTATAAAAAATATGGATTTGAAGTGGTCGGTGCGCTAACGGAGAAATGGGGTATTCAATTTATTCCGATGCAAAAGCTGCTAAAGCCAAAAAATCTAGAATAGGAAATATATTAATGAAAATGTCTCGCCGTGCTTATGCGGAAATGTTTGGCCCTACAGTAGGTGATAGAGTTCGCTTAGCTGATACAGAATTGTTTATTCAAGTTGAACAAGACCTCACGACTTATGGTGAAGAAGTTAAATTTGGCGGTGGCAAGGTCATTCGCGATGGTATGGGACAGTCACAATTATTGTCTGATGAGGTCGCTGATACCGTCATTACCAATGCTTTAATTGTCGATTGGTGGGGTATTGTCAAAGCCGATGTTGGACTTAAAAATGGTCGTATCTGGAAAATAGGTAAAGCAGGTAACCCTGATATTCAACCTGACATTACAATTCCTTTAGGTGCAGCAACTGAAGTCATCGCAGGTGAAGGACAAATCTTAACGGCGGGAGGGATAGATACTCACATTCATTGGATTTGCCCACAACAAGTTGAAACAGCACTAATGTCAGGCACAACTACAATGATTGGTGGTGGTACAGGCCCCGCCGCAGGAACATCTGCAACCACAGTAACTCCAGGCCCATGGCATATTGCGACCATGCTACAAGCTATTGATGATTTACCTATGAATATTGGTCTGTTAGGTAAAGGCAACTTGAGTCAGCCAGAACCAATCGCTGAACAAATCAAAGCCGGTGTGGTGGGTTTAAAATTACATGAAGACTGGGGATCGACGCCAGCCGCGATTGATAACTGTCTAAGTGTGGCGGATCAATACGATGTACAAGTTGCCATTCACACAGACACACTAAATGAAAGTGGCTTTCTAGAAGAAACCTTAGCAGCATTTAATAACCGGACCATCCACACTTACCATACTGAGGGTGCGGGCGGTGGTCACGCACCAGATATTTTAAAAGCAATTGGTCAACCCAATGTTTTACCATCTTCAACCAATCCCACACGTCCATATACCGTCAATACCATTGATGAACATTTAGATATGTTGATGGTTTGCCACCATTTAGACCCTGCAATTTCTGAAGATGTTGCTTTTGCTGAAAGTCGGATTCGCCGTGAAACTATTGCTGCAGAAGATATCTTGCAGGATATGGGCGCAATTGCCATGATGTCTTCCGACTCGCAAGCGATGGGGCGTGTGGGTGAAGTAATATTACGTACTTGGCAGACAGCACATAAAATGAAAGTGCAACGCGGCCCACTCGAAGGTGATAATCAAAATCACGATAACAATCGTGTGAAGCGCTATATTGCTAAATATACGATTAATCCTGCCATTACCCATGGATTAAGCCATGAAGTTGGTTCGATTGAAGTGGGTAAATTAGCCGATATTGTTTTATGGAAGCCTGCATTTTTTGGTGTTAAGCCCTCGATGATTATTAAAGGCGGAATGATTGCAGCTGCGCCGATGGGTGATATTAATGCTTCAATTCCAACGCCACAGCCTGTGCATTATCGTCCGATGTTTGGCGCTTACCCTCGTGGCGTACATAACACCTGCATTACCTTTTTATCGCAAGTGGCAATAGAGCAAGGCGTACATGAACAATTGGCTTTAAAGAAGTTGATTAGTCCTTGTAAAGCCACGCGTAATATCTCGAAAGCAGATATGAAGTTAAATACTTATTGTCCTGTAATGGAGGTTGACCCTGAGATTTATGAAGTACGTGCAGATGGTGTGCATTTGACTTGTGAGCCTGCGGAAGTGTTACCAATGGCGCAGCGTTACTTCTTATTTTAATCATTTCCAAAACACTATTTCACAAAGCCTTTCTGAATATGAAAGGCTTCTCTTTTTTAAATTTTAGGGCTTTGTTGCATAAATATGTAAGCATCTGATTTAAATAAATTTAATTTTGGATCAAAAAACAATCAAAACTTTTAAAATCATATAGTTATGAAATCGTTGTGCAACAAAGCCATTCTAAAGTAAAAATATTAATAATTTTTTTATGTTTTGTATTCATTAGACAGTCCAAAGAAAAAATATTTTTTAGATATTAAATTTATAAAGTTAGATGCTCAATATGCACGCGTCATCAGTTGTCGTTCCTTTAGAAAGGAAATAAAACTTGTATACTAAGTTTTGGCGCACTAATTGCTTAATTCATTCTAGTTTTTGACTGTTTGATATAACAAATTAGGAAGTGGATGTGACAGCAACATATTTACGTGGGCAAGATCTGATAGACCAGATTCAACAACAAGACTATTCCAGAGATCTGATTGGCTATCATGGAGAACCACCCAAAGTGGAATGGCCAAATGGTGCTCGTGTCGCGGTTCAGTTTGTATTGAACTATGAAGAAGGCGGTGAAAACCATGTAGAACATGGTGATGCAGGTTCAGAACAGTTTTTGTCAGATATTATTGGCGCGGCCAGTTTTCCAGACAAACACATGTCGATGGATTCCATGTACGAATATGGCTCACGAGCGGGCTTTTGGCGCATTCACCAAGAGTTTAAAAAACGCCAACTCCCCATGACCATTTTCGGTGTGGGTATGGCTTTGGCACGCAATCCTTACATTGTGGAAGCGATTAAAGCAGCCAATTATGATGTCGTATCGCATGGTCAACGTTGGTTGCATTATCAAGATATGCCAATCGAACAAGAACGCCAACATATGGATCAAGCTATTAGCGTGCTTGAAACGCTATTTGGTAAAACACCAATCGGTTGGTATACCGGACGTGATAGCCCGAATACTCGAAAATTACTTGCTGAATTTCCTCAGATTCAATATGACTGTGACTATTATGGCGATGACTTACCATTTTGGAGCACAGTGACGAATGTAGATGGTGCAACACGTCCGCATTTAATCATTCCATATACACTTGAAAGTAATGATATGAAGTTTTGCTCGCCGGGTGGTTTTAATAGTGGTGAGCAATTTTATCAATACCTTAAAGATGCCTTTGATGTGTTATATGCCGAAGGTGAAACTGCGCCAAAAATGCTATCTATTGGTATGCACTGTCGTATTTTAGGGCGACCAGGACGCTTTAAAGCACTACAAAGATTCTTAGATTATGTGCAATCGCATGAAAAAGTATGGGTTTGTCGTCGTGCCGATATTGCAGAACATTGGATAAAACACCATGCACCGTAATAAAAAAAATAAAGAAGAAAGAGAGGCTTAGCGCCTCTTTTTTTGTGCCTATAAAAAGCAATTTGTCTAAGAAATAAGGGATTGGCATTGATATTGCAAAACATGTTTTGAACGAACATTAAATATTTTTAGGCGATTTAATAGTGCAACTTGTTGAATTTAATCAAGCATCCGAAGCCGATGTAAAAACATTTTTAAAGCACTGTGTGCAAATTGAAAGCTGGGCGAATGAGCTGCTCAGTCAGCGTCCGTATGCATCATTAGACAGTATTTTGGAATACGCGGCTCAAGCTGCTCGTACATGGTCGTGGGAAGAAATTAAATCTGCTTTAGATAATCACCCGCGTATTGGTGAAAAAAAAGCCCAAGCTGAACTTTCTGAATTAGAAAAGAATTTTTCCAACCGTGAACAATCCGCTATTTCAGCCGATGAAGAAACACAAATGGCATTGCTCAAAGGCAACATCGCTTATGAAAAAAAGTACGGCTATATCTTCTTAATTAAAGCTTCAGGCTTAAGCAGTGAAAATGTATTACAAGCATTGCAGTACCGTCTGCTGAATAATCCAGAAACTGAAAAGCGTATTGTCCATCATCAATTGGCTGAAATTGCCTTATTAAGATTAAAACAGGAGCTAAGTGCATGATCAGCTCACATATTTTAGATACAAATCTTGGGAAACCTGCTGCCAATGTCTTGATTAAATTATTCAATGCAGACGGTATGTTACTTGGTGAAGGGCAAACCAATGCAGATGGCCGTGTGACCGACTTTGGTTTAAGCGAATTTTCTACGGGTAGCTATAGCTTAGAGTTTGCCACAGCGGACTATTTTGAAAGTCTTAATACCGAAACTTTTTTCCCAAAAGCAGTAATTCATTTCTTAGTAAAAGATGCCTCACAGCATTTTCATATTCCTTTGTTGATTAGCCCTTTTGCCTATTCAACATATCGCGGTAGCTAAAAATAGCATCATAAAACGGATCGGGGGATATAAAAATGACAGAACAAAATCAAACAGTTTCACCAGAACATGAATATTTAGGTGCAGGGAAAAGCCTAGCTTATGGCTTACAACATGTATTGACGATGTATGGCGGTATTATTGCGCCGCCACTGATTATTGGTACAGCCGCAGGACTTGAACCTGCACAAATTGGTTTATTAATTGCAGCAGCATTATTTGTCGGTGGTTTAGCCACGATTTTACAAACGGTCGGTGTGAAATACATCGGTGCAAAATTACCCCTAGTTCAAGGCGTATCCTTTGCTGGTGTGGCAACGATGATTGCCATAGTCACTGCAGGTGGTGGGCTTTCGGCAGTATATGGTGCGGTTATTGTTGCTTCATTAATCGGTTTCTTTTTAGCACCATATTTTTCAAAAATTATTCGTTTTTTCCCGCCAATCGTGACCGGCTGCGTGATTACCGTGATTGGTTTGTCATTGCTACCTGTCGCAGTACGTTGGATGATGGGTGGAAATAGCAAAGCGCCTGATTGGGGCAGTGCTGAAAATATTAGTTTGGCTTTTCTAACTTTAGCCATTGTCATTGTGCTGAATATTACTCGAAACGCTACAATTCGTCGTTTATCCATCTTATTAGCAATTGTGCTAGGTACAGTGCTGGCATATGCGATGGGCTTTGGCGATTTCTCAAAAGTCGCAAATGGCAATTGGATTCAATTCCCAAGTTTCTTTGCCTTTGGTATGCCAACATTTGAACTGAGTGCCATTATTGCCATGCTAATTGTGACATTGGTGATTATGACTGAAACTACAGCTGATATTATCGCTGTTGGTGAAATTGTCGGTACCAAAGTCGACGCTGAACGTATTACCAATGGGCTACGTGCCGATATGCTTTCAAGTGCAGCAGCACCAATATTTGGCTCATTCATGCAAAGTGCCTTTGCACAAAATGTAGGCTTGGTCGCGATTACTGGTGTAAAAAGCCGTTTTGTTGTTGCAGCGGGTGGCTTAATTTTAGTTGTATTGGGTATTTTACCAATTATGGGCCGTTTGATTGCTGCAATTCCTGTACCGGTATTGGGTGGCGCAGGTTTGGTATTGTTCGGTACAGTGGCTGCAAGTGGTATTCGTACTTTAGCTAAAATTGATTATAGTGAGCAAAAGAACCTAATCATTGTTGCTACAGCAATTGCCGCAGGTATGATTCCAATTATTGATCACTCATTCTATGCGAACTTCCCAAAATGGGTACAAACCCTGTTCCATTCAGGTATTAGTTCAACGTGCCTCATGGCCATCGTATTAAATATTGTGTTTAACCATCTAAACTTTTTTAAAAGTAAAGAAGTGAATAAAACCAGCAATATTGTTATAGATAGTCATCACTAAGCTATTCAAAATAAATAAAAAAAGCTCACATTAATGTGGGCTTTTTTTATTAAAAAATCTAATATTGGCTTTGTTTTTGCTAAATAAATTACTCAAAACGTATTTATCGCTAGGAAAAACAATTTAATGAAATTTATGCCTCTTTCAGCTGCAATTCTATGCACTATTTCAGCCAACTCTATCTTTGCAGCCCCAATCTGGCAAGACTTCAGCATTACCGGTCTATATGGCACCGACTATCAGCTCATTGCAAAAGAAGACAAACAAACCACTGTGACATTTGAATACGCGTCAAAGCTTAAATATGGTGATTTCTTCATTTTTGCCGACCGTACACATAATGACGTCGGCGATCAAACCTATTTTGAAGCATCACCACGATTGAGTTTAGGCGCTGTAACGGGTAAAGAACTTAAATTTGGCCCTGTAAAAGATGTATTGCTTGCAACCACTTGGGAAGCGGGTAGCAACATGGATAATTTTCTCTATGGTATTGGCTTAGACTTTGATGTGCCATATTTTCAATATGCAAAATTAAATTTATATAAAGTGAATAATGATACTAAAGCTGATGACTATCAAATGACGCTTACCTATGCCATACCTTTTAAAATTGGCTCAGAATCTTTCTTAGCAGATGCTTTTCTGGATTGGTCAACTGCGGAAAAAGGCTCAGCCAGTGAGATGAACTGGACCAGTCAATATAAATGGAATGTGGGGCAACATATTTCCCCAGATACACGCCTGTATGTAGGCGTTGAGCATTCAGTTTGGAATAATAAATATAATATTAAAGGTAAAGATGAAAATAACGTCAGTGCGCTAGTGAAATATCACTTCTAATTGATTCGTTAAAACCGTACATCGTTACACAACATACTGCACAAGACTTAAAAGCCCCACGGATGGGGCTTTTAATTTCTGAGACAATTTTAAATTGAGGTTTCAATTTCAATGATAGTTTAAATTTATGCCACGATATTGAGTACTTCATTAAACTGATAAACATCACAATTATGTCCAATACCAATACGATCAACCACGGCAAAGTTACTTGGCGCCTCTAAAGTTAATAGAGGGTGATGCCATGTACCTGCATGGTAGTTAACACCTTGTGTACCATCTGAAATAAAAGCACAGAGTTTTGAAATATCAGGCGTTTGATCATCCAATGCAGGTGCCACCACAATTAAAAAAGCCTGACCTTGCATCGGGATAAAAGCTTGTGAGCCATTCGGATGTCGCTCAAGCATCGAAACCGAAAAAGGAATTTCTGTCTGTTTAATATTACGAAAAATACTAATACCTGCATGTGCTTCACCGAAGATTTCAGTGGTTACAAGGGCATGATAACGCTCGGTATGTGCATCATTGATATGAAAAAAATCCTGTCCTCCGCAGCAAATCACCTCACCAAAAGGGGCAAAGTTTTCAATGCTCAGGGGCTGTAGCTGAATTGTTTGAACCATGTGTAATTCTTTTATTGTCTATATCAAGTGTAGGAGAAGAAGGATAAAACCACAGTACTTATCCTTCTCGATGTAGAAAGTATTCAAGCTTTCAATTTAGCTTTTGGTTTTACCCCACAAACGAATACGGCTGATACCACCATCTGGAATCATATTAATGCGAATATGCGAGATCTTTTCATGTTGCAAAATTTCGTTTACAAAGCTATGAATATGATCCATTTGCAAGTCTTGTGCTTCAAGCAAAAATGGCCAGAACATACTTTGTGGAATTAATTGTGGATCAGTTGCATCTTTAACATATACGGCTTGAATAGAGACTTGGGCTGGAAAGTTGCCTTTAAAGTGTGCCGTATCGATATCAATTTTTTCAATTGCACCAGTTTGACCCAAAGCCAAAATACACCAATCAAAGCCCGGTGCACGACGACGTTTGGTTTCCCAACCATCACCCATATTAATTCCGCGACCTGGGTTAATCAGATTACGTGGATGACCAAAATGTGCATCGCTATAAGCAATTACACGTCCACCATTTTCTAAAGCAACTAAATCAATTGTTGCAGTGTGATCTTGTTGTTGAACGCTCACTTCACCATACACTTTAAAACGAGCAACACCACCATCAGGAAAAATATTTAAACGCACATGAGTAAAAACTTGGTCAGCTGTAATCGGCAAAACATGATGCTGACTTGGGCCAAGTACGTTGTTCTCTAATATGTTCAACCATTCAGCTTGAGCAAGATCGCCATCAGGGGCGTAGCAGGCTTCAACTGAAGCTGAAGCAGGGTAATTCCCAGTGAAGAAGGTAGTGTCAATATCTAAAGCCTTAATATGCCCAGCTACGCCCAATTGAATAATTGCCCAGTCATAACCTGTGTGACGTTTACGGCGCGTTTCCCAACCATCCATCCATTTACCATGGTCATCGAATTTATCTTCAACAAAAATTGGCGCGTCAAATTGAAGCATACGTTTTGCTTCTGCGAAAAATTCATCTGAACATTCAATAATTTTTGCACCAATACGGTCATCTGCCAAATTGGTAAGTGTCTGTAATTGTGCAGGAATATCAAAATCGGGTGCTAATAAAGTCGCCATATATTAAATCCATTCGCTATTTTCTTTCAAAATTCATGCTTTGCGCTATCGTGCTACAAAAAATTTAATAAACGATAAAAACAAGCATTTACACGCGTTTAGATGCACAGCGTGTGCCAACTTTGGATTTTTTTCAGGGCGCTTTATAAAAAATGGCACGCTTTTAGCATTTTATGACTTAGAAACTTATAAAACACAGGGGAATTATAGATGGAAATTACAATTATTGGTGCAGGTATGGCGGGTCTAACTACAGGCATCGCACTAAAAAAATTCGGACACCAAGTAACCATCTATGAACAGGCAGAACAAATTTTACCGGTGGGTGCTGCTATTTCGTTATGGTCTAACGGTGTGAAATGTCTAAATTATTTGGGTTTGACAGAGCAAGTTGAAAAGCTTGGCGGCAAAATGGATAACCTTGCTTATATTGATGGTCTGACGGGCGATGTGATGACCCAGTTTAGCCTTTATCCATTGATTGAAGAAGTCGGGCAACGACCATATCCGGTATCACGTGCGGAACTTCAGAATATGTTAATGGATGAATTTGGTCGTGAAGATATTCATCTAGCTAAGAAAATGATTTCTTTTGTTGAAGAAGGAGAGCGTGTAAAAATTCAATTTGCAGATGGTAGCGAAATAGAATCTGATCTATTGGTGGGTGCAGACGGTACACACTCAATTACTCGTGCCTATGTTTTAGGTGAGCAAGTTGAGCGACGCTATGCAGGCTATGTCAATTGGAATGGTCTCGTTGATGTCTCAGACGATTATGCCGCAGCAGATCAATGGACAACGTTTGTAGGTGAAGGCAAACGTGTTTCACTGATGCCAGTGGCGAATAATCGTTTCTATTTCTTTTTTGATGTGCCGTTAGCTGTTGGTCTTGAAAATGATCGTAGCCAATACAAAGCTTTATTCAAACAATACTTTAAAGGATGGTGTGAGCCTGTCCAAAAGTTAATTGATGCAGTCGATGTGCAAAAGACCAATCGTGTAGAAATTCACGATATCGAACCATTTGCCAATTTTTACAAAGGTCGAGTGGTGATTGTAGGTGATGCAGCGCACAGTACAACACCTGATATTGGTCAAGGCGGCTGCCAAGCGATGGAAGATGCTATCTATTTGGCACGTTCATTGCAAATTAATACCTTAGGTTTACAAGATTCTTTACGTCGCTATCAGAACAAGCGTAATGAACGTGCCAATGAGTTGGTACTTCGTGCCCGTAAGCGCTGTGATGTGACACATATGAAAGATGAAGCGGTGACCCGAGAGTGGTATGAAGAGTTACGTAAAGAACAAGGCAATCATATTATGAAGGGAATTATTAGTAACATTGTCGGTAATCCACTCGACTAAGCTGTAAGACACAAAAAGAAATGTAAAACTAAAAGGTTAGCTTTCAGCAGCCAGTGTGAATATTCACACTGGCTTTTTTTAGCTATTTAGAAACATTAGATTGAAGAGCAAAGGATTAAATGTTTAAGGAAGTTGCTTTAATTGCAATTTGATTTCTTCCATTTTTTCGACCAATAAATTTACCATTATTTGTGAAAGACGAGATGTTTGACGTTTTGAAGCGACGCACAGTGCAATGGTTAAACGATGCATACCTTTTTCACGAATGGGCTTAAATACGATCTTTTTTGAGTTTAAAAGTGGTAATGCATCCATATATGACATTAAGCCAATGCCTAATTGTTGTTGAATTAATGATGTTATCATTCTAATGTCATTACATTCTATCTTTTGTATAGGATTAAATTTGTGATGTTTATAGAGTGTATGTACATAATCACTGATGACTAAGGGCTCACTTGGCATGATATGACGCTCATTTAAAGTGTCAGATAAATAGATTTTATCCATGCCGGCTAAGGTGTGATGTGGTGATAAAACATAGCCTAAAGGAATTTCAATAAAGGATAAGATTTCTAATTGATTGTGACTTTTAGGATTTAAGATAATGCCAAAATCTAATTCTGCATCAATGATTTTTCTCGATATTTCTTCACTGCTATTCATACTGATATTGAGATTAATCCATGGATAGCTTTCAGCCATGCGTTGAATACAATCCACGACAAAACCATCATTTAGGGAAGAAATAAAACCCATTTCAATATTGCCGCGACTTAATCCTTGAATTTCATCAAATCGAATTCGAGTCAGCTGATATTCTTTTTGCCATTTAAGCAAATCAGCATAAAGTAATTCACCTGCTAACGTTAGCTTCAGCCCCTGCGGTAAACGCTCAAATAAAGCAACGCCTAACTCTTCTTCAGCAAGAACAATTTGCCGATGCACTGCAGAGACTGAAATAAAAAGCTGTTCTGCGGCTTTACGTAAACTGCCAGTACGGGCAACAGCCATAAAATATTCAGAAAATCGGGAAAAGGTAAGCGACATACAGCTATTCAATCTCACGGGCAGTTTACAAAGTACTTATCCATGCTTAAGCGATTTTCATGCCATAACTTTTGATTTTTTCAATTCATTCTGCTTTTGTGTTCTAAAAAGCAGAACATTGTATGCAAATCATTCTAATAGACAGAAATGCTATCCAAACGTATTTTTGACTTAGAAAAGAACGAATTAGCCCTAGTTACATGGCATAAAAGTTCTGCAAATAATGCGAATGTAGAGATTTAAAAATGAATGCGATTCCTGTACTGAATTTATTTACCCAACCACAATGCAGTTCATTTGATGCAAACGATTGGAATATTTTAGCGCAGCATTGGTACCCAGTTGCACGTACACAGGACGTTTCAGAACAACCGCAACAAGTACAATTACTTGATGTGAAAATGGCATTGTATAAAACTGAAAGTGGAAAAATTCATCTCGTGCGTGATATTTGCCCGCATCGTGGTGTGCCATTAACCAAAGGCTGGGTGAAAGGCGAAGAAATTATTTGCCCATACCACGGCCTACATTATAACGGTGAAGGAAAGTGTGTAAAAATTCCTGCACAGCCGGAACTTACACAAATTTCAGATCGTTTTTCACTGACCAAATTTCCAGTTG
The DNA here is from genome assembly GCF_002934965.1 of Acinetobacter sp. ACNIH2. NCBI lineage: Bacteria > Pseudomonadati > Pseudomonadota > Gammaproteobacteria > Moraxellales > Moraxellaceae > Acinetobacter > Acinetobacter sp. ACNIH2. Next base: position 68,078 of record NZ_CP026416.1, read on the forward strand.
TAGAAAAATATGGACTTATTTGGACCAGTTTATTTAACCGCGATGTATCGAAAGCCAATTTTCCAGATTTAGACACGTGGGACAGTGAAGAACATCAGTCAATTCTCCCTCCATTTGTCGATATTGCTGGATCAAGTGGCCGTCAGCTTGAAGGCTTTATTGATGTTGCGCACTTTGCATGGGTACATAACCAAAGTTTTGCTGATCGTGAAAATCCTAAAGTACAAAAATATTCGACCGTTCGAACGGATTATGGCTTACATACAGAGTATGTGAGTGATGTCAGTAACTATCCGCATGGCTTACAACATTTAGCACCAGATGATTTTTTATGGAAACGTACTTTCGATGTCTATCCACCATTTTCAGCTATTTTGACTATCGACTTTCCTGAAAATGGCTTACTTAAAATTTTAAATGCGTGCTGTCCAGTTTCGCACAATAAAACGCGATTATTCGTTCCCTTAACTCGTAACTTTGATACTACAGGAGACTTACAGGCAGTTTATGATTTCAATGCACAAATCTTCGCTGAAGATCAGGACATGGTGGAAAGCCAAAAACCAGAAGAACTTCCTTTAGATATTTCAATGGAGGCACATTTTGAGGCAGATCGTTCATCAACCACTTACCGCCGAATTTTGGCAGAGTGGGGATTGAGCAAACGCTATACAGTTTAAAATGGCTTTGTTGCACAAAGATTTAAAAGATAACACTCTGCTCATTTGAACAGAATTCAAGTGACAACTTGGGTATGAGGACGACCTAATTCTGTAAATTTGACAATACGGCTATGCGTGCATGAATCTCATTCACCTGACTAGAAAAACTCCTTGCTGTTAATTTATCACCTAATAGTTTGATGCAATGCATCTTGGTTTCAACTAAACTTCGACGATGATAACCAGACCATTTTTTCCAAAGCGTTCTTCCTAAACGTTTAACTGTTTTCAGTAACTCATTCCGCTCTAAAGATCTCAATTTCTGATCTTTCCATGGTTTTGCATTTTTTCTTGGCGGAATGAGCGCATGTGCATCTCGATCTAGAATGACTTGTCTGCAGTGCTTCGTGTCATAAGCACCATCGGTATAGACCGAATCAATTCGTTCATCTAAGGGAATTTGAGCAAGTAAATCACCGAGTACTTGCGAATCGCTCACATTATTTGTAGTAAGCTGTACTGCACGTATTTGCAAGGTTTCAGCATCGATGCCAATATGAAGCTTACGCCATTGGCGACGATATTCAGGTCCATGTTTCTTACGTTTCCACTCACCTTCACCTAGAAACTTTAAGCCAGTTGAGTCGACGAGTAGATGTAGCCCATCACTACTTTTTTGATAGCTAATCGCAATATCAATATGTTTTTGTCTTCGACAAAGCGTACTGTAATCTGGTGCGGTCCAATTTAATCCACAAAGTTTAATCAGACTTTGAACAAAACCTGTGACCATGCGTAAAGAGAGTCTAAATAAAGATTTGATCATTTTGAAATTATAGGACTGAATAAACCTTATAGGCTATGTTTGTGCAACAAAGCCCTGTGTATCTGATATTTATGCATCTTTCAATTTCTGAAGATACTATTCATCCAATATCCGCTGTTTTCGATTGAGAACAGCATTCAAAATCACAGCACAAAAAGCCGTTAGCAAAATTGGGCTGTTTAACAGAGGTGAAAGATAAGATGGTAGTTGTGAGAAAATAGTAGGTGTGAATACAGGCAACATACCTATGCCGGCACTGACTGCAATGATGTAGAGATTATTCACATTTTGAAAGTCGACACGCTGCAGTACTTTGATACCATTAGATGTCACCATCCCAAACATAAACAATGCGGCTCCACCTAGAACACATGAGGGTATAGACGCAACAAAGTAAGCTATTTTAGGAAATAGACCTAAAAGGATTAAAAACACACCAGCTAAAGCACATACACTGCGATTCTTAACACCTGTGATCGCTAGCAAACCGATGTTCTGAGCATAGGATGTATACGGGAAGATATTAAAAATCCCACCAATCATTGTGCCAAGGCTGTCAGCTCTAAAACCGCGAGTCAATTTTTCCTGATCCACCTCTTCTTCAACAATTTCACCTACAGCCATGAACATCCCAGCTGTTTCAATGAAAATAACCAGCATGACTACGCACATAGTCAAGACAGCCCAAAAGTTAAACTCTGGAATACCGAAGTGAAATGGCATCACCCAACCTAACCATGGGCTTTCATCTATCTTGTCTAAAGAGATGAGGCCAGAAAATGCAGCGATGATATAACCAATTCCCATCCCGATTAGAACTGAAATGTTGCCCAAAAAGCCTTTAACATAACGGCTGATGATAATAATGCTTAATAGAACACAGGCAGCGATAGATAAGTACAATGGATTTCCAAAGTCTTTTACCCCATATCCGCCAGCGGACCATGTGCCTGCAATACCAATGAGAGATAGACCAATCACAAGAATTTGAGTTCCTGTCACCACAGGAGGGAAGAATCGTATTAACTTTCCAATAAATGGTGAAATCAGGAAGCCAAAGATCCCTGCGATAATGATTGCCCCAAATACACTTAGTAGTCCCATATCTGGATTAGTCCCAATTGCAATCATTGGGCCTACTGCAGTAAAGGTAACTCCCATCATAATGGGAAAGCGAATACCTACATTTTTAAAACCAATAGTTTGAATGAGGGTGGCAATGCCACAAACAAATAGATCTGCAGTAATTAAGAAAGCAATTTCTGCAGTGCTTAACCCTAAAGCTCCTCCAACAATTAGGGGAATTGAAACAGCACCTGCATACATTACCAAGACGTGCTGGATACTGAGAAAAATCATGGAGCTTGGTTTTAAGTTATTGGCTGTGATTGTGTTAGTCATATATGTTTTTCTCCTTCAGCCTAAAAGGTATATTTGACGATGAAACTAGTAGCATTTTGATTAGTTTTAAAATATGGAGTGTCTTCGATTAAGAATTTGTTTTTCCAATAGTCGTATTCAATACCTGCTGCTAATTTTTTTGGGCTTAAGCCTAGATGAGGGCTAAGGTCATATTTGATTTGTGGGTTAAAGTGAAAGTCGGAAGAGTTATTACCTTTGGAATTGACTACCCAATCAATGTATCCATCAAAAATGATTGATGATTTAAGAAATGGGACGGTATATGACCAGGATGGAGTGATTTGCCATTGTCCACTTGGGGTGTTTCCATCGTCTGGAATGCGATAGTAAAAATTAAGGGTGAAATAATCAAAGCCTTTGATATCTAGGTCAAAACCTGGACCAACTAAATAAGTCCACATATCGTCATAGCCAGGCTGATCTTGAATACTTAAGTCAAAACTCGTAGCTATTAGGACATCTTTCACTGGCCCAAAGCTCAAATTCGTATTGGTTAGTTTTCCTATTGAAAAGCGTGGGGCTATTTCTGTATAGACAGCATTATGGCCTTGGGAAGCTGTCTTTTCGCCATCAAACCAATAAGTGTCGACGAATAGAAAGAGATCTCCCCATTTCCAATTACTAGCATGTTCGAAGGTAATGGTTTCATGTGTATCTGGTTCAACTTCAAAACCTTTACCGTAAAGTGCAGAAATACTATTGGATTGCCAATTTAACCATGATTCCTCAGCAAAAGAATAAGTGCTGACTGCACAGGTACTTAATAGTAATGAAGTGATAATTTTTTTCATTTGAATGTCCCCGATATTTAAACGTCAGCACGATGTTTGTAGGTTGCACTAAAACGTGATTGCAAATATTCCATACTAGTAATTGGTAAGTACTTAGGTGGATTGGATTCGCTGTAACAGTTAGGTAGGCAACGGATTACAGTTTTTGGACTAGGTTGTATGAAAAATGGAAATGAGAATCTTTGTTTTCCTTTAGGACTCGAAACGCGATGAGGTGTCGATTTATAGAGATCATTTGACCATCGTGCCATCATATCTCCGATATTGATTACATAGGTGTTAGGTATAGGAGGAGCATCGATCCAATTACCATTTACATCCTGAACTTGTAATCCACCTACTTCATCCTGAGCCAAAATAGTTACACACCCATAATCAGTATGTGTTCCCGCATTAAAACCTTGAGAGTCTGTATTGTCTAAGGTAGGCGGATAATGAATTAACCGGAGAAAACATAGGCTGTCTTGCAGACAATGATCAAAATAATTTTGCGGAAGACCAATGGCATGAGACATGGCATTAAGCAATATTTTTGCTAAATCCACCATTTCATCAAAATACTCTTCTGTAGCTACTTTCCACCCTTCAATATTTGGATAAACATTTGGTCCCCTTAGAGGTTCTTGATTAATGACTTCGGGATGATTAGCTTCTAAATGGACACCCATGTCATATATTTCTTTAAAGTCTTCAGGTAAGTCAGGGTTCAGTTGTTCTACTCCTAATGCACCATATCCTCTATGTGCAATTTTATTCTTTTGAATATCTATTTCTAATTTCTCTTGTAGAGGCTTACTAAAAAACTCTTTAGCTAAACTTTGAACTTCTGCAAGGTGATTCGGTTTATAACCACTGATATAGAAGAATCCCCATTCACGACATGCTTGGTCAATTTGGTTGCATATATCTGCATAATCAGGATGGTTAACGTCATAAAGAGGTGCAATGTCGATAACTGGTAATTTTTTCATGGGAAACTCCTTATTATTAGATATATGTTTTTTTGAACATGTTACGATAATGCTGTTCAACACTGATTGGTGGATATAGCGGTTCTGAGTTTTCCTCCAAACACTCTCGAATGCATTCAATCTGATACTGGTGATTACCGCTGTAGAAGAATGGAACAGAATATCGTTCCCCACCTGAGATGTTGATGACGCGATGGAGGGTGGATCTATATGTATTGTTCGTCCACATAGAGATTAGGTCACCTAGGTTAACGACATAACTATCTTCAATAGGCTCTGCCCAAATCCATTGGTTTGTTGACTGATCCCATACTTGTAAACCACGATTATGGTCTTGAAGTAATAGAGTAAGCCCGCCGAAATCAGTATGTGCCCCGCAACCTTTTTCATTTGGTTGAGCATTAGCTGGTTGAGGGGGATAGTGTAATAAGCGTAAAGTGACTAAATCTGCATCCTTACAAAACTCTGTGAAATAGTCAGCTTCCAAGTTTAGAGATAATGCAATAGCACGCATGAGTCGTTCAGAGACTTTAATCAATTCAACTTGATATTCCTCCATTACCTCTTTAAATCCATCAATATCTGGCCATTGGTTTGGGCCTTGGTTAAAAGCTTTATGGATGACAAAAGGATCTGAAGGTGAGCGTTCCTTCCCGATATAAAAGCCTTCCTTTATATCAGGCGGAGAATTAGGTTCAAGTGTTTGTGCTCTTAATGATTCATAGCCTCTATTTGCTTCAGAAAGCTCTTTGGACCACTGCTTTTTCTGTTCTGGGGGAAGACTAAAAAATAATTTGGAATATTCAAAAACCTTATCTTGTAATGCTTTAGAAACTCCATGTCCGGTAATGTAAAAAAAACCTTTATCTAAGCATGCTTTCCGAATATGTGAGGCAATGTTTTGGTGCGTTTGTATGTCATTATCCAAAAGTCCAGAAATATCGATGATGGGTATAGAGGTAATGTTTTGATTGTTTTCCAGCGCAGTCATGTAGCAATCTCTCAAAAATAATGTTTTCTTTTTATAAAATAATCATGAGACCGCATAGCAATGAATATCGAGCAAGCTGATGCCAAAAAGAGAGCTATTCTTAATTAATTAAATAAAAACAATTGCTTAAACTTTTTTAAATGAGTGGTGATGCTGAAAAAGCAACGGGATGCACTGAAAATAATGCTTTAGGTCCAAAAAATGGCTGCTACTTAATGGCAAGTTTTTTGCTTCTATTTCAATAGCTCATTCAAATTTATAAATGAATTTGGACTTTAAAGTTGGAATAGGATGTGATGTTAAAATGAGTACACGTGGTCTTCGCTTTCACTCAGCAGCAATTCATTATTTTGATGCTGTACGCCGGTGCGGTTCAATCAGGGAAGCAGCCAGACAATTAAATGTCGTGTCTTCCGCTGTAAATAGGCAAATTTTAAAACTCGAAGATGAAATTGGAGCACCATTATTCAATCGGGTGCCTTCGGGTATGGTGCTTACTCATGCAGGTGAGTTGTTTTCAAGACATATTAGTTTAGTACTGAGAGATACTAAGCGATTGCAGAATGAATTGGATGCACTGAAAGGGCTTTATAAAGGTCATGTTGAAATTGCGAGTGTTGAAACACTAGCGATTAATTTACTGCCAGAGATTATTGAAAAATTCCAGGTCAAATATCCTAATGTAACTGTAGGGGTTACAATTTTAGGCTCAAAAGATATCCCTAATGAAATCATTGAAAATCGGGTGGATCTAGGCTTGGCTTTTGCCTTGCCAAAGCATAATGATTTGCACCAAATAGCAATATCCCATTTTAAATTAGGTGCAATTGTATCGACTGACCATCCGCTGGCTTCTCAAAAGACGGTGTCATTCCATCAGTGCCTCGACTATGATGTGATTATGCCAAAACCTAATTTGTCTATTTATCAACAGTTGGCGCCATTATTTGCGGGTGCACAACATGCTATTCCAAATTTTAAAATACAAACGAGTTCTTTGGAATTAATGAAACAGTTAATACTCAGGAATAAGGGAATTGGTTTTCAGACATTCTTTGGGTTGGAAAATGAAATAATTAATAATCGCCTTCGCTATATTCCGCTTAATGATAACAATGGTATCTACTGTGATTTAGGTCTGTATGCACGTAAAGGTCATTATCTTTCTACAGCAACAGACGCTCTCTCCAGGCTTATTACAGATGAAATCCTACAAAGAGGCGAAGCTGGACAATAAACATAACCTGAAAAGTACAACTAAAAAGCTAAGCCCTTATCGAAATCCCTCAATAAAGGCTTAGCTTTGTTTATTTTGGATAAGCAGCATCCACGCCTTTAACGAAATAATTCATACTCATCAATTGCGTATTTGAGAGATGTTTACCTTTTCCCAAAAGCAATGTTCCATCTTGTTTGTAAAGTGGTCCACTAAACACAATATATTGACCGTTACGAATTTTATCTCGGACTGCCAAAACCTTCATTTTTTCATTGTTAGAGACCATTGGACCAAAACCAGTTATATCGATGGCACCTTCCTTGACACCATACCATGTCGATCCCGACTTCCATATTTTGTTATGCACTTGTTGCAAAACAGGGGTATAGATTTTTTTCCCAATATAACACTGATGCAGCTAGGTGACCTTTAGGAGCAAACTTACCCATATCTGAGTTCCAGCCAAAGGCAAATTTTCCTTTTTCCTGAGCAGCTTGAACTACAGCGGGGGAGTTGGTGACTTGTGATAATACATCAGCATTTTGCGATATTAATGCAAGTGCAGCCTCATGCTCTTTTCCTGAATCAAACCAAGTGTTAATCCAGACTATCTTGGTCTTAATTTTTGGATTTACAGATTGAGCCCCAAGTGTATAGGCATTGATGTCTCTAATGACTTCAGGAATTGGGAATGGTGCTACAACACCCAAACATTACTTTTAGTCTTATAGCCTGCCAATACCCCTTGCAAGTAAGAGCCTTCATAGGTTCGGATATCATAGACTCCCACATTTTTTGCAGTTTTATATCCGTTCGCATGCATAAAAATGGTGTTCGGGAACTGTTTAGCTACCTTTTCAATGGCATTCATATACCCGAAGGTAGTAGCAAATATAACCTTATTTCCTTGTTGTGCGAGTCTCCGAAATGTACGTTCAGAGTCGGCATTATCTAGAATATTCTCGATATAAGAGGTCTTAAATTTACCCTTTAAGGACTTTTCTGCTTTCAGACGACCTATATCGTGTGAATAAGACCAACCATAATCGTTTTTATGAGCGACATAGACAAAAGCCGCTTGATCAGCGGCCAATGCTGGATTGGCCCCACTGATGAGTAAAAGTCCTAAAAGACTGGCATTTACGAAAATATTTTTTAAATTAAGTAGGTTATTCATGCTGATTCTCTTTGAAGAGTATCAGTTGAATTTTGTTTTGCCATAAATATTGCCAGTCGCTCCTCATAAATCTCACGAATATAATGGGCAACACTGCAACTGTCGGCAAACATGTTGTATTTCCAATTTAAACCATACGACTCTAAATTGATATTATCAACAGTCATAAGTTGAACTTTAGAATTTGGATTGTTCAAGTAGCTATCAATGATTTTACGAATGACTTCTTTGGTTGGTGCAAGCTTATATGCATGCCAGAAGTCTGTATGCCATTCACCTTCCGTAGGTTGATTAAATGGATACTGAATTCCTCGGCCAGGACGATTTGTTCCTAAGCCATTATATGGTCCTGTTTCAAATGCTAACCAGTTAACTGGATTATTCGGGACTGCAGGACGGATCTGCCCCCATGTAACTAAATTTCGATTCAGCCAATCATCTGCAAAACTATCATTATTAAAAGGATCTAACTTTCTGATAGCTTCAGGATCATCACGCATTTGTGATACAGCAAGCTCAATTTCATTTTCAATTTTAAAAATACAATGGCTGTAATCCATTGCAAACTCAAACGGCACACCTTCTTTTTCTATAAGATCTGCCACCGGAATTACTCGACGATAATCTTCAGACCAGTTATCAACGTGGCACTCTAAGGTAACCGTTATTCCTTTACTTTGAGCGTAGGTGTAGAAATCGATATAAGTTTTAGCAACTTCTTCGTTCGTTACATAATGACCATCTGCATGTTTTGCCCAAATCATCATGTTGTGGAATTTGGCCCCTACAGCGGCACTACGATTAATATCCTGTTTGAATGCTTCCTCATCCTTGCCAATGACATATAAGCCACAACCAGAATAAATAGGGATATTTGTTTTCTGACTTGCCTTGATGTAAGCATCTATTTGACTATCTTCAAGAGGGATACGATCCAGAAAATCAAAGACCTCCGCAGCTTTTAGCATTTCGAACTGTTCGAGAATAGTAGGCTCATTCAGGCTTACTGGTCGTTCTTTTGATGAGTTTTGAATGCCTAAACCAGCACAACCTAAAGGAAACATTTTTTTCATAATTTTGATACCAACTGTTGAATAAATTAAACGGCTTCTTTTTTCGATGCGTAAGTTTTTTGATACATATAGGCTAGGTACTCACCTACAGTCATTTCTTTAGGTTCAGCCTTAAATTGATCACCTAAATTTTGCAGCGTTTTGATTTTGTATTCGTAATCCAAGTCAAAGAAGGTTGGAACCGAATAACGTGAGACACCTGCTTTACTATTGAAAACACGGTGCATATTTGAGAGGTAGAGTCCATTAGTCATGAATTGGACTAAATCACCGAGGTTTACGATAAAAGTATCTGGTATGTGAGGTGCACGTATCCATTCACCCTCACTATTGCGTACTTCTAGTCCACCTACTTCATCTTGCAATAAGAGCGTCAGTAACCCCCAATCAGTGTGCGCACCGCACCCTAGCTGATTGTTTACAATTTTTTCAGATTGAGGAGGATAGTGAAGCATACGGGTAATAATGACAGTTTCATCATAGCCTGCCTCGAAGTAGTTTTCTTCAAGCCCAAGAGAAAGTGCCAATAGGCCAGCTAGATGCTTACCCAGTTTTAAAGTCTGTTGAATATAGGTTTCGGTCTGGGTCTTCATTTCAGGAAGATCTTCAGGCCACTGATTCTGCCCATGTTGTGGATAGCCTTTTTGGACATATGGGTGACTTGAATCTAGATTTTTCCCTGACATGAACCCTTCTTTTAAGTCAGGAGGAGAGCCTTCATCAAGTGTTTGAACTGCCATTGGTTCATAACCACGAAGGCATTTGGAGTTTTTGAAATCAATTTCTAGTTTCTTTTCAATCGGAAGGTCAAAAAACTGTTTTGCAATGTCTAATTGTTTTTGGAGAACTTCAGAAGCGATACCATGATTTTTAATATAGAAGAAACCTGTTGTTCTGCATGCTTTATGGATTTCCCACGCAACAGATTTCCGTTTTTCTAGGTTATCGGAAAAACTGTCGCTTAAGTCGATTACTGGAATACTTTTAGCCGTAGAAGGTGGTGTGTATGTCAACATTTTTGTGGCTCTTTGAACTTTGTTGTTATCAACTTAATGACAATTTAATTCCGTGCATAGCAGAGAATCTCGCTCAACTCGTTGCCAAAAAGGCAACACTAAATAAAGTCAGAGTAGTAATAGGAGTCCAAGTAATTCAGCATCAATTAAGAATTGTGATGAGTTATAAAATGCTAGTTATTCGTTAAGTTTAGATAAGAAGAACAATAATAAGAAAAGTGTTCTAAAAATTAGAAATACCATTCCTAAAGTCTTTAATAGACAGATAGAAAAGAAAAAGTCATGATGAAGCAATGCTAAGAAGTTTGAATTAATCAATAACTTATAAGAGGGGCAGCGCTAAAATGAATGCAATACCAGTTCTCAATTTATTCACTCAGCCACAATGTAGTCAATTTGACCCAAATGACTGGAATATTCTAGCGCAGCATTGGTATCCGGTAGTTCAAATCCAGGATGTAACGACTCAACCGCAACAAGTTCAGCTTCTTGATGTCAAAATGGCTATTTATAAAACTGAAAGTGGAGAAATTCATCTGGTCAGAGATATCTGTCCACATCGAGGAGTGCCATTAAGTAAAGGATGGGTAGAAGGTGAAAATATTGTTTGTCCCTATCATGGGCTCAACTATAACGCACAAGGTAAGTGCGTAAAAATCCCTGCTCAACCAGAACTTACCCAAATTTCAGATCGGTTCACCTTAACTAAATTCCCTGTAGTTGAGAAATATGGACTAGTTTGGACCAGCTTATTTAGCCGTGATGAAAGTGAAGCTAATTTTCCAGTTCTTGAAACTTGGGATTCAGATGAACATCAATCAATACTCCCACCATTTGTTGATATAGCAGGTTCTAGTGGTCGTCAGCTTGAAGGTTTTATCGATGTGGCACATTTTGCCTGGGTGCATAACAAGGCATTCGCTGATCGTGATAATCCAGTAGTGCCAAAATATGAAACTGAAAGAACAGATTATGGACTTAAAACGATTTATATCTCTACAGTAAGTAACTTTCCTCATAGTTTGAGACATTTAGAGCCAGAGAATTTCTTATGGAAACGAGAATTTGATGTATATCCTCCATTCTCGGCAACACTTACTGTCTATTTTCCTAACAATGGGATTTTAAAAATTTTGAATGCTTGTTGTCCTGTTTCGCATAATCAAACCAGGCTATTTGTTCCGTTGACACGTAATTTTGATACGACGGGTGACCTACAGGCTGTATATGACTTCAATGCACAAATTTTTGCAGAGGATCAGGATATTGTTGAGAGTCAAAAACCGGAAGAACTTCCATTAGATGTTTCAATGGAGGCGCACTTTGCAGCAGACAAATCTTCAACGACATATAGACGGATATTGGCAGAATGGGGATTAAGTAAAAGATATGTGGTCTAGAGATATAAGATAACCTGATTATCTCGATTGGTTGAAATATAAGGGAGGTAGTCTCCCTTATATTTTTAGAGATTGATTTCGCAGAAATACTAATATAAAAGTGACTCACCATTTATCGTAATTTCATTGTCTTAGCTTCTTCTAATTAATAAACTTGATTTTGTTACAATATCAAGTTTGTACAGGGGGAGGCTTTGTTGCACAAACCTAGCCTATAAGGTTTATTCAGTCCTATAATTTCAAAATGAATAAACCTACTCCTAAAACTTATCGTACAACCAACTGGTCTTCCTATAATCGCGCTCTCATTAATCGGGGCAACATTTCCATTTGGTTTGATCCAAACACTCAGTGGTATGCACAACCACAAAACAAGCAAGGTCGAAATCAAACTTACTCCGATACGGCTATTCAATGCTGTTTAATGATCAAATCTTTATTTAGACTCTCTTTACGCATGGTCACAGGTTTTGTTCAAAGTCTGATTAAACTTTGTGGATTAAATTGGACCGCACCAGATTACAGTACGCTTTGTCGAAGATAAAAACATATTGATATTGCGATTAGCTATCAAAAAAGCAGTGATGGGCTACATCTACTCGTCGACTCAACTGGCTTAAAGTTTCTAGGTGAAGGTGAGTGGAAACGTAAGAAACATGGACCTGAATATCGTCGCCAATGGCGTAAGCTTCATATTGGCATCGATGCTGAAACCTTGCAAATACGTGCAGTACAGCTTACTACAAATAATGTGAGCGATTCGCAAGTACTCGGTGATTTACTTGCTCAAATTCCCTTAGATGAACGAATTGATTCGGTCTATACCGATGGTGCTTATGACACGAAGCACTGCAGACAAGTCATTCTAGATCGAGATGCACATGCGCTCATTCCGCCAAGAAAAAATGCAAAACCATGGAAAGATCAGAAATTGAGATCTTTAGAGCGGAATGAGTTACTGAAAACAGTTAAACGTTTAGGAAGAACGCTTTGGAAAAAATGGTCTGGTTATCATCGTCGAAGTTTAGTTGAAACCAAGATGCATTGCATCAAACTATTAGGTGATAAATTAACAGCAAGGAGTTTTTCTAGTCAGGTGAATGAGATTCATGCACGCATAGCCGTATTGAACAAATTTACAGAATTAGGTCGTCCTCATACCCAAGTTGTCACTTGAATTCTGTTCAAATGAGCAGAGTGTTATCTTTTAAATCTTTGTGCAACAAAGCCGAACCAAAATAAAAAAATGGGAGCTAAAAGTCCCATTCTTTGTGACTTTAGCATCAGCTCTACGATGTTAATTTAAAAAAACTAAAAACAGGGATAGAAAATTTTCGCTAAAGATCTTTTTAATTTTCGATTTATAAAAATTATTGCTTTTTTTATACTATGGGGTACTATAGTATTAATGCTAGCAAATAAGGAGGTCTGATGCCTAATCAGGTTGAAGACAAAAAAAAGATTCTTCTACGCGTCAGAAAGATCAAAGGTCAGACGCAAGCGATTGAAAAAGCGTTAGAAGACAATGTGGAATGTGGTGCAATTCTGCAACAAATATGCTCTGTGCGTGGTGCTATTAATGGTTTGATGAATGAAATGTTGGAGGTTCATTTAAAGGACACTTTAGTATCAGGTGAAACCACAGAACAACAACGAAAAGAAGAATTGGCTGAAATCGCCAAGATTCTAAAATCATATTTAAAATAGATCTGTATAAGGAATTATTGCATGAAGTCACGTGCTGCTGTTGCGTTTGGTCCTGGTCAACCTCTTCAAATTGTTGAAGTTGATGTTGCACCACCAAAGAAAGGTGAAGTATTAATTAAGATCTCCCATACCGGTGTGTGTCATACAGATGCATTTACTTTGTCTGGCGATGATCCTGAAGGTGTTTTTCCGGCTATTCTCGGGCATGAAGGTGCTGGTGTCGTAGTTGAGGTTGGTGAAGGCGTGACTAGCGTCAAACCAGGTGATCATGTTATTCCACTTTACACTGCTGAATGTGGCGAGTGCGTATTCTGTAAATCTGGAAAATCGAACTTGTGTATTTCCGTTCGCGAAACTCAAGGTAGAGGCGTAATGCCAGATGGTACCACTCGTTTTTCCTACAATGGTCAACCGATTTACCACTACATGGGCTGCTCAACGTTCAGTGAATACACGGTAGTGGCAGAAGTATCATTGGCTAAAATTAATCCTGAAGCCAATCACGAACATGTCTGCTTACTGGGTTGTGGTGTCACAACGGGTATCGGTGCAGTACACAACACGGCTAAAGTACAAGAAGGTGATAGTGTTGCGGTCTTTGGTTTAGGTGGTATTGGTCTGGCAGTCGTACAAGCCGCACGTCAAGCTAAAGCAGGACGTATTATTGTGGTTGACATGAATCCAGATAAATTTGCGCTGGCAAAAGAGTTTGGTGCAACGGACTTCTTAAACCCTAAAGACTACGATAAACCAATCCAGCAAGTCATTGTCGAAATGACTGGCTGGGGTGTAGATCATTCATTTGAATGTATTGGTAACGTGAATGTGATGCGTGCAGCTCTTGAAAGTGCACACCGTGGCTGGGGACAATCCGTAATTATTGGTGTAGCTGGCGCAGGTCAGGAAATCTCTACCCGTCCATTCCAACTGGTTACTGGTCGTAAATGGCTAGGTTCTGCCTTTGGTGGCGTAAAAGGTCGTACGCAACTTCCAGGAATGGTTGAAGATGCCATGAAAGGTAAAATTCAATTAGAACCATTTGTGACACATACGATGGGCTTGGATCAGATCAATGAAGCCTTTGATCTAATGCATGAAGGTAAGTCAATTCGTACTGTAATTCATTACGAATAATTCCGTCAGACCTTATAGTTTTCCATGCATGTGCATCATGAATGACATGCATGGAATCCTCTAAAACGGCACATTATCTGTAAAACCGATCTATCTGTTTAGGCATCGTGTATAGGTTCAACAAACCTGCCTACATTTTAAATCTTAATCACTATTCTCTGTGGAGAATGTCAGACTCTTTGTTTACTCGATTTCTCATGAAGTCTTGCTCAACATAGGTAATTGATTATGGAAATAATTGAGAAACATGCTTCTTTTGGTGGATCGCAAGAAGTGTATCGCCATCAGTCAATAGCATTAAACTGTTCAATGAAATTCTCAATATATCTGCCACCTCATGACAAAGATGAGCGGTTGCCAGTTTTATATTGGTTATCAGGACTGACTTGCAACGAACAGAACTTTATTACTAAAGCCGGAGCACAAAAGTATGCGGCTGAACATAAAGTCATTATTGTTGCACCAGATACCAGCCCACGTGGAGAGGATGTACCAGATCATGCAGATTATGATTTAGGCCAAGGCGCAGGATTCTATGTGAATGCAACACAAGCACCCTGGTCACAGCATTTCAAAATGTATGATTATATTGTGGAAGAGCTCAGAAATCTGATAGACCTGAATTTTCCGACCAATCAAGTCCAAAGCATTATGGGACATAGCATGGGGGGGCATGGTGCATTAGTCATTGGGTTAAAAAATCCTGAGCTGTTTAAAAGTATTTCTGCTTTTGCACCGATTGTTGCACCTAGCCAAGTACCTTGGGGGAAAAAGGCTTTCACACACTACCTTGGTGAAACCGAAACTTTATGGAAAAGCTATGATGCGATTGAATTAATCAAAAACGCTGAAGTTCATTTACCTATTTTAGTCGATCAGGGAACAGCTGATGATTTTCTTGAAGAACAGTTAAGACCTAAGCTTCTTAGTAATATTTGTTTGGAACAAGAATATCCTCTTACACTTAACCTAAGAGAAGGGTATGACCATAGCTATTACTTCATTGCGAGCTTTATAGAGAAACATATAGAGTTTCACAGCAAATTCCTAGCTAAATAACTTTCATAGATATGAGGATGTACAATGTTGTTCTTGAATGCTTCTTGAGCAATATTTTTTGATTCAAATGTTAATGATATTAACTTGAATAAATTCATAGCATTATGCCGAAATAAACATCCAAATTTTGGCTCAGCTATGGTAATTTTTTTTAACTTTTATACAACAAAACTTTCTGACATGCATCCATTAGCAATGTCAGACTCGTTTTAATTCTAATCAATTGTGGAGTTTTAGTCATACTTAAAACAGCTTTATATGTCCGCCTTGAAGCTAAACCAGGTAAAGAAGACGAAGTGGAAGCTTTCCTTAAAGCCGGTTTACCTATTGTAATGGAAGAACCTGCGACAGTTGCGTGGTTTGGCCTACGTCTTGGACCTACAACATTTGGTATTTTTGATGCATTTCCTGATGAGGCGGGTCGCCAAGCACATTTATCTGGCAAGGTTGCAGCTGCGTTGATGGCTCAGGCCGAAGAGCTATTTTCAGAGCCACCGTCTATTGAAAAAGTAGATGTTTTGGCGAGTAAACTACCAGGTTAAACCGACGCTTAAATGTAAGAGGTTGCTGCCTGAAATTTTGAATGAAAGGCAGCACTTCAACCCGGTGATGTTTGTCAGAGGCTTTATATTTAAGTTGGGCTACTTTATTTAATGGCTTAATTTCATCATTTACATGGGGCAATATCCAAAACACGGTAAATAAACGAATATAACTATTTACATGCTTTATATTGAACCAATCTATCTGATTTAGCGTTGCATTTGTACATCTGCTAAACCGTGCCAATCTGCTTTTAAAATATTTAATCATTGCTATTTTGTATGAGCCATTCACTGTTTCAGCCAATGCGTTCACGACCATGTCAATAGTCATACGTGTTGATATCTTCCATCCAACAATCGCTCGTGAAAATACATCAATAATAAAACTGGTAAAGAACAAGCCTGAATGTGTTTAACCATCACTCAAGTCGGCAAGCTGAAATAATTTTAAAAAAATAGACGACTGGTCTATTTTTATGTATAGTTAGCACATGGTGTAGGCAAAAGCCGCAGTGTTGTCCGATTTTTTAAAAGTTTATTTGATGAATAACGGTGGTTTTTCAAATCAATTAACTGATCATCCTAGGATAAAAATATGCTGAATTTTAACTTTTATAATCCGACCCGCATTATTTTTGGTGGCGATACAATAGCTAAAATCAATGACTATGTGCCTACAGAAGCAAAAGTATTAATGCTGTTTGGTGGTGAAAGTGCACGTAAGAATGGTACTTTAGCTGAAGTGCGTGAAGCATTAGGTGCAAGAGAAATTCATGAATTTGGCGGAATTGAGCCGAATCCGAGTTATGAAACCCTCATGAAAGCTGTAGAGCTGATTCGTGAACAAAAGATTGATTTCTTAATGGCTGTCGGTGGTGGATCGGTAATTGACGGTACTAAATTTATTGCAGCAGCAGTCAATTATACAGGGGATACATGGGAGATTTTAGAAACCCATGGTAATAAAATTACCCAAGCTTTGCCTTTTGCGAGTGTACTCACCCTTCCGGCAACTGGTTCAGAAATGAATAGTGGTGGGGTAGTCACCAGAAAATCGACCCAAGCCAAACTTGCATTTAGCAGTCCCTATGTTTTTCCGCAATTTTCGGTGCTAGACCCGAATAAAACCTATAGCTTGCCGACGCGCCAGTTGGCAAATGGCGTGGTCGATGCATTTATTCATGTCATGGAACAGTACTTAACTTACCCTGTCAATGCACAAGTACAAGATCGTTTTGCCGAAGGTCTATTGCAAACCCTGATTGAGATTGGACCGAAAGTCTTGGAAGATTCGGCAGATTATGACACGCGTGCCAATTTAATGTGGACCGCCAGCATGGCACTGAATGGCCTGATTGGAGCAGGTGTACCACAAGATTGGTCGACCCATTTGATTGGACATGAGCTCACGGCTTTACATGGTATTGATCATGCTCGTACCTTAGCAATTGTGTTGCCGGCCAATCTACAAGTACGTCGTCAAGAGAAGCGAGAAAAATTACTACAATATGCGACTCGTGTCTGGCAGATTGTCGAAGGTGATGAAGAACAACGTATTGATACTGCTATTGCTCGTACTCGAGCCTTCTTTGAGCAACTTGGATTGCCGACTCGTCTTAGCGATTATGGACTGGGGGAGACAGATATTGAGATCATCATTACGCAACTTAAATCACATAATCTTACACAGCTAGGCGAACATAAAAATGTTTCATTAGAGATCAGTCGCCAAATTCTCGAGATGAGCATCTAAGCTAAATGCGCGTATCTGGCATGCTCTGACCCTGTAACAATGCTCCTCAATCATGAAAATTATCGGAGAAATAACATGAAAATTTTAATCGTTTTAACCTCACATAATCAACTTGGCAATACTGGTAAGAAAACAGGTTTCTGGCTAGAAGAACTTGCTGCACCCTATTACACCTTTATTGACTCTGGTGCTGAAGTTACGCTGGCGTCGCCTCAAGGTGGGCAGCCACCACTAGATCCGAAAAGTAATTTAGCCGATGCTCAAACTGAAACCACTCATCGTTTTGAAGCAGATCCAACTGCAATGCAAGCATTAACACAGACGCATAAACTTAGCGAAATTTCTGTAGCTGATTATGATGCAGTGTTTTATCCAGGCGGGCATGGCCCATTGTGGGATTTAGCAGAAGATCCGATTTCAATTTCTCTGATTGAACAGGCGATTCAGTCTGGCAAACCTGTTGCAGCAGTGTGTCATGCCCCGGGTGTTCTTCGTCATGTGAAAGCAAGTAATGGAGCGCCTTTAGTCAGAGGTAAATTAGTGACTGGTTTCACCAATACTGAGGAGGCCGCTGTAGGTTTGACTGAAATTGTACCATTTTTAGTCGAAGACATGCTTAAACAAAACGGTGGTCATTATTCTAAAGTGGATGATTGGCAAGTATATGTTCAAGTAGATGGCTTGCTGGTTACTGGACAAAATCCAGCATCTTCTGCTGCAACTGCCTCAGCATTACTTCAATTGTTGAAATAAAGAGTAGCTAGTGTCTGTTGTGGTGCTTAGCAGTAAATGAAACTTCTGACTCTGAGCAACTGGCGCAATAAGCAAAATAACCCTCATTTAATGGTGAAGGGCCTGAGTTAATAGCTTTCCTTCCTTTATTTTTTCTATATACAGGAAGGAAGGGTATTTAATGTAGATCAATTAAGTCATGATGACTTGGATACAGTGAAATGAAAGCCAGCAAACTTTTTCAAAACTTAAACTTAGGCCCTTATGTTTTGCAAAACCGTATTGTATTGCCACCATTAACGCGGTCGCGCAGTACTCAGCCAGGGAATATTCCAAATGAATTAATGGCAACCTATTATCAACAGCGTGCTGGGGCAGGATTTATGGTCACCGAAGGTACGCAAATCGAGCCACGTGGTCAAGGCTATGCTTGGACTCCCGGTATTTACAGCCCTGAACAGATTGCTGGATGGCGTAAAGTGACGGAAGCAGTGCATGCTAAAGGAGGCATTATTTTTGCACAACTTTGGCATGTTGGGCGTGTTTCACATACATCTTTGCAACCCAATCATGCATCACCAGTCGCACCTTCGGCTATCGGGGCTGATAGTAATGTTAAAGTCTTTATTGAGACCGGGCCCAATGCGGGGGCCTTGGCTGATCCTTCTATGCCACGTGCTTTAAGCAATGCAGAAGTTAAAGAATTAGTGCAACTCTATGCTCAAGCAGCGCGTAATGCCTTGGCTGCTGGTTTTGATGGAGTTGAAATTCATTGTGCAAATGGTTATTTGGTGAATCAATTTATCTCTGCACATAGTAACCACCGTGAAGATGAATATGGTGGATCACTAAACAATCGTTTGCGTTTTTTACGTGAAGTAGTAGAGGCAGTTGCTGAGGTAGTTGGTGCAGATCGTTTAGGAGTGCGTTTTGCCCCCTTATTTGAAAGTACAGAGGAAGATCGTGTCTACATGGGTTTAGTTGAAGATGATCCACATGTGACTTATATTGAGGCCATAAAGATACTTGAAGAAGTTGGGATTGCCTATTTATCGATTGCAGAAGCTGATTGGGATAATGCACCAGAACTTCCTCATGATTTTCGTAGAGATGTCAGAGACACTTTCAGTGGTCGGATTATATATGCAGGTCGATATACGGCAGAAAGAGGGACTCGAATTTTAGAGGCAGGACTGGCCGATTTAATTGCATTTGGACGCCCATTTATTGCGAATCCAGATTTACCCGATCGCATCGCCAATGTCTGGCCATTGAATGCAGTAGATGCAAGCAGTATGTATGGTGGGACGGAAAAAGGCTATATTGATTATCCAGCTTACGCAGATTAATATCGACTAAGTAAGTTATTTTGCCAACCTTTGTGGTTGGCAAAATAAGGACTTAGGATTGCTGTTGCCAGCATAAATTCTTCTTAAAACAAATTCTTAAAATTTTTTAGCTGTGTAATGAGCCAACCTGCCAGTGGGAAAGAAATCAGTTGCGTTACTGGCACTAATACTATGACTTCAATCAACACCATCATCGGGAAACTTTGATGCTGTGTAATTGGCTTTAATAAAGTGAGAACCAGTAATAGTGTGGGATATAAGCCTAAATAACCAACTAAAATACGAGTCATGAGGGCTTTAGAAGGAGAATTCATTGTGCGCTATACTCATGGATTGTAAATTGATCTAATAGCAACACAATAATAGGTAATCATTGGACTGCTATCATGAATTATTAATTATGTAGTTGATATTTAATTTTTATGAATCTTCACTTTTTAATAGAAATTTAGTTGCTCTCAGAGCTTGATGTAATGGTGTTTTATCTTTTTGCAACTTACTCAGTAATGCTGCACCTAACCACATTTGGTAAAGTACTTGTGCCAAAGTAGAGGCCTCGGTATCTGCTTGGATAGACTGATCCTGTTTTCCCAAATCAATTAAACCAGCAATACGTTGGATTACATCATCAACGCCAGCGGACATAATCGAGCGCATATCTTCAGATAGATCGGCAACTTCTGCGGCAAGTTTCACAATTAAACAGCTATCCGCCCAACCACACTGTGTTTCAGGATCTGCTATCCATAAATTAAAATACTCAATCAGCTTTTGATAAGGGGATTTATCACAACGCCATACATCATTTAAACGGACTTGGTAATTGTCTACATAATGCTGTACCAATTCACATCCGAAAGCTTCCTTAGATTGGAAATAATGATAAAACGAGCCTTTAGGGATTTCACAGCTCTGTAAAATTTCCTGTAATCCTACGCCAGTAAAACCTTTATGCAAAATCAGGTCTGAACTGGTGTTAAGAATGTGTATGCGCTTCGCTTCAGACTTTTTAATAGGAGTAGGCTTCATATTAATTATTTACTCTATTGCAAAAAATAGACCAGTCGTATTGTTTTTTATTATAACTCATCTACAATGGATGTAAAGAAATTTTAATCACAGTTTTTGATTGTGAAGAAAAATACTTTTAAATAAAACATGGAGTTATATGTGTGAAAACAGTTATTAATCAACGCATCGTTTTAGCTAAACGGCCAGTGGGTGAGCCAAAACACAGCGATTTTCGTATTGAACAAGTTGAACTCAATGAACTTAAACAAGGCGAGATATTGTTAAAAACCATTTACTTGTCACTCGATCCTTATATGCGTGGTCGCATGAGTGATGCTCCTTCATATGCAGCACCGGTTGAAATTGGCGAAGTGATGGTCGGTGGAACAGTCAGTCAAGTGGTGGCCTCTAAAAACCCAAAATTCAAAGAAGGCGAGTGGGTTCTTTCCGGAAATGGCTGGCAGGGCTACGCAATTTCTAATGGGACTGCATGTCAAAGCTTAGGTATGCAACCTGAACATCCATCTTGGGCATTGGGTATTTTGGGAATGCCAGGATTTACTGCTTATATGGGGTTGTTGGACATTGGTCAGCCTAAAGCTGGTGAAACTTTGGTCGTTGCAGCTGCAACAGGACCTGTTGGTGCTACGGTTGGACAGATTGGTAAAATTAAAGGTTGTCGCGTGGTTGGCATCGCAGGTGGGCCTGAAAAATGTCGCTATGCAGTAGAAGAACTCGGCTTCGATGCTTGTATCAATCATCATGATGAAAATTTTGCAGAACAATTACAACAAGCAGCTCCCAACGGTATTGATATTTATTATGAGAATGTCGGGGGTAAAGTGTTTGATGCGGTATGGCCATTGCTTAACTCTGCGGCACGTGTACCGGTGTGTGGTGTGGTTTCCCAGTATAACGCTACCGAGCAAGCACAAGGGCCAGACCGTTTACCGGGCTTTATTTCCACCCTTTTAAAAAAGCGTATTCGCATGCAAGGCTTTATTATTTTTGATGATTATGGCAGTCAGTATCCGGAATTCTATCAGCAAATGTCTGAATGGTTGAAAGACGGAAAAATCAAATATAAAGAGCATATGGTGCAAGGTTTAGATAACACGATCAATGCTTTCAATGGTATGTTGAAAGGCGAAAACTTTGGCAAAGTGGTTGTAAAAATTTAAAAAAATAGGAATTATCATGATCACACTACATCATTTAGATCAATCACGTTCTTTTCGCATTTTGTGGTTACTTGAAGAAATCAAGCAGCCCTATGAGCTGAAACGCTATTATCGTGACTCAAGCACGCATTTGGCCCCTGACTCTTTAAAAACCATTCACCCTTTAGGGAAATCTCCAGTATTGGAATGGGATGGCAAAGTTATTGCAGAGTCAGGCGCAATCGTTGAGTTATTAATTCAGAAACTTGCGCCGCATTTAGCACCAGATATGGATGAATCTACCTATGTCGATTATCTACAGTGGATTCATTTCTCAGAAAGCTCTGCCATGCTGCCATTTTTGTTGAAAACGTTTAATGCGATAGAAACTAAGCAGGGTACGAAGTTGGTATTTCTAGAAAATTATACTCAAGTTGAGTTCGATAAAGTATTTGGCTATTTAAATGAATATTTAAAAGATAAAGAATTTCTAGTGGCAGACCGTTTAACCGGTGCTGACTTTATGATGGGCTTTGGACTACATGCTTTAGTTTATCATATGGGACAAGGTGAAAATTATCCCCATATCCAACGTTATGTAGCAGGTTTAAGCCAACTACCTAGCTGGCAAGCCGCAGTACAAATTGAACAAAATGGTGTGAAAAGTCAAAAATAGCAAGATTGTTTTTTAAAGGCAATGGAGAATAAGAATCATAATTGACAAGTACATCTGGTTATAAAATAAGCTGACACTTATTTAAAGTAAACGCCTGATGAATTTCATCGGGCGTTCTTTATTTTAAAGATGAGGAATTACCATTATTTAAGACAAGTTTCGCCTATTCTTTCACTGCAAATGGCTTTGTTGTACAAACCTATCTGTAAAGGCTTTTTCAGCGATATAATTTTCAAATGAAGAAGCCTACACACAAAATCTATCGCACAACCAATTGGCCCGCATATAACCGAGCACTCATGAGTCGCGGAAATATTGCCATTTGGTTTGATCCTGCTACGCAATGGTATGCTCCATTAAAAGGCAAACAAGGGCGAAATCAAACCTACTCCGACGCAGCTATCCAATGCTGCTTAATGATTAAATCCTTATTCCGTCTATCTTTACGTATGGTCACTGGCTTTGTGCAAAGTCTGATTAAACTTTGTGGATTAAATTGGACCGCACCAAATTACAGTACGCTTTGCAGAAGACAAAAGCATATTGATATTGCAATCAGCTACCAAAAAGGTAGCGATGGGCTGCATCTACTCATAGACTCTACAGGCATGAAGTTTCTAGGTGAGGGCGAATGGAAACGCAAGAAACATGGACCTGAATATCGTCGCCAATGGCGTAAACTTCATATTGGTATAGATGCTGAAACCCTTCAAATACGCGCTATTCAACTCACTACAAATAATGTGAGTGATTCACAAGTGCTTGGTGATTTACTCGATCAGATTCCACAAGATGAGCAGATTGACTCTGTTTATACCGATGGAGCTTATGACACCAAGCAATGCCGTCAGGTCATTGCAGATCGGCAAGCGCATGCGGTGATTCCACCTAGAAAAAATGCGAAACCATGGAAAGATACAAAGATCAGCTCGCTAGCGCGAAATGAATTACTTCGAACAGTTAAACGTTTAGGCAGGACATTATGGAAAAAATGGTCCGGCTATCATTGCCGAAGTTTGGTCGAAACTAAGATGCATTGCATCAAATTATTGGGGGATAAACTCAGTGCAAGAAAATTTGATAGCCAAGTCAATGAAATTCATGCACGTGTAGCAGTCCTCAACAGATTTACGGAATTAGGTCGACCACTTACCCAAGTTACGCCTTAAATTTGGCTCAATTAGGGGGCTTTGTATTTCAAATCTTTGTGCAACAAAGCCTAAGGCAACTAAATTTTCTACACAAAATTTAGTTCAGGAGAAAATTCAAACTTTTAAAGTTGTTTGTGAAGAATGGTTAGAGTTTAAAACAAATAATTCATTTAAAGATCAACCACGTGGTGGTGTAATCCAATTGGCGAATGCATGTTTAATAAATGACATTTATCCCGTTATTGGTGATATAGATTTTAGCAAAATTAAAAGAACTGATTTAGTTAAGGTAATTAAGCAGATTGAAAATAGGGGAGTTAAGGAACCTGTAAAAAAAGCGTATAGCTATTTAAATCAAATCTATGATTTTGCAGTTGCAATGGGATACTGTGATTATAATCAAGCTTATGGTCTCAATAAAATATTATTGAAAGGGAAATTAAAGAAAAATTATCCCTATTTAAAAGATGAAGAAATTTCTAATTTTATTCTTAGAATAACTCAACTAAATACAGATCCGATTATAAAAAAAGCAATCCTATTTAAATTATATACTGGAGTCAGGGGGGCAGAGTTATTGTCTGCAGAACCTCATCATTTTGATTTTGACAACAAAATTTGGAAAATACCTGCTTTACATATCAAGCAATATCGTCGAAAAGTGATAGCAGGTTATGATATTCCAGATTTTTTAGTCCCGTTATCATCGCAAGCGGTGAGCATTGTTAGATCTGCACTAGAGTGGTCACAAGGCGATCGTTATGTTTTTGCCAGCCCAAAAATTAAAGATAAGCCATTGCATTTTAACACAATAAATTCAGCCATTCGTAAGATGGGATACAAAACAAATGAGCTATCCTCACACGGTTTAAGATCAACATTCAGTACTATTTTAAATGATTCTGGCTTATTTCAAGATAGTTGGATTGAGGCTCAGCTTTCACATGTAGATAAGAATAAAACACGTGCTAGTTATAACCATGCAGATTATATTCAACAAAGAGCTGATATGATGCAGTGGTGGGGTGACTATTTAGAAAATAAATCAAAATCTAGTTTATAGGTAATTTAAATTAAACTATTTTGATTTAATAATAAATTTTAAACCAAATGCATTTAACAACTTATTTATAGAATCTAATGTTGGATTACTATCAGGTTGCTCCATTTTCTGTAAAGTCTGTGGTGCTATTTTAGTAATTTTACTCATTTCATTTAATGTTAAATGTAGTTCTTTTCTAATGTATGATGCAATCTGGTAAATTTGCCACTCAGGATTGTTATTTATATTTTCTAAGACTTGTAAGCGTTTATTCATTTGCTCGATTGCCGTCATAGGCTTATAACGTTTATCCATTAGAAAGCTCCTGAATCTGTTGGCATATATTTAATATACGATGATGACTATTTTGTAGAATCTCATCATCTATATTTATTTTTTTCATTTCATCGAGCAAATTTTCATACAGTGGCAATTGTTGAATCATTGTATGTTTAATTTCAGTTGAATCTATTCCTGTACATTCTTCTATTTGCGTTATGACAGATCCCCATATAGGCATTCCTCCATGGTCATCTTTTTCCCAACGTGTAGTACGTGCAATTCCGTCAGGATGAAGCCACATTGGTGCAAAATCGAAGAGGGGTGTTAATTGAATTGTGCCGTCATTTAAACGTTGAATTGCGGTATTACGGGTATGATTATCTTTATTTCCTAATGCAACATTAGCGATATCTCGTTTCAAATATTCAAAAATTTCAGCTCTTGGTGATGAGCAACATTCCATGATCAATGTACAAATTTGATTATGTGTCATTTTAACGCCGAAGCCAGCTTTACCACTTAAAGAGGCTAGGCTTTCTTGTGCAACTCTTTCGACTTTACCATTGATAATTTGGCGATCAAAACGTGGAATAAATAGCGTTCTCTGGTGAAGTTCCAAGTCGTTGAACACTCTTAGACCTAAATACCGAGCTATTTTCATGTAAATTGCTTCATGTAACAGTATTTTTTCCAGTTTTTGATCATCTCCACGACTAAATTTAACTAGCCAATGCTTTGCTGCTAGTTCATCTGGAAGACTGTGATCTAAATAAAACAGACCATCATATCCTTGTGTTAGTAATAGTTTAGGCCATTCACCTTGAACACCTGAAGAACCAGCAACAAATAAGCCATATGATGCAAGTGACTCAATGAAATCTTCTTTCCTTTCAATTATTTCGCTTAGGCTAAATCCACGAGGTTTCACTGTCGGAAAATGATCTTGAAGCCAGTCATAAGCTTCTTTAATTCGTAGATTACCAATAGGATTACCTGCCCCAGATTTCAGTAGGGGCCAATCAGCTTGTTCTTCTACATTAATTGAAAAACCCAGCTGATTTAAAAGCTCCTTTCGCCCATAACCTTGAGGTAGCAAGTCCATGAGAAATGCTGGCCATTGGTTTTCTAAGTTGTTTTGTACATTGACTGGAAATTGGAATGATAGAGCATGACCATCCCTTAAATCCATATGTTCAATAGCATATTCAAATAAGTATGACGTTCGTGTAGATGCTCTCCAGCCCTGCTCTTGATTAGCAATTAATTCAACGATAGCGCAATCTTGCCATTCGTTATTTTGAAAAATTTGAAGTGTGCAATATTGATTCATATATGTATTAAAATAAAATATTAGTTTCTATTTTGGCTATATTTATTTATTATAGTAGATATATATTAAATTTCCTACTCTGATTTAGAATCATTTAATTTGCACTATAAGCAATCATTTTAAACGTCATAACTTGTCGTATTGCTAAATGGCTTTGTTGCACAAAGCTATTCTTGAAGGCTTCTTCAGTAATATAATTTCCAGATGAAGAAGCCTACACCTAAAATCTATCGTACAACCAATTGGTCCTCGCATAACCAAGCTTTAATCAAGCGAGGAAATATTTCAATCTGGTTTGATCCTAAGACGCAATGGTATGCACAACCACAAGGCAAGCAAGGACGAAATCAAACTTATTCCGATACAGCGATTCAATGCTGTTTAATGATCAAATCTCTATTCCGTCTTTCTTTACGTATGGTTACTGGCTTTGTTCAAAGCCTGATTAAACTCTGTGGCTTGAATTGGACAGCACCAGATTACTCCACCCTTTGTAGACGACAAAAGCATATTGATATTGCGATAAGCTATCAGAAAAGTCATGATGGGTACACCTACTTGTCGACTCTACGGGTTTAAAGTTTTTAGGTGAAGGCGAATGGAAGCGTAAAAAACATCAGCCTGAATACCGTCGGCAATGGCGTAAACTGCATATTGGTATAGATGCTGAAACACTGCAAATACGTGCCGTTCAGCTTACTACAAATAATGTCAGTGATTCACAAGTACTAGGTGATTTACTGGATCAAATTCCACTAGATGAGCGAATAGATTCTGTCTATACCGATGGCGCGTACGACACGAAGTGCTGCAGAAAAGTGATTTCAGATCGTCAAGCACATGCAGTAATTCCACCCAGAAAGAATGCCAAGCCCTGGAAAGATTCTAAAATAAGTTCAATAGAACGAAATGAGTTACTTCAAACGGTTAAACATTTAGGCAGAACCCTATGGAAAAAATGGTCGGGTTATCACCGTCGTAGTTTGGTGGAAACCAAGATGCATTGCATCAAATTATTAGGTGATAGGCTGACGGCAAGACATTTTCAAAGTCAGGTCAATGAAATTCATGCGCGTGTGGCAGTTCTGAATAGATTTACGGAATTAGGTAGACCTCGCACCCAAGTTGTGTCTTAAATTTGAATGGATTGGGGAGAACTCAGCTTTTGAATGTTTATGCAACAAAGCCCATTTCATAAGCAATTAGGATTAAGGCTGAGACCATCAGCACAACAAAAATGAGTTCCACTCTAGTTAACATATTAATTCCTTTTACTTTTCACTTAATTTATATAGCAGTTAAGTCGCAGCATCAATGACATAACATGACATGGAAAATAATCAAAAAGACAGAATTTGGATTTTCATCAAATCTGCTGTTTGCATACTTCAACAGTAGTTTTGAATGTTTCACTTAACCTTTAAACTTTTTCTAAAATTAAATATATTTACATATACGTTCTAAAATTTGATAGAATTTATTAAAACTTTAGATTCTAAGTGTAAATAATGAGAAGCGCTAATATTCGACGTGATGGCTACTTAAAATTTCTGAATACATGGCAAGACCGTGATGTCATTAAAGTACTTTCAGGTGTGCGTCGCTCTGGAAAATCCACCTTATTGGCGATGTTTCAACAAGACCTAAAAGCACAGGGTGTACAAGCCGAAAACATCATTGCTATCAATTTCGAATTTATGGAATTTGAAGAACTCACAGATTACCGTAAACTACATGATTATGTACTGTCTAAAGTTGATAAAAGTAAAAAAAACTATGTTTTTTTAGATGAAATACAACATGTTACCAATTTTGAGAAAGTGGTCGACTCTTTATATGTTCGGGATTATATCGATTTATATATTACAGGCTCAAACGCATTCTTTCTAAGTGGAGAACTTGCGACTTTACTTACAGGACGCTATATCGAGCAACATGTTCTACCTTTGTCATTCCAAGAATTTAAACAGTGGCATATTGAAAATAATCCGATCATCCAACAATTATCCAATCGTGATTTGTATGCCATGTATACGCGCAGTAGTTTCCCTTATACGCTTGCCATGACTAGCCAGCAAGAAACTTATGATTACTTGCAAGCGGTCTATGCCAGTGTAATGTTTAAAGATGTTATTCCCCGTTTGAATACTGCCGATATTAACTCTCTCGAGCGTGTCGCAAGATATTTGGCAAGCGTGACAGGCTCACCTATTTCCATCAATAAAATTAAAAATACCTTTGTTTCAAGTGGGGTTAAAATTTCATTTGAAACAGTAAAACGCTATATTCAGGGCTTACAGGACAGTTTGTTATTTTATAGTGCTGCACAATTTAAAGTACGCGGGCGTGAGTTATTACAATCCTCTGAAAAATACTATTTAGTTGATGTCGGATTGCGCCGGATTATGTTGCCTGATGCTAATGCTGATCAAGGTCATATCTTAGAAAATGTAATTTATCTTGAGCTTATCAGACGAGGTTATACGGTCTATGTAGGGCGGGTTGATGAATATGAAATTGATTTTGTTGCTGTCGATACTTTACAGAATTTAACTTATTATCAAGTGGCATTAGAAACGCTCAATGAGGAGACACTCAGCCGAGAGTTACGTCCATTACAGAAAATTTCTGATTCGTATCCCAAATATTTACTTACCTTAGACACGATAGGGGCTGAAGCAAATTATAATGGTATTGTAAAAATGAGTGCTCTCGATTGGTTGCTATCTGAAAATAAGTAAAGTTGAGGGTAGACATGAATACTCTTATTTATTGATTAAAGCTCAAAGACTTTTCAGCATCATCCAAGAATGTATTCAAGCATAATTTCTGCTCCAATTGTGATGGATCGATTTACCTCGATTCGATTGAGTCAGACCCTCATGATTGAGCCAGAGTCGCTTACTGAAAGTAGCGAGAATTGCGCTGGAGTTTCTGAAGGATATTAATTCCTTAGTTTGCCCATTCATCCATGTGGGCATTTTTTTTGATCAAAATACAATGCTGTTCTTGCTAAAAAATGACGGCACCCACCATAAAACACAATATTCCAAAAATGATCCAAGGCCAGATCTTTGTCTTCGGTTGTTCTAAACTCTGAGGATTATATTCCGTGTGTTCTAGCGATGTCGGTTGTGGAACACGGGTCTTTTTAGAGTAAGGTTGGTGTTTAGAGTAAGATAGTCCCGTACCTGGAATGCCGACACTGGTTCGCGTACCTTTTTTCCCAATATTTAGAGAAGTACCAGGTTTGCCAATGCTGGCACTGCTGATGCCTTTATGGGTCAGATTAATTTTAAAACCCGGGAATAATTTCTCTGTACACGACAAATTTCATAGGATCCTTGTCCTATCAGGCTTTTTCTTTCTTAAAATTGCTAGCACTTTCTTAAATTCTTCTTTTTTTCCAAAACCAATCAAACGTAGAATAGCCATTTGAACATAGTCCAAACCGTAGCGAAATAAACTTACTGAAAGTCGTCCATGCTTCTTTATTTTTATCGCTTTTTTCCGATCATGTTGCCATTCACCTGTTAAATAGCACCAACAGAAACCGATAGCTAGCACTGCTATCAATTTCTTGACTCGTCTAGGGTCTGTTAAACGAGTATTTTCAAGATTGAATCCACGTCCTTTGAGACAACTAAATAAGGTTTCGATTTCCCAGCGTAATGCATAATCACGAATAGCAGAAGCATTAAACATAGGAGAAACAACAAGTAAAAGTTCTCCATCTTCTAATCGTAGCGCACTAATATACAGTTTCACTCGACCAACCCAAATACGTCGTTTACGACATTCAGTTTGACCAACTTGAAGATGACGAAATAAATCACTAATTTTATGATTCTTGGCTAAGTAATTGGTCACAATAAAGTTTTTTTAACACGTATACAGAAGTTAATGTCATTTTCAATTAACCATGTAAACCATTTCTCACCGATAAATTCTCTGTCTGCAAACACATTCACAATACGATCTTTACCAAAAATGGAGATAAAGCGTTGAATCAAAGCAATACGCTCTTTTGTATCTGAATTTCCACGTTTATTGAGCAATGTCCAAACAATAGGTATCGCTATTCCACGATAGACGATGGCTAACATCAAGATATTAATATCTCGTTTTCCCCATTTCCAATTAGTTCTATCCAAAGTTAATTGGACTTTATCGAATGAAAATATATTGAAAATTAACTGAGAAATTTGACGATAATCGAAATACTGATCTGCAAAGAAGCGTTGTATACGTCGATAAAATGATTGTGGTAAGCACTTGATGGGTAAGGCTTTAGATGCAGAAGAAAGATTACATGTCTGTTTTACAATTAATGCAAGCATAATCAGTGTAAAACATTTTGCATGTGACTTGTTCCACTTTAGATATTTGTTTAAGATGAGATGTAACTCATTGAAATGTGTCATCATATTCGTCGTCAGAAAACAAGTATTATGCCATTATTTCAATGAGTTATCTTTTTTTGTCGTGTACAAAGATGTTTATTAATTAATCAATTGCAGGAGATATTAAGACTTTTTTGTAATTTTAAGTAAAGTTAGTTTTCTGGAATGTTTCATTTTCTCACTCTAAGGTAATCACGAGGACCAAAAATCGACTGAGATTAAAGGTCTTTCCACAGATGGATAAAAAGTAGGATGTTAAATTGACCAACACCTCTAATAAACACAACTCCTCCTTTAATTATACAAGTAGATTAAGACGTGCACGCCATCGCTTTAGTCTGCTGGCAGATAAGGCAGAAGATGATGAAATCGAGCGTCGTATTCGTGATGGGATTGAGCTATCAGGAGCCATTCCCTGGATTTTAATATTCGCTATTTTTATTGCATCAGTCGGATTAAATATCAATTCAACAGCCGTGGTTATTGGCGCAATGCTAATTTCTCCACTTATGGGACCGATCATGGGGGTGGGGCTGGGTGTAGCAGTTTATGACTTTAAACTGGTAAAACGGGCACTCTTCAACCTAGGTATTGCAACACTGATCAGCTTGGTCGTATCCACTCTATATTTCTCGATATCACCCCTCGATAATGCACAATCTGAACTTTTATCACGAACTAGCCCAACCATTTGGGATGTGCTCATCGCATTATTTGGTGGATTGGCAGGAATCATTGGGATCACTCGAGAAGAAAAATCAAATGTTATTCCAGGGGTGGCGATTGCTACAGCATTGATGCCACCTGTCTGTACTGCTGGATTTGGTATTGCAACTGGACAGTGGAGCTTTGTTGGTGGTGCACTGTATTTATATACCATCAATTGTGTGTTCATCAGTTTGGCAACTATTATCGGTATCCGGATTTTAAGGTTAAAGCCACATAGTTTTGCTGACGAAAAAGTAGAAAGATGTGTAAAAATATCTTTGCTGATGATCGCAATGGTGACCGCAATTCCAAGTGCCTATCTGGCGACTAAATTAGTTAATGAAGAAGTTTTTAAATCAACTGCCAACAAATTCATTACACAAGAATTTACCTTTAAAGAAACACAAGTCGCCAGTTCAAAAATTGATAGCAAGACACGGACCATTGAGTTGGCTTTAGTCGGTTTGCCCTTAAGTCAGGCGACGTTGCAGAATATTGAAGGGAGACTTGCTGTTGCAAATCTCGAAGGAACTAAAATTATTGTGCATCAAACCAATGATGATAAGGTTGATGTGACTGCCTTAAAATCTGGGGTATTGAGTGATTTGTATCTGAATGGACAAGAAGCCCTGCGCCAAAAGGATGAACAGGTAAAACAATTACAGCAAGAATTAAGGGTGAAAAATGCTTTATTTGCCAATGCAAATGATGTTTTTGTAGAGCTACGTGCACAGCATCCCACTGTAAGCTCTATTTTTCTAGGACAAGGCATTGATTTACCGACTGATCCCAATCAAAAGCAAATACTGCAACTTAGTGTGAGAACATCTGAACCACTATCGAGTGAAGATCAAATTCGCATTGAAAATTGGTTCAAGGTTAGAATGAAGACGGATGCTGTACTATTAAATTTTTTGGTAAATCAAGATATTGTTAATCAAAAAGATAGCAGTTCAAACTAATACTTGTTAATTTGAACTGCTATGTAGATTGTTTAATTACGGACTACATTTAAAAAATACAAGTGGCGTTCGTATTGATCAATAATGTCCTGGAGTAAATCTTCTTGTGTCCATTCCATGACATTGTAGTTTTTCCCCCCTTCTTTTAGAAAAACTTCCGCTTTGTAATATTTCAGAGAGAGGCTACTTTCGTCATCGAGCATAAAACTCGGAGCTCGTGTTTCAGTAGCCACGACTTGATAGATGAAGTTGATTTCATTTTGATGATCTACTTTCAGTAATAGCCCCCCATCAACCTCACGGATTGAAACATCCAGATTCCGGCGCTGAAATTCATGTTTTATGTTCTGAAAAGCCTGATGAACATTCTGATGAATATAGGCTGTTACTTCGGCTTTAGAATGTGGGTAATGCATAATTAAACCTAGACGCTGTTGCCAGCTTCTTGGGTTTTGTATAGCTCGTGGTGTGATCCTAGCACTTTGTAGGGCCTGTACTTTTAAGACATCTAAACGTAGTGCCTTGATTAACCCCCAGCACAATAACAGCATAATGAAAGTAAAAGGCAAGGCACTCATGATCACTGCAGATTGCAAGGCACTTAAACCACCAACGATCAGCAAGATAATAGAAAGAACAGCAATCACAGCTGTCCAGAACAAACGTTGCCAAACAGGGGAGTGCTCCGTTTTAGCCGTAAGGTAATCTGTGATCAAGGCTCCTGAATCAGCCGAAGTAACAAAAAACAGGAAGATCAGGAGGGTAGCAACCAGACTGGATACACTAGAGAGAGGTAAAGTCTTTAAAAATTCGAATAAGGCAACAGAAGAATCTTTTTCTACAGCCAATACTAGACTGGAATGATTTTGAACCGTACCGGGTTTGTCGGAGACTTTTTTATTTAAGTTAGGCCACCTGACCTAACGGGTTAATCTTATCATTGAACCGTACTGGGTTTATCGGAGAGAAGTTTTTAATATCTAAATTTATGTAACTATAGAGTATACCCTAAAGTTACAATCTGAAAGTTCATGAAATTATGTATCATTTAAATGATTTTTAATCATAAATAACATGTAACTTTAGTATTAAAGATTTATAATTTACGAAATTGTTCATTTTTATCCAATTGGGGCGTGAAAAATTGAAAGGCCAAAAAGTAGGGTATATCCGGGTAAGTTCTGTCGAGCAAAACACTGGACGTCAACTTGAGGGAATTGAAGTCGACCGGATTTTTGTTGACCGTGCTTCAGGTAAAAATACTGACCGACCTAAATTTCAGGAAATGTTGAACTATGTCCGGGAAGGGGACAGGGTGATTGTACATTCCATGGATCGTTTTGCGCGAAGCCTGAAAGATTTGGTCACTGAAGTAGATAAACTGGTCAAACGAGGGATTGCCATCCAGTTTGTAAAAGAAAATATTACTTTTACGGCCGAATCCACCCCGATGGATAATTTGATGCTGCAATTGATGGGTGCTTTTGCACAGTTCGAACGTGAGATAATTTTAGAGCGGCAAAAAAGGAATAAAACTCGCCTCTGCTCAGGGGAAGTACAAAGGTCGGGTGCATAAACTAAAGCCTGACCAAGCTGAAGCTTTACGACAAGCATGGAGGGAAGGGAAGTATCCATCAAAAATGGCATTAGGAAAAGCTTTTGGGATTAGTCGTCAGGCGGTATACCGATATTTACAAGTTAGTGAATAGCTTATTGGGATTGGCAACTAAATTTAGTTTAACTTATAAAAATCATGAAACATTGTTCGAATTTTAAGCGTGGAACATAAATAATCAATAAAAAGCCGCTCTGGTACCCTATGCCCCACAACGGCTTGATCTAATATACTGAAATTTAATGATAAATATCAAGTATTTCATATAAGGTGTATTATGTTATTTTTAGAAAAACTTAACTTAAATAGATAAATCTAATATATTATCTTTCTCACAATTTCATAAATATCAATTATCTAATAAGCTTTAAATCCTCTTGCTAAGTCTGTATGCTGTTTTATCAGAAAGATACTATAGAGGGTAATATGCATAGTTTTTCTGTAAAAGAATTGGATCAGTTGATTGAAAATGATCTAAAGGAAAAGAAAAAATCTAGTAAGTTATTGATTGGATATAAACTATTTAATGATCTAATGAATGACCCTAAATTTTATGCAGAAGTGACAGATTCAGCCCTGAGTGCCACAAAACGAAAATATAAGAACCTCAAGATCAAGATTACGACGGATAAATATCAACTTCATTTTGAATAAAACATAAAAAAGAGGGCACTGTTGCAAATAGAGATTTGAGTCGATGATGTTCCCTTTAAAAAGTGCTTAGAGACCGAAAACCCTGTTGATTAGACACACTTCACCCTGAGGCTGACCATAATAAAATGACGATGCTTGTCCTTTACGTAGTGCACGCATGACTTCAATACCTTTAATTGTGGCATAAGCAGTCTTCATAGATTTGAATCCTAATGTGGCCCTGATGATTCGCTTTAACTTACCATGATCACATTCAATGACATTATTTTTATACTTAATCTGCCTGTGCTCAATATCTACTGGACATTTTCCTTCTCGCTTTAATCGTGATAAAGCATGGCCATAGGTCGCTGCTTTATCTGTATTGATGACCCGTGGAATTTGCCATTTTTTCACCGTATTGAATATCTTTCCTAGAAAACTATAGGCTGATTTACTGTTCCGTCTAGCGGAAAGGTAAAAGTCAATCGTATGACCCCGTTGATCAACTGCACGATACAGGTAAGTCCATCGCCCCTTCACTTTGATATAAGTCTCATCCATATGCCATGAATGTAAATCTGTAGGATTACGCCAATACCAGCGTAACCGTTTTTCCATTTCTGGAGCATAACGCTGAACCCAACGATAAATTGTACTGTGATCCACATTTATGCCTCGTTCAGCGAGCATTTCTTGAAGTTCACGATAGCTGATGCCATATTTACAATACCAACGAACAGCCCAAAGAATGATTTCACCTTGAAAGTGCCGACCGTGGAAGGGATTCATCTGCTGTATCTCGAAATAAATAAGATATTTAGCTTATCATGTCAGCCTATTTGCAACAGTGCCTCATGACTACTATGTCTGTGAAACAACAACAGATAAGCAAGCGCATAATTGGGTCTATGACATCGAGTCTAATTAATCAAATATATTTTTATTCAGTGAGTAAAATTATAACGAAGTTTCTGTAATGGACAGATATTAAAAAGCCCCCTTATTCAGGGGGCAGGTTGTATAGATATAACTATACTTATAAAATTTTAATTTTGTTATAGATATTAAATTACCAATAGCCCAGCATCTTCCACCAAAGTCCGCCCAATACAATAAAAATAGCTATATTGATAATGCTCATAGCAAAACCAGCTTTCCACCATTCACCAAGCGTTGTATAACCTGAACCATAAATAATAGGGGATGTACCTGTCGCATAATGAGTCAGCGTCATCATAATGCTTGATGCTGCTGCCATAATCAGTGCAAAGAACATTGGAGGAGCACCTAGTGCGATACCTGCAATGTAGAATGCTGAAAACATAGCGGTAATATGTGCAGTAGTACTGGCAAAAATATAGTGAGCGTACATATAAGCAAATAGTAAAAGCATGGAAGCAGGAACCCACGTTAAGCCAAGCTGTCCAATGCTAGTTTGTAAAACACCAGAAAACCAAGCGATTAAGCCGAGCTTATTTAAAAAGGTCGCCATCATGACCAATGCAGCAAACCAAGTTACTGTATCCCATGCACTCTTTTGAGTTAAGACATCATCCCAAGTTAAAACTCCTGTAAGCAGAAGGAGTGATAAACCAATAAACGCGGTTGTAGTTGGGTCTAAAGTCCACATATCACCCAACAACATGGCAGGAATACCTGCCCAGAGTAATAATAAAATTCCAAATACAGCCAACATAATCATTTCATGTAAGGTAATGGGACCCATTTCTTGTAAACGGTCTTTGGCAAATTGTGCAGCATTTGGTGTTTTTTTAATTTCAGGTGGGTACATAAAGTAAAGCGCAATCGGCATAAATGCTAATGCAACAACACCTGGTAAAACCATTGCTAATGCCCATGTGGTCCAACTCAAATGGATTTGACTATTGGTCGCTTTCGCAATGAGTTCAACGACTAAAGGGTTGGGTGCAGTAGCCGTAATAAACATGGCAGAAGTAATAGGATTTGAATGGTAATTGACCAAAGCAAGATATTTACCAATTTTACCTTCAGTGCCTTTTTCTGGATCTGAGTCAAAACTCGTTGCAATCGAGCGCACGATAGGGTGAATAATTCCGCCTCCACGTGCTGTATTACTTGGGGTAACAGGTGCAAGAATGAGTTCAGATAATGCAAGGCTATAGCCAATACCAATGGTTCTTTTACCCCAAACTGCAATAAAGTAATAACCTAGTCGTGCACCTAGCCCTGTTTTTTGTAACCCTTTTGAAATCATGATGGATATACCAATCAACCAAATAAGAGGGTTAGCAAAGCCACTTAAAGCATCTTTGATGGCATCGCTAGGGTTATCTGCTGTTACTCGGGTAATCGCGACCAGTGCTATCGCGATAATCGAAATTGCACCAATAGGCATTGCTTTACCAATAATGGCTGAAATAACACCAATAAACATCGCAAATAGAAGCCAAGCATTTGCAGAAACATCTTGCGGAATTGGAATGAGAAACCAAATAATAAGGGTAAGTGATACTGAAATTATGGTTGGTATGAGTTTGAATCCCATTGAATCGTACTCCAAAAATATAGTTATTATGGGCTTTGTTGCATAAACATTCAAAAGCTGAGTTCTCCCCAATCCATTCAAATTTAAGACACAACTTGGGTGCGAGGTCTACCTAATTCCGTAAATCTATTCAGAACTGCCACACGCGCATGAATTTCATTGACCTGACTTTGAAAATGTCTTGCCGTCAGCCTATCACCTAATAATTTGATGCAATGCATCTTGGTTTCCACCAAACTACGACGGTGATAACCCGACCATTTTTTCCATAGGGTTCTGCCTAAATGTTTAACCGTTTGAAGTAACTCATTTCGTTCTATTGAACTTATTTTAGAATCTTTCCAGGGCTTGGCATTCTTTCTGGGTGGAATTACTGCATGTGCTTGACGATCTGAAATCACTTTTCTGCAGCACTTCGTGTCGTACGCGCCATCGGTATAGACAGAATCTATTCGCTCATCTAGTGGAATTTGATCCAGTAAATCACCTAGTACTTGTGAATCACTGACATTATTTGTAGTAAGCTGAACGGCACGTATTTGCAGTGTTTCAGCATCTATACCAATATGCAGTTTACGCCATTGCCGACGGTATTCAGGCTGATGTTTTTTACGCTTCCATTCGCCTTCACCTAAAAACTTTAAACCCGTAGAGTCGACAAGTAGGTGTACCCATCATGACTTTTCTGATAGCTTATCGCAATATCAATATGCTTTTGTCGTCTACAAAGGGTGGAGTAATCTGGTGCTGTCCAATTCAAGCCACAGAGTTTAATCAGGCTTTGAACAAAGCCAGTAACCATACGTAAAGAAAGACGGAATAGAGATTTGATCATTAAACAGCATTGAATCGCTGTATCGGAATAAGTTTGATTTCGTCCTTGCTTGCCTTGTGGTTGTGCATACCATTGCGTCTTAGGATCAAACCAGATTGAAATATTTCCTCGCTTGATTAAAGCTTGGTTATGCGAGGACCAATTGGTTGTACGATAGATTTTAGGTGTAGGCTTCTTCATCTGGAAATTATATTACTGAAGAAGCCTTCAAGAATAGCTTTGTGCAACAAAGCCTTGCTCAGCTACAAAAGATAAATGCAGTAATGTTAAATTTCCTCAATTCCCTTATTTTGAAATTCTCTTATTCAATACCCACGACAGTGGTTATATAGCCTGTTGTTAATAGAATTGATAGACCTAATAACATCTCAAATAAAATGGCATGACTAAGGTGTTTAGCGAATTTAGGATGTTGAAGACGCGGGGTGAAATACCATTTGTTGAAGGCAGCTAAAAGTAGAATACCTATAACAAAAAACATTTTAACCATGAAACCATAGCCATATGCAGTATTGATTAAGGTATTAAAATCTTTAATTAAAAGAAGAGCTACACTAGCGCCACAGGCGATTAATATCCCAACAATGAAAGCAGCAATACGTCCAAATACATGCATGCGATCTTTTAAAGGTAAACCACTTATTTCCCGGCTGGTTTTCCATAACGGATATAAAGACCCCATCCATAACGACATAACTAGAATATGGATTGATAATAAAATTTGAGCAAGTAAGGTTAAATTAGCGACATGTCCGAGCTGGGAAAAACTAAAAATAATCGGGAGAAGTAAAACACAAAATATTGAACTTTCAATTATAGAAAAATGACCTTTGTTCCTGTTAAGTTTAACCACCATGAGAAGAAGTAAAAGAGCAAAACTAATAGAACGAAGAACGTATATATACCCCGTCGGAGTATTAACCAATATATTAATATACGTGGGGTCCACCATCCCTGTAATACCAGTATTGGCAAAACTACCAATCAGAATAAAAAATCCCAAGGTACTGGAAATTAGGCCTAATCCAGCGCCAATTGTAATATATTTAAGAATCGATTCTTTTAGTTCAAGATATTGTCTAAGTAAAAAATAGCAAAAGGCTCCACCAACGACAAAAGCTACACTTAAATATAAAATAACCTTAGTTAACCAAGTGGCCCACATCCAATATTCAGAAATCATTATTTTTGTCCATTCTAGAACAACATGCCAGCACCTCACTGACATGTTGAAAGGTAATCAATTCTTATTTAGTTGATTTGATAGTGAAACTATATTCACCATTCATGTTGTGACCATCTTTCCCCATTGTTGTCCAGACAACGGTATATTTACCTTTTTTCAGTTTCGGAAGAGCGACATCAAAGGATTTCTTTAAGTCATGAGTAACTTTATATTTTAAAGGAACATCTCTTCGCTGAGCATCCAGTAACTTAATATTCATCAACATAACCTCTGCACCAAAGTTAAGGGTCAAGTTCTTTGGTTGACTAAGGATAGATGCATTTTCCGCAGGAATCGCACTCACTAAACTCACATGAGCGAACGTAGTTGTAGTAGCCACAATCATCGTTGCAGCTACTACAACATTACGTAGAGCAGTCATTTTATTTTGAAATAATTTCATTTACGTTTCCTCTTGATTCGTTAGTTCATTAGAGATGACTTTATAAAATCTATATTTAATGAGACCACATCATCTCCTCTTATATTTCAATTATTAGTGAGAGACAGAAACAGAGCGATGACTTCAAAATTACATTTTTGTCATTTTTAAAATTTAAAATCTTTAACTATTAAAATAATCTTATTGAAAAATAATGATCATTTAACAAACAAATTATGTAGGTGGTTGATTTATGAAATGTAGTAATCATTTTGTCTAAGAAAATAGTAGCTATTTAATTTTTTATATTTTAGTTTAAATATAAACATGTTATGTTTAATTTGATCTAATATAAATTTGTGGGCTAAGCACATGACTCAAACACGTCCAAGAATGACCAAATTATTTGAACAGCTTGGTTTAGCTTCTACTGAAGAAGCAATTGCAAAATTCATAGAGAGCCATCAGCTAGCTGGAGATGTTTTTTTAACACAAGCAATTTTTTGGACTGATGCTCAACGTCATTTTTTAGAAGAAAAACTACACTCTGATGGTGAATGGACGACAGTGATTGATCAATTAAATGAGTCTTTACATGAAAATTCAGTAAAATAATTTTCCGTTAGTATTAAGGATCTACATTCTTCCCTGCATTGAATACAACTCATTCATACAGTAGTACTGTTTTGGAGATGGAATCTCTATTATATAAGTAGTAGATTCCTTACTCTGAAATTTGGATTATAAACCCTAATATTAAAAATAATCTTCTTTACCTTCTATCTAATAAATATACCAATAAGTTTAATAATTAAATTATCCACCCTTTTTTCTATAAAAAACTATTTTGATCAACTGTATTTTTTCTTTAAAGGAATAACAGTGTAAATTACATTAAGAATGTGTCTCTAACTAGCCTTGGAGTCATCTAATCATTTCATTTTTATTTTTTTAAGCACATAAAATCATAACAACTTTAATAGTTTTAAAAGATTAATATTAAATAAAATTTTTGTCATCTCAGCATAGACTATATATTTCGAGAAGATCTCAAAATTACATTTTTGTCATTTTTAAAAATAATTAATTAATAGTGCTAAAATTTTTAAGAGAGACAGAGAATAACCAAAAATTTCATCAGTTTAGTAGTCAAATTCCTAGACTCTGTTCAGTACTAAAACATAGCTTTTACTTCCAAATTATTTAAAGGAAAAAATTATGATGAAATTCAAAAACATTTTTTTGGGCTTATGTATCGCAGCCGCGTCATTGAATACATTTGCACAGCAATCCGATGAACACAAAGATCACCACCCTGAAAAAACAGCACCATCTGCAGTAACAATTAAGCAAACAGTTACCAGCACCACTGCTACAGATAAAATGGCTGCAATGGATCAACACATGAAGGCGATGCAAGCCATGCATGAGAAGATGATGGCTGCAAAAACCCCACAAGAACGTCAGAAACTTATGGCTGAGCACATGAAACTCATGCAAGGAGGTATGAGTATGATGAAACAGATGGGCAGCCAAAGCATGAATGCAAATATGGCTGACCGTCAGCAGATGATGGAAAAACGTATGGACATGATGCAATCCATGATGCAGATGATGATGGACTGTATGCCTCCGTCAGCAACTAAATAGTTACCCATGAATTAGGGGAAAGCACCATGAATCACCAACACCAAGAAAATAATTCAGTACCTAACTTCTGGTCTACACGTTATGCGATTGGTCTAATCGTGCTGGGTGGTATCGCAGCTTATTTTCTATTAACAGAACATTTAGCCCACGTTATCGGTGCTTTGCCTTATTTATTCCTTTTAGCGTGTCCACTGATGCATATTTTTATGCATGGTGGTCATGGGCATAACCACTCGCAGCAAAAAAAATCCGATATATCTGATAACAAAAAATAGCTCTTATCAGGAGATCCATCATGAATCATGCGGAATCGGCTTATGGTTTATGGACGCTGGTTATCATTAACTCAGCAGTTTTTATCATGTTCGCTTTCAGTTTTTTTAGACCTTCCACTGCGCGCGATTGGCGTACATTTGGGGCCTTTTCGGCTTTTATCATTGCTCTATTTGTCGAAATGTATGGTTTTCCTTTAACCATTTACCTGTTATCTGGTTGGCTTCAAACTCGCTTCCCTCAACTTGACTTACTTTCTCATAATGCAGGTCACTTGTGGTCAACGCTATTAGGTGAAAAAGGTGATCCACATTTTGGCATTTTGCATATCGCCAGTTACGTTTTCTTGGGCTATGGATTTTACCTGTTATCAACGTCATGGCACGTGCTGTACAACGCGCAACGTCAGTATTCTTTAGCGATCACAGGCCCTTATGCACGTATACGTCACCCACAATACGTGGCTTTTGTGATGATCTTGTTGGGTTTTTTATTGCAATGGCCAACTTTACTGACACTGATTATGTTTCCGATCTTACTGATTATGTATGGGCGCCTAGCAATCACGGAAGAGGCTGAGATGAGTAAACAGTTTGGTACTGTCTATGACAGCTATGCTCAACAGACTCCAAGATTTATTCCAAAATTCGGCCATAAAACCACTTTACCATAGGAGAATTATTTATGTCAGATCAAAAAAATCATAACCAGGACCATATGGCACAGGCTACAACAGACGTACTGAAAGACCCAGTCTGTGGTATGACCGTCACTGAAGAATCGAAATACCATGAGGAATTTAAGGGGAAAACTTACTTTTTTTGCAGTGATAAATGTCAATCAAAGTTTCATAGCAGCCCGGTGCAATATATCGCTAAACCCGCAACGACGACTGCCGATGCACATACACAGCATCATCAGACTGTTCAACACGTTAATGCGGCAAGCACAACAGGTACGACCATCTATACATGCCCAATGCATCCAGAAATCAGGCAAGATCATCCTGGAAACTGTCCTAAATGCGGAATGACACTGGAGCCACTCATTCCTGAATTAGAGGAAGATGAGAATCCGGAGTTACGTGATTTCCGCCGACGCTTCTGGTGGACACTGCCATTGACCATCATCGTGACTTTTTTGGCGATGTTTGGTCATCAAATGAACCTGTTCAATATGGCTGTTCAGAGCTGGATTGAACTGGTGTTGTCACTCCCAATTGTACTTTGGGCAGGTTGGCCATTTTTTTCCCGGGGTTGGCAATCGGTTGTGAATCGCAGCCCGAACATGTGGACGCTGATTGGTTTGGGCACTGGAGCTGCATTTATTTATAGTGTGGTCGCAACCATTGCACCGCAAATCTTCCCAGACTCATTTATTTCCATGGGTCGTGTCGCTGTTTACTTTGAAGCTTCAGCGGTCATCATTTCATTGACCCTACTGGGACAAATATTGGAGTTAAAAGCACGTTCGCAAACTTCTGCTGCAATTAAGTCACTCCTTGGGCTCGCTCCTAAAACAGCTCGCCGAATCCTGCCTGATGGAACTGAAGAAGATGTTCCTCTAACGCATGTCCATGTAGGAGATTTACTCAGAATTCGCCCAGGTGAAAAAGTGCCTGTGGATGGTGTAATC
The DNA here is from genome assembly GCF_002934965.1 of Acinetobacter sp. ACNIH2. Taxonomy (NCBI): domain Bacteria; kingdom Pseudomonadati; phylum Pseudomonadota; class Gammaproteobacteria; order Moraxellales; family Moraxellaceae; genus Acinetobacter; species Acinetobacter sp. ACNIH2. The sequence goes on from NZ_CP026416.1 coordinate 111,408, forward strand.
ACTGAAGGAAGTAGTTCAGTGGATGAATCGATGCTGACAGGTGAACCTTTACCTATCACTAAACGTATCGGCGATAAAGTCATTGGAGCTACCCTGAATACCAATGGTTCATTGATCATGCGTTCAGAGAAAATTGGTTCAAGTACCATGTTATCCCAGATCGTACAGATGGTGGCGCAAGCTCAACGATCGAGAGCACCAATGCAACGTATGGCTGATCAGGTAGCAGGTTGGTTCGTCATGGCTGTAGTGATCATTGCCTTGCTTACCTTCTTTGGATGGGGACTATTCGGCCCAGAAGAATCAAGCTGGGTTTATGCATTAATCAATGCTGTGGCAGTACTCATTATTGCCTGTCCTTGTGCACTAGGCTTGGCAACTCCAATGTCTATCATGGTTGCGACGGGTCAAGGTGCTACTCATGGTGTGCTGTTCCGTGATGCAGCAGCCATTGAGAATCTACGCAAGATTGACACACTAATCATCGATAAAACAGGTACGTTAACTGAAGGACGCCCTGTATTCGATCGTGTAGTTGCCGCATCAGGTTTTGACGAATCTGAAGTATTACGTTTAGCCGCCAGTCTTGATCAAGGCAGTGAACACCCGCTAGCCGAAGCGATTGTAAACGCAGCACACGAACGTGGCCTGTCTCTTGAAACACCAGATAATTTTGAATCGGGCTCAGGGATTGGTGTTCGAGGTCAAGTGGGCGATCGTCAGTTAGCTTTGGGCAACACAGCACTGATGGAGCAATTGGGTATCTCGGTACAATCTCTGATTCCGCAAGCCGAAGAGCTGCGTTCGGAAGGTGCAAGTGTGATGCATCTAGCCATCAATGGTGAATTGGCCGGTCTGCTTGCAGTATCCGATCCCATCAAAAAAAGTACCCCAGAAGCACTTGCCACCCTGAAGGAAGCGGGTCTACGTATCGTGATGGCAACAGGAGATGGTCTCACCACTGCCCGTTCAGTCGCAGCACGTCTAGGCATTGATGAGGTACATGGCGAAGTCAAACCCGCAGATAAACTAGAACTGGTCAGCAAATTGCAGAAGAAAGGTCGCATCGTGGCTATGGCTGGTGATGGCATCAATGATGCACCAGCCTTGGCTAAAGCTGATGTCGGTATCGCTATGGGAACCGGGACTGATGTTGCAATGAATAGTGCCCAAGTTACGCTGGTCAAGGGAGATTTACGAGGGATTGCTGTTGCCCGTTCACTTTCGGAAGCTACTGTCGGCAACATGAAACAGAACCTCATGTTTGCTTTCCTTTACAATGCTTTGGGTATCCCTATCGCGGCTGGCGTACTATATCCATTTACCGGTTGGTTGTTGTCACCGATGATTGCCGCCTTGGCTATGAGTTTGAGTTCAGCTTCAGTCATCACGAATGCCCTTCGCCTGCGAAATAAAAAGTTATGATAGAGAGTTCTTTTCTTCCACCAGATGTACCAGGTCTTATTGCAGCACTTGCCATCGGCCTGCTCATTGGTTTAGAACGAGGATGGCACGATCGTGAATTGCCCGAGGGCAGCCGAGTAGCAGGCCTACGTACCTTCACATTGACAGGATTGCTCGGAGGAGTGCTCGGTCATTTACAACCAAACTTCGGGCCTTGGCCGCTGGTCGCGGCCGTATTAGGGCTTTCCTTATTATTAACAGTGTCCTACGCGCGTACCGCAAAACTTTCCGGTAATCTAAGCGCTACCACGACGATCGCGATGCTGTTGACATTAGTTTTAGGTGCATATGCATCCCATGGTAATGTTACTTTAGCATTAACCGCGGCTGTAATCGTCGCTGTATTTTTGGATCTCAAGCCAACCTTACACGGTTGGCTACGCTTGATAGAGCATCGTGAATTAACCGCATCCCTGCAGTTGCTGGTACTTTCTGTCGTTATATTACCCTACTTACCCAATACGGGTCTGGGACCTTTTGCTGCATTAAATCCTTACCAGTTATGGTGGGCTGTGATCCTGATTGCCGGACTCTCTCTGGCAGGTCATTTTGCCATGCGGCTCACCGGTTCACAAAGAGGCATACTCTGGACAGGTCTATTGGGTGGTTTGGCATCTTCTACAGCTGCAACTGTCGCACTGGCACGCTATACACGCCAGCACCCCGTCATGGTCAGTGCTGCTATTTCTGGAACATTGGCTGCCTGTGGCATCATGTTTTTTCGTATGGTTGTGCTGATAGGCGTCATTGAGCCAACATTGCTAAGCACTTTTGGTGGTGCAATGATGATTGCGGGAATCCTTCTGCTGGGTATGGCATTGTGGAGACAACGCCAAATTACCAGCGCTGAAAACAACGATCGAACAATAGAAGCAATGGCTCCTTTTGATCTTGGGACAGCATTCAGCTTCGCTGCTTTCCTGGCTGTCATGGCAGTCTTGGTCCCGGCAGCAAAACAATGGTTGGGCACCAGCGGCATCTTCGTATTATCGACTATTTCTGGGCTAGCAGACGTAGATGCTATTTTAGTCTCACTTGCCCGCCTGCATAGTACTGAAGGCTTAACAACAAATGTGGCTGCTGTCGCGCTAGGGCTGGCCACACTGAGCAACATGTTAAGCAAAGCGACAATTGCATGGATGACAGGGGGGCACAGTTTGGCCGAGCTATCATATTTGGCTACACAATTGCCATGATAGGTGCTGGCGTAGCTCTGGCTCTCAGTTTGAGCTTTATGTAAGGTCAACTCGGGTAAATGGAAGATGTTCAAAAAATGAGTTAAAATGATTCCCCTTGCATGGATTCACTTTGAAAAACAATGGTAAAAATGATTCGACCATTGAGGGATTCAGCCTGGATGGTCGCCCCAAGCATATCAAGAATAGATTTTGTTATCGCGAGCCCTAAGCCGGTTCCTTCTTCTGTTCTTTGTCTAGATGCATCTGTTCGATAAAATCGATCAAATAACCTGGATAGTTGTTCAGGAGAGATTTCAGGGCCTTCATTTTCAATTGAAAATATTGTGTTATCTAAATTCTGTTGAAGTTTTATGCGTATTGTAGAATTCTTATTTCCATATTTAACTGCATTAGATAATAGATTGCTGAGTGCTCGACGTAACATAGCAGGATCACCTTTGACATTTCCAGATCCTGTTTGTTGAAGCGTCATATTTTTTTCGGCAGCTAGCGCATCATAGAAATCAAATAAGGCTGTAACTTCTTTAACCAGGTCAATATTCTGTAAGTTCTGTAATTTTAGGCCATGTTCTGCTTTTGCCAAGAAAAGCATATCGGATACCATTCGAGCCAAACGTTCTAATTCTTCTAAATTAGAAAATAGTACTTCTTGATAGGTACTGGTATCTCGTTTACGGGCAAGACATACTTGAGTTTGAGTCATTAAGTTATTAATCGGTGTTCTAATTTCATGCGCTAAATCAGATGAAAAATCGGAAAGCCTTTCTAAAGCTGATTCTAGTCTGTCGAGCATATCATTGAAGGCAATTGCTAATGATTTTAGTTCTGTTGGTGTGTGCTCAACTTCTAAACGTTCTGAAAGATGTTGGGCAGAAATGCCTTCTGCGACCTTAGCCATTTTTTGCACGGGTCTTAAACCTCTCCAGGTTGCAAACCAGCCTAAAAACATTAAACAAATCGTACCGGCTAAACCAATGTAAAAAAGTTGACGCTTAAAATCATTTAAAAAATGTAGATGTTCAGATGTATCGATCCCCACAATAATGCGTACAGATTGTATTTCAGTATTTTTGTTTATATCCGTGTTGTAGATCATGCCATGATAGGTCTTATTCTTAATTTTCCATTTAATCCAAGGGTTATTTGCTGACTTGATTAACTGTTGAGTATTAATGATTGAAGGTGTAGAACTAAATAAAATCTGACCTGCCGGTCGTTCTATTTGGACCATAAGATCATGGTGTCCAACTAAAGCATCTTTCAAATATAGATCAAGTTCTGGAGAATTTTTAGGATGCTGTTGGAGAAGATTCTGAATAAGCTGGATTTTACCTTCTAATTGGGTACGATCTTGCGTTTCAAAATGATGCATCACTAATTTATGGATGAAAAACCCCATCATAATGAGAATGCATATAGTCGATAATGAGAAAATAATACCAATACGAAAACTGATAGATTTGAATATTTTATTATTCATCTTCTACCTCTAATACATACCCCATTCCTCTAATATTTTGAATTAACTTAGGGGTAAAATTACTATCTACTTTATTTCTTAATCGTTTAATAGCGACTTCAACTACATTTGTATCACTATCAAAGTTCATATCCCAAATTTGAGATGCAATAAGTGCTCTTGGTAGAATTTCACCTCTTCTACGCATAAAAAGCTCCATAAGAGCAAATTCTTTAGCCGTTAAATCAATGCGTTGACCTGCTCGTGTTACCCGACGTTTTCTCAAATCAAGTTCTAAATCAGCAATCTTAATAATATTATTATCTTCTCTTTGTTGCCCTCGTCTAAGGAGCGTTTTTATTCGAGCTAGAAGCTCTGCAAAAGCAAAAGGCTTAACTAAATAATCATCAGCGCCTAGCTCTAATCCTTTTACTCGATCTTCGATTTGATCTCGGGCGGTAAGAAAAAGAATGGGCATTGTTTTACCGCTGCTACGAATATCATTGATAATATTCCAACCATTTAGTCCAGGTAACATCACGTCTAAAATAATTAAGTCATACTCTTCAGAAAGAGCTTGATGTTTACCCGTTAACCCATCTGTAACCCAGTCCGTAATATAGCCAGCTTCGGATAAACCTTGCTTGAGATAATCACCAGTTTTTTGTTCATCTTCAACTAATAGTATTCTCATTTCCGAATCCTAAGTCATTCATTAAAACTATAATAACGTTATAAAACATCTGATCGAGATAGATTACAAAAATGTCATTTTCAAGTCACTTAGATGTTCAGTGCTTCACTTTATTGTAGTAGCAAGAAATTAACTTTTAGAGAAACTTATGAAAACTGTAGTGCGTCGTAGTCTAACAATTTTAATTTGTGCTGGAACTTTAATTGCTGGTACTCAATCTTGGGCAAAAGATGTATCAACCTCAAGTGCCACTAAAACGGTAAAAGCACAGGAACCTTGTACAAAACCTTGTAAAATGGAAAAAGATGACAAGACTCAGCAAGATCATAGTCAACATCAGTCTCCTAACTCATCTGACATGTCAAAAATGGATCATGCTATGATGAATATGGACCATTCTAAAATGAATCATTCAAAGATGAATATGCCTAGTAGCAATAAATAATTTTATAAATAGCGAGAAAGAAGTATTAAAGTTTATACTAAATATTTGCTTTATTACTTCAATCTTGACCTTTCTAAAGGTGAGATAGAATGTCAAATAAGTTAAGTCATGTACTCTTAATTGGAGTTGGTTTATTTTCATCAACTTGGGTAATGGCGGCAGTTAAAGAATATGATTTAACAATCGCTGAACAAACTGTAAATATCACAGGAAAACCAGTTGAGAGAATTACTGTAAATGGTAAATTCGTTGCACCACTTCTTGAATTTGAAGAAGGTGATGAGGCCGTTATCCGTGTTCACAATAAGTTAAAAAATCAGGACTCTTCAATCCATTGGCATGGCTTATTATTACCTGGAATTATGGATGGTGTGCCTGGATTTAACAAATTTAATGGCATTGCCCCTAATAAAACTTATGAATATAAGTTTAAAGTCCGCCAAAATGGTACTTATTGGTATCATTCACATAGTAAAGGACAAGAACAAGACGGTTTATATGGTGCTTTTGTTATTTATCCTAAAGATAAAACTCCACTAACAGCTGCTGAAAAAACTGATAGAGATTATGTGGTTTTGCTTTCTGATTTTCATAATTCAACAAGTGATCAAATCACAAAGAATCTTAAAAAAGAAGCAGATTACTATCAGAACCGTCGAGAAACGGTATTTGATGTCATGAAACAAGTTAAACGTGATGGATTAAAGGCAACTTGGCAAGACCGCTCTATGTGGAATCAGATGCGGATGTTGAAAACAGATATGTCTGATGTCACAGGCTATACATTTTTAATGAATGGCAAAACACCTCAGCAAAACTGGACCGGTAATTTTAAAGCTGGAGAAAAAGTTCGCCTTCGTTTTATTAATGCTTCCGCTATGTCATTCTTTGATGTACGCATTCCAAACCTAAAAATGACTGTAGTCAGTGCTGATGGTCAACCTGTAAAGCCCGTTCCTGTAGATGAGTTCCGTATTGGTACTGCTGAAACCTATGATGTCATTGTGGAACCAAAACAAGCACATTACCAAATTGAAGCTGAATCTATTGATCGTACCGGTTTTTCAGTGGGAACATTACATGAAGAAAGCAGCCCAGCAGTCAAACAAATTGAGATGCCTAAATCTCGCCCTCGTTCTTTATTGACTATGGAAGATATGGGAATGAATCATGATATGTCTTCTATGAAAAGCATGAATCACGATATGTCTTCTATGAAAGGTATGGATCATGATATGTCTTCTATGAAAGGCATGAATCACGATATGTCTTCTATGAAAGGTATGGATCATGATATGTCTTCAATGAAAGATATGAATCATGATATGTCTTCTATGAAAGGCATGAATCACGATATGTCTTCTATGAAAGGTATGAATCATGATATGCCGATGAATAGCGCTACTGTTAAGGCGGCTTCAGACAAGAATGATAATACCGTATTTGGATGGGCAAATGCTTCAACACCTGAAGGTAATAAAGCATTGCAATATAGTGATTTGCAATCGTTAGATCCTCAAAAAGACACTCGTGCAGCTGAACGTGAAATAGAGATCCGTCTTGGTGGAAACATGGAGCGTTATATTTGGACAATAAATGGTAAAAAATTTAATGAAGCCGACCCACTAGTGGTGAAGTATGGTGAACGTATTAGCTTAAAATTTGTCAATGACAGTATGATGGCTCACCCAATGCACTTACATGGCATGTTTATGCAGCTTGAGAATGGTCAGGATCCAAGCAATATGCCAAACAAACATACGGTAATTGTTCCACCTGGGAAAACGATAACCACTCTACTCACAGCTGATGAGTTAGGTGAGTGGGCTATTCATTGTCACCTGCTTTACCATATGAGTGCAGGAATGATGAATAAACTCATTGTAGCTCAAGTGGAAGATGGTAATTCTACAAAGACTGTTCCTCAGTCCCAAGTAAATGAGAAGGGAGTAAATCCACATGCACATCACTAATAATTTGTTTTCAAAAACAACTTTGATGATTGCGCTATTTGGATTATCAAATCTAACGTTCGCTAAAAATGAAACTCCTGTACAAGACAGTAATATTACAAATGGTATGAGAGTCTTATTACAGGAGTCTGGTGGCTTAAGATATAGCCCCCAAGAATTGTATCCAGAATATTATTCAATGGAAAATGCAAATGGGGGAGATAATATTATTCTGACCGCAAGAAAGAGATCAGCCCCATCTCATGATGATCATCTTAAAGAACATGGCGGACAAATTTATCAAGCAACAAAACTTGAAAATGAATGGATGGTTGATGAAGACGGTAAGGGCAACCTAGGAACAAAGTTTGAAACTTTAATTGGAACAGATGAAAATCGTCTATTTATTGAAGCCAATTCGGAAAAGTCAGAAAGTAATGATCCAAAATATGCTGTATCAGCACTTTATAGCCGTAACGTAGCCCCATTTTGGGATGTACAAGCTGGGGTAAGATATAGTGAAGATAAAAATAACAGCAGCAGCGATCGAGTGGATGGGGTTATTGGTATATTAGGTCTAGCTCCTTATTTCTTTGAAACACAAGCATATCTTTATGGCGGTGAGAATAATTTTTGGGGAGCAAGTTTTGAATTAGAACGTGATTTGCTTTTAACTCAGAAACTTATTACTCAACCTTATATCGAAGCAGATGTAATATTTAGCGATGATTCTAACTATGCTGCAAAATCAGGTTTATCAGAACTAAAAACTGGTATCAAAACTAGATATGAGATTACTAAGCGATTTAAACCTTTTATTGATATTGCTTATCAGTATGAAAAAGGACAGCAAGATACTTTTATGCAAGAGGCTACTAATTCCGAAAAAGGGTGGAAATATGGTGCAGGCATCGAATTAGTTTTTTAAAATAGTATGATTTGGATTCATGAATGGTAGCTTCGGCTACTATTCATGAATTATTACTATTTATTTTCGAATCTGTAAAACTAAAAAAGCTTAATTTTTGGTCTATTTTTATGCAGTGGTTAAAAACATGCTTATCGCTGTTTTTATCGTTTGCTATTCTTTTAGTAGGATCGGCTGCTACTACTTCGTCTGTACATCATCGGTGTTTAATGCCATCTGAATAGATGCATGTGGCATAGCAGTCTTCATCGATTTGAATCCTAAAGTGGCCCTAATGATCCGCTTTAGCTTGCCATGATTACATTCGATCACGTTATTTTTATACTTAACCTGCCTGTGCTCAAGATCTGGTGGACATTTTCTTTCCCATTTTAACCGTGACAAAGCACCTCCATATGTGTGCTTTATGGCTTTGTTGCACAAACCTATCTGTAAAGGCTTTTTCAGCGATATAATTTCCAAATGAAGAAGCCTACACACAAAATCTACCGCACAACCAATTGGCCCGCATATAACCGAGCACTCATGAGTCGCGGAAATATTGCCATTTGGTTTGATCCTGCTACGCAATGGTATGCACCATCAAAAGGCAAACAAGGGCGAAATCAAACCTACTCCGACGCAGCCATCCAATGCTGCTTAATGATTAAATCCTTATTCCGTCTATCTTTACGTATGGTCACTGGCTTTGTGCAAAGTCTGATTAAACTTTGCGGATTAAATTAGATAGCTCCAGATTACACCACGCTTTGTAGAAGACAAAAGCATATTGATATTGTAATCAGCTACCAAAAAAGTAGCGATGGGCTGCATCTACTCATGGACTCTACAGGCATGAAGTTTCTAGGTGAGGGCGAATGGAAACGCAAGAAACATGGACCTGAATATCGTCGCCAATGGCGTAAACTTCATATTGGTATAGATGCTAAAACCCTACAAATACGAGCAGTTCAGCTTACAACCAATAATGTCAATGATTCACAGGTGCTTGGTGATTTACTTAATCAGATTCCACAAGATGAGCAGATTAACTCTGTTTATACCGATGGAGCTTATGACACCAAGCAATGCCGTCAGGTCATTGCAGATCGGCAAGCGCATGCGGTGATTCCACCTAGAAAAAATGCGAAACCATGGAAAGATACAAAGAGTAGCTCGCTAGAGCGAAATGAATTACTTCGAACAATTAAACGTTTAGGCAGGACACTATGGAAAAAATGGTCAGGCTATCATCGGCGAAGTTTGGTTGAAACTAAGATGCATTGCATCAAATTATTAGGAGATAAACTCAGTGCAAGGAGTTTTGATAGCCAAGTGAATGAGATCCCTGCACGTGTAGCAGTCCTTAACAGATTTACGGAATTAGGTCGACCACTTACCCAAGTTACGCCTTAAATTTGGCTCAATTAGGGGCGCTTTGCATTTCAAATCTTTGTGCAACAAAGCCGTGCTTTATCTGTATCTATCACTTGTGGGGCCTTCCTTTGCCAGAAGATGCGGATACTGAGCATCCAAAAGTAAAAGAACTGCATGAGCTTCTTGCATGGTCTGAAGGTATGGTCTGGTGTTCACCTGAACGTCATGGTTCTATGAGTTCCATTTTTAAATCACAAATAGACTGGATTCCACTTGCAGGAGGAGCAATCCGTGCTACCCAAGGTAAAACCCTTGCCTTGATGCAAGTCAGTGGTGGATCACAGTCATTTAACAGCCTGAACCAGATGCGTATTTTGGGGCGGTGGATGCGGATGATCACCATTCCAAATCAGTCTTCAATTCCGAAAGCTTTCTTGGAATTCGAAGAAGATGGACGAATGAAGCCTTCAGCTTTCTATGACCGGATTGTGGATGTCATGGAAGAGTTATTTAAGTTCACTCTACTGACTCGTGGTCAAAGCAAATACCTGACTGATCGTTATTCTGAACGCAAGGAATCGGCTGAAGAGTTGTCCAAGCGTGTAAATCAGCGCAGTTTATAAATGCTGGATGGTATTAAATACTGCGCCTCATTGCCAGGTCAGTAACACTTTTATGCTGTACCGATGAAGTGCTGTTAAAGGTACAATGAATATTGTAAAAACCCAGTCTTCATGATTGGGTTTTTACATTAAAGAAGTCAGAGATAAATAAGGAAAAGGTGAAGGCTTTGAACCAGAAACAGACTGAAACTGATGTGATCATTATCGGTGGTGGGCAGGCCGCTTTATCTACCGCTTATTTTTTAAAGCGCAAGAAAATCCCATTCATTATATTGGATGAGCAAAATCAAGCGGGGGGTGCCTGGCTGCATACCTGGGAGTCATTGCGTCTTTTTTCTCCTAATACCTGGAGTTCTCTATCCGGTTGGATGATGCCCATCACTGAACAGACCTATCCAACACGAAATGAGGTGATCCAGTATTTATCGGCTTATGAACAGAGATATCAATTTTCGATTGTTCGTCCAGTACATGTCGATCGTGTGGAATCGAAGGGAAAGTATTTAGACGTATATGCTGGAGAAAAGTTTTGGCGAGCCAAGGTGGTGGTCAGTGCAACAGGGACATGGCGCCAGCCGTTTATTCCTGATTATCCGGGACAGGAAAACTTTCAAGGCACGCAGTTACATTCAGCCCATTACCTGAATGCAGATCCATTTAAAGATAAGAAAGTCATCGTGGTGGGTGGGGGGAATTCGGGCGCGCAAATACTCGCTGAGGTTTCACAAGTTGCTGAAACCATTTGGGTCACAAAAACTCCGCCTCAATTTTTACCTGATGATGTCGATGGTCGAGTACTGTTTTTAAGAGCAACTGAGCGTTTAAAAGTACAACAAGAAGGAAGAAAAGTTGACCAGCCAATAGGTGGCCTAGGTGATATTGTGATGATCGATAGTGTCAAAGAGGCAAGGAATAGAGGAGTCTTACATAGCCGTCCACCTTTTCAATCTTTAGCTACAGATGCAGTTATTTGGCCAGATGGAAAAAAAGAGAAAATTGATGTGATTATTTGGTGTACTGGATTTAAGGCTTCATTAAATCATCTAAAAAGTATAGATATAGTAGAGCGAGATAACTTTGTAGAAGTTCAAAATGGAAGGTCTATTAAGTTACCTAACTTGTGGTTAGTTGGATATGGAGATTGGACAGGTATGGCATCTGCAACATTAATTGGCGTTTCTAGAACAGCGAGAGCTACAGTAGATGAGATCTTCACTTATCTACAAGAAATTAATACTAAAAAATTTTCAGAATAATTATCCATATCGAGTATAAGAATTTTAGAATCGGTTTTGTGTCTAGGCTACTGGGAGCATTCCAATATTTTGATTATTATTTCACTAAAAGTGTCTACAAGATCATGCTATTCATTAAGCCATAATTTTTGATATTTAAACCTAATTTCATGAATTGCACTAAAAAGAGGGAACTCTTTCATAATTTATAATTAAATTAGAAGTTTTCTTAGGAAGCTGTTTAATATTATTGATATCTATACAGTTTTTCTTGTAAAAGCGCTTCATTTATAGTGAGTATTTCAATAAAATAAGGGAGCTAGCTCCCTTATTTTATTCATTTGCTAATTAAAAATTACTCGCAACTTGATATGTGATGAATGAAAAGATGTAGGCTAATGCAAACAAATAAGTTGCCATAATGATGGGCTGTTTCCAGCTGCCAGTTTCTCGTCTAATTGTTGCTAACGTAGCAAGACAATGGGGAGCAAAAATAAACCATACCAATAATGATAAACCTGTGGCTAACCCCCATCCATCCGGGCCTGAAATTTGACTTAACAGACTTTGAGTTACTGTATCTTCATCACCTGACATCGCATAAATCACCCCAAGAGCAGCAATTACAACTTCCCTTGCTGCCATAGCAGGAATGAGTGCAATACATATTTCCCATGTAAACCCAATAGGCGCAAATATAGGATGAATTAAATGCCCTAACTGACCAGCTAAACTATAGTTAATGGCCGGCATGGTTGCATTATCTGGTGGTTGAGGGAACGTGACTAGCACCCATAACAAGATAGACAGCGCAACGATAATGCCACCAACTCGTTTTAAGAAAATAGTTGCCCTATCATATAAGCCTAATGCAATATTTCTAATATCTGGAATTCGGTATGTGGGAAGCTCAAAAATAAAAATACTTTCAGTTTTATCTTTTCGAACCAACTTCAGAAAGAGTGAAACTAATAACGCTGAGACTATTCCCGACATATAAAGACCAAAAAGGACTAATCCTTGCAGACTTAACCAGCCGTAGATTAATTGGTTCGGAATAAATGCCGCGATCAATAAAGCATATACTGGCAATCTTGCTGAACAGGTCATCAAGGGTGCAATCATAATTGTTGCTAATCGGTCCCGTTCAGAGCTGATACTTCTGGTTGCCATAATTCCGGGAATGGCACAAGCAAAACTGGATAGCAGAGGAATAAATGAACGGCCGCTAAGCCCGGCTTTAGACATTAATTTATCTAAAAGAAATGCTGCCCGGGGTAAATAGCCTGACTCTTCAAGCATTAAAATGAAGAAGAATAAAATCAAAATCTGAGGCATATATGCAAGCACGCTACCTGCACCAGCAATTACCCCATCCACAACCAAGCTTTTTAATAGAGGATGTTGGATTAGTGGTCCAATAAAATCACTGAGCCATGCGACAAAATTTTCAATGAATTCAATAAAAGGCGTTGCCCATATAAATACCGCCTGGAACATCACAAACATGGTTAAAGTTAAGATTACTAAACCCAATACAGGATGTAGAAAAATTTTATCTAGAAATGCGGTTCTTTTATCACCACTGTCATTATTTAAAATAACTTGTTTGGTGATTTGTTTGACCTGTTCAAAATGACTTAATTCAGAATGATAAGGAGTAATAAAAAGATTTTTTTGATCTAATTGATTAATTAAATCTTGAATTCCTTTTGTTTTAACTGCGACAGCTTCAACTACAGGGATACCTAACAGTTGAGACAGTTTATCCTTATCAATGGAAATACCACGCTTTTTGACCTCATCCATCATATTTAATACAAGAATCATAGGGCGATTTAAAGCACGAACTTCGAGAACCAAGCTCAAATGTAAGCTTAAATTTGTGGCATCTACAACGCATATAAAAATGTCGGGTAGAATTTCACCTTTTAGCTCGCCCAAACAAACTGCCCTGGTAACTTCTTCATCTAAACTACTAGGTTTTAAACTGTAAGTTCCGGGTAAGTCCAATACTCGTACTGCATCACCAGAAGGTAAGTTAAAAGAACCTTCTTTTCTTTCTACGGTAACCCCAGCATAGTTGGCAACTTTTTGTCGCGTACCAGTAAGTGTATTAAATAAAGAGGTTTTTCCGCAATTTGGATTACCGACTAATGCAATGTTCTTAATCTTCATTGGATACTAACTCTACAAAAATTCTTTCAGCTTCATTCTTTCTTAATGCGAATCTTGAAGTTTCAATTTGAACTAAAACAGGATCTCCGCCAAAAATACCTTTAGCGAGTACTTGTAGAGTTTCACCCTCTCTAAAACCTAATAGTTGGAGCCGTTCCAATACGGGATCAGTGGTATGACTGTATTGATTACCTTTTTTGAGATCTCTAATTTTGACGATCTGATTTTGTTTAACTTGAAATAGATTCATTTTCGAGACTCTTACTTCAAAGCCAAAATCTTTCGAGCACCATTAAGCACGAATAAAGAAACCAGGATGCCAATGATTAAGTCTGGATAAGCTGATCCCGTCCACGCCACGAGTACACCGGCAAATATAACGCCCATATTTACCACAACGTCATTCGCCGAGAAAATCCAACTGGCTTTCATATGTGCGCCATCTTCTCGATGACCAGAAATAAGATATAAGCATGTCACGTTAGCTATAAGTGCGAGCAGGCCAATAACAATCATGAGCGTTGATTCTGGCTCGCTTCCAAACATGAATCGTCTAATGACATCAATAATCACGATGACAGCAAGTAATAACTGAATCCAACCTGCGAAATGGGCTGCTTTCACTTGATATTTCGCAGCTTTTCCGACGGCATATAGCGCAATACCATAAACGGCTGCATCGGCAAACATATCTAGAGAATCAGCAATCAATCCTGTAGACGCAGCAATAATTCCGCTGATGAATTCTATAAAGAACAGTAGAGCATTAATGCCTAATAACAGTTTAAGTACTTTAGCTTGTCTCACAGGATCAGGTTCATTAGGTATATCGCCTGTAGAAAGCTGTGTTTCATCAAGTTTCGCCCCAAAACCCAGTCCTTCAAGTTTGGCCGTAATTTGCTGACTCCCTTCATTATGGAAGACTTTCAGTTTTCGATTGGGAAGATCAAAAGTAAGACCTTTAACTGCTTCAATATCTGCAAGAGCCATACGGACCATTTGCTCTTCAGCAGAGCAATCCATTTTAGGAATGGTATAGGTACTTGTTTGCTTAGCCTGTTGATTGCTTATATAAGTTTCAGTCTTCACAAGCTTTGCACCAAAACCCAAAGCTTCAAGTTTGGTAGTTATATTTTCATCTTTTTGATTATGTAGAACCTTTAAAGACCGGTTAGGTAAATCAAAGATGAGTTTTTGAACACCATCAATTGAAGATAGCGCCATACGAACCATCTGTTCTTCCGCAGAACAATCCATTTTGGGAACTAAGTATTCACTCATGTAGTGCGAATCTTTTAAAACGTTTTCAGTGCTTAAATTTTCTTTGGGATCAGAACCACAACAGGATTGAGCGGTATCTTCACAACTGTTTGAAGTGTTACAGCAAGGAGATGAAGATTTTTCTTCTTCCTCTTCACCACAACAGCTAGGCGTATTATCACAATTCTTTGAATTGCTTGCTTCTGCAATTGATGGATGATTTTCTTGTTGAGATTTCTTATCTTCGCATGGTGTTTCTTTACTACATCCACAGCCACTCATAGTTATACCCATTAAAAAAATTTATAAACTTTGAATATTAGAATCCCTATAGTTACTATAGAGTCAAGATTTTTTGGAAATACCAACTCAATGCATTTAAAAATTGGTGAACTCTCTAAAAAAACCTCATGTTCAGTATTAACAATTAGGTTTTATGAAAAGGAAGGTTTAATTCCGGAACCCGAAAGAACGGAAGGAAATTACCGCCTTTACGATATAGGCTATGTTGAGCGAATTAAGTTTATTTTGAATTGCCGAACTTTAAATATGAGTTTGAATGAAATTCGTCAATTACTCACCTATAAAGATAATCCCAAGAAAAATTGTTCAGATGTGAATGAATTAATTGACTTACATGTCAGTGCTATCAGAGAAAATATAATCAAGCAACAAAAGCTTATTGAACAATTATCTGATTTAAGAGGTACTTGTGATGGTTTATGTACAATTGACCAATGTGGAGTTTTAAAAAATCTAGCTTGATTATCTAGACCTATGCTTTTTTCAAAAATTCTGTATATCTTTACTTTAGGCTGCAAAAAGTTTAAGGTTACTCAAATTCTGTGATCAGATCTTTGATAGATCTGGACAGCTTCTTATTGGTGTTTTAAATACAGATTTGTGTATGAAGAGAAAAACATTTCTAATTCAGATATTGGTGCTCTTATTCACATTCCAGAATATTTGGAGTGTGGCAGAGGCTGCCTGTCTGCATGAAATGACAAACATACCCAATTCAATACTCTCTAATCCAATCGATTTAGACGAAAAGAGTGATAGTCCTCGTCAAGCACTTTATTCCTTAGAAAACTATAAAGAAATTTATGACTATTGTCAGAAGCTTTGTTTTAACGAAAAGTGCAGTCATTTCTCAAATACAATCGTGATTCAGATTGACCCACCCGATGATTTGAAGCTTAAAACTCATTTTGAGACCGGCATTACCCCAACTTTTTTGGGAATAACTTTTTATAAACCCCCTTATCTGAATCAATTAACCCCGCCTCCCGATTTGCCCCTACTATTGGTGGGGTAGTCTTATAAAAGCCCACCACTCCTAATTTCATTATGCGTGGGGCATTTTCATGTCAAAAAACAAATTACATCAGGATACCTCCATCCTGAATTTATCCTGGTCAGCCTTAGGTAGCGGTATCTTGCTATCTGCAATGATCAGCTTCAGTACTTCCGTAGTCGCCAGTACTCAAGATTTAACGCTGCAGCAAGCTATTGAGCAGGTTAACCAATATCAAGCGTCCCAAAATTTCTGGGAAACGCAAAATAGTATTAATGCCACGAATCTTCAGCAAAGTAAGCTGTTTAAAAATCCTGAATTGTCAGTTGAACAAACGGGCTTTGGT